>NZ_JBWKOU010000001.1:220934-356617 GCF_059416245.1 Curvibacter sp. GW821-FHT09D12 | reverse complement strand
CCCCCCCCCCCCCCCCCCCCCCCCCCCCCCCACGCCCCTGCATGTCGCTGTAGGTGGCCAACCCAGCATCCGGCAGGCCCAGGTGGGAGGCCACGGTGCCGAAGCCCGTCATGTACAAGGCCTCGAAGCCGAAGCGGTCGGCCAGGCGCAGTGAGACCATGTCATAGACACCCGGTGCGATCACCAGGCCGGGTTGAGAGAGACGTTGCTTGAGTTGGGCGATCGAGGCGGCCATGGCTTGGGTTCCTAAAGAGTAGAAAAATGAATCAGAGGACGTTGGTGCGATTCAGCCGTTCATTCAGGCTGGATGCCACCGCGCTGAGCCACCTGGGCCCATTTGCCGGTCTCGGCCTGCAGGAAGCGGGCGAACTCCTCAGGCGGCGTGAGCACCACCTGCGCACCTTGCGCCGTGAGCTGCTTTTGCAGCGCAGGGTCGGCCGTGATGCGCCGCAGGTCCGCATTGATCTGCGCGACCAGGGCCGCAGGCAGCCCGGCAGGCCCGAACAGACCATACCAACTCAGGGACTCGACCTGGGCATAGCCCAGTTCGCGGAAGGTCATCGCGTCCGGGAACAGGGGCATGCGCTCCGCTGCGGCCACCCCGATCACACGCAAACTGCCCGACTGAACATGGGGCAGCGCGGTCAGAACGCTGGTCACCCCCATGGGCAGATGCCCGCCAATGATGTCGACCATGATGGGGGCGCCGCCCTTGTAAGGCACCCCTTCGGTCTTCAGTTGGGCCGCTTGCCGCATCAACTCACCAGTCAGCCGGGTCTGCCCTTCCGAATAGCCGACTGCCATGGGTTCCTTGCGGGCGGCCTCGATCAGTTCGCGCAAGTCCTTGTAGGGGGCTTTGGCCGAGACCACGAGCACCATGGGCGAGTCAGCCAGGCGGGTGATGGGGGTGAAGGCACGGGGGGTGTCGTAAGGAAGCGCCTTCATCAGCACCGGATTGATGGCATGCGAGCCCACCACCATCAGCAGGGTCAGGCCATCTGGCGGCTGCTTGGCCACGTGCTGGGACCCGATGACCCCGTTGGCGCCAGAGCGGTTGTCCACCACCACCGAGACACCCCAATGCTCGGACAGCCGCTGGGCCACGATCCGGGCCACGATGTCAGTCCCGCCACCCGGCGAATAAGGGACCACGATGGTTACCAGCTTGGCAGGCCATCGCGGCGTCGGTCCTTGGGCCCGGGCCAGGCCAGACAGGCCGGCACCGGTGGCCAGCAGCAGGTTTCGGCGTCGCAAACCGCGGGGCGTCATGGGTGTCATGGGTGTCTCCTTGTGTGTGTTCCCTGCCCACTGAATGCAGGCCCCGTGCCAACCCGAAGACGATCGCAAGTCCTTGTCACTGCTCGATTTTCTTGTTTTGTCGCGTGCGGCTCATGTTTCATGAAACCTTAAAGCAACAATCATGAAACATCACAAGGAGACGCCATGGCCCTGCCCCGCCTCTGCTTCCTGAGCTACCCTGCCATCCGCCAACTGGCCCAGCCTGTGCTGGCCGAATACCGCCATCGAGCCGAAATCGAAGTGGTCGATGGCAGCTTTGATCGAACGCTGGATCTGGCGCGAGAGCGACTGGCCAGTGGCAGTGTGGACGTGTTTGTGAGTGCCGGCTCGAACGCCAGCCTGCTGCGACGCCACCTGCAGGCACCCGTGGCCACGATCCAGCTGACAGGCTTCGACATCCTGCAGGCACTGATCCAAGCCCGCGCCAGCACCGACCGAGTGGGCATCCTCACCTACGGCCAAACCATCCCGGAGCTGGAATCTGTGAAGACCTTGCTGAACATCGAGGTGCTCCAGCAGGCCTACAGGACACCGGAGGACGCCCGCCAGACGCTGGCCCTGTTCCGGGCCGAAGGCTGTCGGGTGGTGGTGGGATCGAGCCTGGTGCTCGAACTCGCGAACGAGCTGGGACTGACAGGCATCCTTGCCTATTCGCTGGACAGCATCCGGCAAGGCTTCGACAACGCGCTGGACCTGGCCCGGGTACGGCAACTGGAACGCGAACGTTACGCGCAGATTCATGGCGTGCTGCAAAACCTGCAGGATGCCGTGCTCGCGGTCGATCGCGAGGGTCGCCTGATCGCCGCCAACCCAGCCATGCTTCAGGCACTGGGCTGGCAATCCGCTCAGGCGCCCCAAGGGCGCCTGGACGAACTCTGGCCTGAACTGGGCTGGTCCGCCACGGCCCCCTTGCAGGCGCGTCAGAGCGTGCTGAACCTGCGCCAGCGCGACTGGGTCGCCAGTCTGATGCCCTGGGCCGACGGCGGCGAAGTGGTCGGCGCCACACTGACGCTGTACGCCGCCCAGGCCATCCACGAAGCGGACAACCGGCTGCGCATGCGCAAGCGTGAAGAACAAGGCACGGCCCGGCATCGCTTTGAAGACCTGATCGGTACCAGCCCTCCCTGGCTTCACGTGGTGGATGACGCACGCCGCTTCGCCCCCACCGACCTGCCGGTTCTGATCACCGGCGAAACCGGCACCGGCAAAGAGCTGATGGCACAGGCCATGCACAACGCCAGTCCGCGGGCTGCCCGCCCTTTTGTGGCCGTGAACTGTGCCGCCGTGCCCGAAGGGCTGCTGGAGAGCGAACTCTTCGGCCACGAAGACGGGGCCTTCACCGGCGCCCGGCGTGGCGGCCGACGCGGCCTGTTCGAAAGAGCCCACACCGGTACGCTGTTCCTGGACGAGATCGGTGACCTGCCCCTGCCACTGCAGAGCCGCCTGCTGCGGGTTCTGCAGGAGGGCGAGATCCAGCGCCTGGGGGCGACCGGCGCCATTCCCGTGGATGTCCGGGTTTTGGCAGCCACCCACCGCCCCTTGCAAGACTGGGTGACCGAAGGCCGCTTTCGTGCAGACCTGTTCTATCGCCTTGAAGTGCTGCGGCTGGAACTGCCCCCATTGCGCCAACGCAGCGCCGACCTGCCCCAGCTGGCCCATGCCCTGCTTGAGCGCAGCCTGCGCCAGCAGGGCCTGGCCTGGCCAGCTGCCGAGGTGCTGCACAGGGCCACGGCAGCACTGCTCAGCCATCGCTGGCCGGGCAATGTCCGGGAACTGGGCAACCTGATGGACAGAATTGCCGTGGCACTGCGGGGCACTGACAAGCTGGACACCGTGGACTGGGTCAGGCTGGACCGCCTGTGGCCGCCGCTGCCCGCCAGCGACCCGAAGGGTCGCACCGAGCAGGCAAGAAACGCCTTGCTCCACCATCAAGGCCGCCATCAAGACGCCGCACGGGCCTTGGGGGTGAGCCGGGCCACCCTGTGGCGGTGGCTCAAAGACCAAGAGCCACCGCCACAGGGCTGATGCCAGGGCCGGCCCCCAGCCTGTTCGCCCCTGGCAAGCCGCACGCCAGCGCGTGCCCGCGCCGCCTTCAGAGCACGGGGGCCGATTTGGGAACCGCGTCCGTGATCTGAGAGGCCAGGACCACATCGGCTTTTGGGCGGGCCAGGCCAGACGGCGCACCCAATCCGCACTCGATGTCACCACTCAACTGCCCGCCATCTTCAACAATCAGTTTGGCGTAACGGATTTTTCCGCTGACTTGGCCCGTGGCGTGGATGATCAGTTTGCCGCGCACATTGAGGCTGCCCTCAAAACGCCCTTTGATCTCGGCCAGATCGATGTCAGCCGCGCCCCGGAAAGACCCCTGCTCCGAAATCTGCATCAAGCGCGAGTCCATGGTGGCTTCCACCATGCCGTCGACGACCAGCGTGTCGCAATCGGTGATCTCAACGCCCTTGAGTTTGATGTTGGGCCCCACGGTGAGGCGACTGCCGCCTTCGGCAGGGGCGGGTTTGACCGTTGCCTCCACCGGGACAGATTGCGCGACCGGACTGGGAGCCCCCGTCTTGGAGGACTGCGAGGGCGCAAGGCCGGCACCGGGCTGAGCCGATGCACCGGGCTGAACCCGGGAAGCCACGCCATCAGGATCGCGTTTGCCAAAGAAGTTAGGTTGAATCGCCATGGAATCTCCTGAAAGGGATTCATGCTAGGGAGCGTTGACGATACATTCCAACAAATGTGAGCAACAAAAGTAACCAGATACAAAAACAGCGGACGAACCGATAAAGAAACACCGCTGATATTTATCAATCAACCCTTCAATCAACCCTTCAAACGAATCAAGGGGCCATCGAATGATTTGAACTCTGACAAGACACTATCAAAGTGTAAATATCTCAGTATCTATCAGGTACCGAAAAGGCTCTTGCGCCTCCGGATCAGCCGCCCACTGCTTCAAGGCTTCACGGTATATCGCACCAAAATTACGCGCCGCCAATTGAATCAGATCGGAATCAGCCCGCTCAAGGGTCTGAACCACATAAATCATGAGGTGCATCACCATGGTGCGTGGGGCCTCGGGGCGATGAATGCGGATCCGGCTGTTGAGGAAGACCTCAAAACGCAGTCCTGGCTCCTGAAGCAAGCCCATGGCGATGGGCACGAAGGTTTCGAGTTTCACACGCGTATTCCCTGAAAAATCACTCCCTGGCCAGCAAGGCATTCGAGAGAGCTGGCAGGTCTGGAAGCAGATCACGCGGCATTTGTGAATCAGCCAGACACACCATGAACAGGGCGCGATACTAAGGGCAGAGTCGTGAAAAATAAGGTTCAAATGTTTCTCGTTGTTACCTCGAAAACCATTGAATAAGCGCTTTGCAAATATCCGTTGCAGCAGCATCCCGTCACTCCGCCGGTTTTATCACGACGGGCGGGGCCTATGCGGCGATGGCCTGCTGCGCTCAGTTTGGATTTACGCATTGACACATTTGCGTCGCCCCACCGCCGTGACGCTCATGGGTCTCATCGCCGGCATGCGCTTCGGGCATTGCCGCCCGGGTCAGGGGCACTGCGCAGTCCAAGCTCTGCTGGAAAAAAGCGGGCCCAGCGTCTAAGCTCAAACATCGCTGTCACACCCCGCCAACCCGAACCTGCGTCCGACTCCCTGCGCAGGCCCCGCAAGGGGTTGCACCCGGCCCCCTGGCCGGGTTTCTTTTTGGCGCGCCACCGAGGCCCCGCTGGCCAGCGCAGGGGCAGCGGCCTCAGCACGCCTGCATCTGATCATGCGGGTTGACGCTTGCGGTCGCGTTCGTCAAACGGCCAGATGCCCAGGGTTGGGCGCTGGGGCTTGCTCAGAGGGACTTGCATGAGTGATCTCCTGTAAAGACCCCCCTACAACGCGACAGCCTGCCATCGGATGACATCGCCTGATCGCAGCAAAGCACTTCCCCCTCAAACAGACCCTCAACTGGCCGAAGCCGGGCAGGGTTTTCACGGGCAGAAAAAAATCGCTTGAATTCGAATGTCGGCAATATACTGCGTGCACAAGACGTGCAGGCACTTTATTGCATACCAAGCAGATGATCACCCAGCCACAATGCGGAACGCCTTCATCGAAGTCGCGCCAAGCGAGCCACCCGCTGGCACCAAAGCTTGCCGTTCAGCGGGGTGTCGCCCTCGGTCAAGGCCTTGCACTGACAACGCACCCGATGTTTTGAAAATCGACAACTGGAGACACACATGACCTCACGCCGACTGATCCTCAGCCGCAGCGCCGCCCTGGTGGGTGCAGCGTCCAGCGGCCTGTGGCTGCCCGAACTGGCCCGAGCCCAAACCGGCAAGCTGCGTGTGGGTTTCATGCTGCCCTACACCGGCACCTACGCCCAACTGGGCGTGGCCATTGAGAACGGGGTGCGCATGGCCATCAATGAGCAAGGCGGCAAGCTCGGCGGGCGCGAGATCGAATACTTCAAGGTCGACGACGAATCAGAGCCCGCCAAGGGCATCGAAAACGCCAACAAACTGGTCCAGCGAGACAAGGTGGATGTGCTGATTGGCACTGTGCACTCGGGCGTGCAGATGGGCATCCAGAAGGTGGCACGCGACAGCGGGGTGTTGAGCCTGATCCCCAACGCCGGCGTGCATGCAGCGACCCGGGCCCTGTGCGCCCCGAACGTGTTCCGCACCAGCTTCACCAATGCCCAACCCACCCAGGCGCTGGGCGCGGCCATGGTGGCCCGTGGCCACAAGAAGGCCGTCTGGATCACCTGGAAGTACGCCGCTGGCGACGAGGCCTACGAGGGCTTCAAGGAGAGCTACACCAAGGCCGGTGGCACCATCGTCAAAGAATTGGGCCTGCCGTTCCCGAACGTCGAGTTCCAGGCCCTGTTGACCGAAATCGCTGCACTGAAGCCCGATGCGGTGGCCTGCTTCTTTGCCGGAGGTGGGGCCGCCAAGTTCATGCGTGACTATGCGGCAGCCGGTCTGAAGGGAAAGATCCCGCTCTATGGATCGGGCTTTCTGACCGAAGGCGTGATCGAGGCCGCCGGCCCGGCCGCCGACGGCGTGATCACCACCATGCACTACAGCGATTCGCTGGACACGCCGCGCAACAAGCAGTTCCGCCTCGACTATGCCAAGACCTTCAAGATGCAACCGGATGTGTATGCCGTGCAGGGCTACGACACGGGCTTGTTGCTGGTGCAAGGCGCCAATGCCGTCAAAGGGGACCTCAGCGGCAGCAAGCCAGCGCTGTACAAGGCGCTCGAGTCGGCTGTGATCGACAGCCCGCGTGGCAAGTGGACCATGAGCCGGGCCCACAACCCGGTACAGGACATCTACCTGCGGGTGGTTGAAAAAGGCGAGAACAAGGTGCTCGGCGTGGCCGCCAAGGCCCTGGCCGACAGCGGCGCGGGTTGCCGGCTGGGTTGATCGAACGGGGGCGGCCTGCCCACAAGGGCCCAGCATTTGCAAGAATGATGTGACCAGCGCTTCGATTGGAGCGCCGGCCTGTTGTTCGTGCGCCTGGATCCCGTGGCCACGACCTGTGTTTGCCTCACCTGCCCCCTCATCGCCATGACCCTCAGTACCTTTTTGCTTTACCTCGCCGCCGTGGCCCTGCTCGTGCTGTCGCCCGGCCCCACGATGCTCATGTGCATGACCAACTCGCTGCAGTACGGCCCACGCCGCGCCCTGGCCTCGGTGGCGGGCAGTGTGACCGCCGTGCTGGGGGTGATGTTGCTTTCGGCCCTGGGCCTGGGCGCCCTGCTGGCAGCGTCAGAAACCGCCTTCCTGGTTCTCAAAAGCGTCGGTGCCGCGTACCTGATCTGGCTCGGCATCAAAACCTTCCGCAGTCGGGCAACGGTCTTTTCGCCCCAGGCCGCCGACTCGCCGGGCCAGCGTCAGCCCCAGTCCTATGCACGCCTGTACCTGCAGGGCCTGATGGTGGGGGGTAGCAACCCCAAGGCCATCCTGTTCTTCACGGCCTTCTTTCCGCAGTTCATCAACCCGACCGCCACGTTTCTGCCGCAGTTCAGCCTGCTGGCCGGCACCTTCGTGAGCTTTGAATTCACCGTGCTCTCGGCGTGCGCCCTGGGCGTGGCGCGGCTGGCCCCGGCCTTGCGCTCCAGCAGCCGCATGCAGTGGTTCAACCGCATCTCGGGCGGACTGTTCACCCTCATGGGTGGCTTGCTGCTGATGTCGCGTCGCCACACCTGATCCGATCCGACGGCCCACCCACTTCAAACCCCGCCCCGCCATGGACCTTGCCAACCTTCTGATCCAGTTGCTCAACAGCGTGCAGTACGGCCTGCTGCTGTTCATGCTGGCGGCCGGCCTGACGCTGATCTTCGGCATCATGGGCGTGGTCAATCTCGCCCATGGCAGCTTCTACATGCTCGGGGCCTATCTGGCCTGGTGGCTCAGCGCGCAGGTGGGCAGCCTGCCGCTGGCCATCGTGCTCGGGGCCCTGCTGTCGGTGGCTTTGGGCCTGGCGCTTGAATGGCTGCTGTTCCGCCATTTCTACCAGCGCGACCACCTGGATCAGGTGCTGCTGACCTTCGGCCTGATCTACGTGTTCGAAGAGCTGCGTTCGCTGCTGTGGGGCGACGACGTTCACGGCGTGGACATCCCCAAGGCGCTGGACTGGTCGCTGCCACTGACCGACACCCTCTCCTACCCGGCCTACCGCCTGTTCATGTCGGTGGTTTGCCTGCTGCTGGCCCTCGGCCTGTACCTGCTGATCTCGCGCACCCGGCTGGGCATGAAGATCCGGGCCGGCGCCTTCAACCGCGACATGGCCGAATCGCTGGGCATCAACATCCGGCTGATCCATGCCATCGTGTTTGCCCTCGGCGTGGGCCTGGCCGCCGTGGCCGGCATGGTGGCGGCCCCCATTGCGAGCGTCTACCCCAACATGGGTTCACAGGTCCTGATCATGTGCTTTGTGGTGGTCGTCATCGGCGGCATCGGCTCGGTGCGCGGTGCCTTAATCGCGGCATTGCTGGTGGGCCTGGTCGACACCTTTGGCAAGGTGCTGCTGCCCCAGGTCTCGGGCATGTTGGTCTACATGCTGATGGCCGCCGTGTTGTTGTGGAAGCCTGAGGGGCTGTTCAAGCAATGACCCCCGACGCAGCGTTCACGCACACCCCTGCCCTGCCCCCCCTACGCCCGGAGTTCCACTGATGTCTGCCCCCCGCGCCCGTCTCGAGACCCTGCCCCGTGGCCTGCAGGCCGCGCTGGCCCTGGGCCTGCTGGCCCTGCTGAGCTTCCCCTTCGTGGGCAGCGATTTCTACGTGCAGATGGTGGCACGCATGATGATCCTGGCCATCTTCGCCATGAGCCTGGACCTGCTGCAGGGCGTGACCGGCCTGGTCAGCCTGGGGCATGCAGCCTATTTCGGGCTGGCCGGCTATGCCTTGGCCTTCATCACGCCCGCAGGCGAACCCGCCAGCCTGTGGTGGACGCTGCCCGTGGCGGTGGCCGCCTCGGCGCTGGCGGCCCTGGTGATCGGCTTCTTTGTGGTGCGCACCCAGGGCATCTACTTCATCATGGTCACCATGGCCTTTGCGCAGATGGTGTTCTATCTGTTCTTCGACAACAAGCTCCTGGGTGGCTCGGATGGCCTGTACATCAACTTCAAGCCGGATGCGAGCCTGGCGGGCTGGTTGCCCTTCGATCTCGAGAACAAGCTGAGCTTCTACTATTTCACGCTGTTCTTTCTGGTGGCGGTCTATGCCTTTCTTCGGCGCCTGCTCTGGAGCCCGTTCGGCCGGGCTCTGGCAGGCATCCGCATCAATGAACACCGCATGCGTGCCATGGGCTTCGGAACCTTTGGCTACAAGCTGGCGGCATTCACCCTGGCCGGCGCATTGGCCGGTCTGGCCGGCTACCTGTGGGGTGCACAGAGTGGCTACGTGAACCCCGAACTGATGGGCTTTCACATGAGCGCTCACGCCATCATGATGGTCATCCTGGGCGGCATGGGCAATTTTGCCGGGGCCATTGTCGGGGCCTTCACCTTCGAGTTGCTGCTCGACCTGTTCAAGGACCTGCCGGCCGTCGGCGGCTTTGACACCGGCAAGCATTGGCAGCTGTGGATGGGCCTGTTCATCGTCGCGCTGATCGTGTTTGCGCCCCGGGGACTGCTGGGCCTCACCCAGCGCGCAGGCAAAGCCCCCTCTGGAGAGCAAGCGTGAACGCCACACAGACCCCCGAAGTGCTGATGAGTGCGCGCGGCCTGACCCGCCGCTTCGGTGGCCTGGCCGCCGTCAACCAGGTCGAACTCGATCTGTGGCGCAACTGCATCCATGCCGTGATCGGCCCCAATGGTGCCGGCAAATCGACCCTGACCAACCTGCTTTCGGGCGACCTGCCCCCCAGTGAGGGCCGCATCACCCTGGGCGGACAAGACGTCACAGGCTGGTCGGCCGAACGCATCTCGCGCCAGGGCCTGGGCCGCAGCTACCAGAAGACCAACATCTTTGCCCCCTTGAGCGTGTGGGACAACATCCGGTTGGCAGCCCAGTCGCGCAGCCCGCAGGCCTGGCGTTGGCTCCAGCGGGCCGACAGCATCCGTGCGATCAACGAACGCGCCGAGCGCGCCCTGGAGTTGGCCGGTCTGCAGGCCCGCCGCCAGGCCGTCGCGGGCGCAGCCAGTCATGGCGAACAGCGCCAGCTTGAGATCGCCATGACCCTGGCCACCGAACCGCAGGTGCTGTTGCTGGATGAACCCCTGGCCGGCATGGGCGTGGCCGAGGCCGAAAGGGTGGTCGAGTTGCTGCTGCGGCTCAAGCCCGGCCATGCCATGATGCTGGTCGAGCACGACATGGACGCCGTCTTCACGCTGGCCGATCGCCTGACCGTGATGGTCAACGGCCAGCGCATCGCCAGCGGCAGTCCCGCCGAGGTGCGTGCCGACCCGCTGGTGCAGTCCGCCTACCTCGGAGCCGACGAATGAGACCCACCCCCGAACTGCTGATCCAGGCCCAGGGCCTCAACACCTTCTACGGTGCCAGCCACATCCTGCGTGACCTCAGCTTCTCGGTGGCACGCGGTGAAACCATCGGGCTGATGGGACGCAACGGCATGGGCAAGAGCACCCTGCTGAAAAGCATCATGGGCCTGGTCAAGCCCCGCTCGGGCCTGGTGAACATCACGGGCCGCGCCATGACCGGGCGCTCGCCCTACGAGGTGTCACGCCTGGGCATCGCCTACGTGCCCGAAGGACGCGGCATCTTCGGCAACCTCAGCGTGCGCGAGAACCTGCAGATGGCCGCCCGCGCCGGCACCCGGGGCCAGCGCGACTGGACCTACGAGCGCGTGCTGGAGACCTTTCCACGCCTGACCGAGCGACTGAACCACGGTGGCCAGCAACTGTCCGGGGGCGAACAGCAGATGCTGACCATCGGCCGCGCGCTCATGACCAACCCCGATGTCTTGATCCTCGACGAGGCCACCGAGGGCTTGGCGCCCCTGATCGCACGCGAGATCTGGCGCATCTGCGGCCTGATTCGCGAAAGCGGCATCAGCAGCGTGATCGTCGACAAGAACTGGAAGCACGTCACCCAGATCAGCAACCGCAACGTGATCCTGGTCAAAGGCCAGGTGGCCTTCGAAGGCAGCTCCGAGGAACTGCGCGCCAACCCGGCCTTGCTGGACCAGTACCTGGGCGTTTGAGACGCGCTTCACAGACCAGCACAAGTTGATACAGATCGGGTGTCAACGCCCCGCCTGCGCCACTCATTGAGCGTGCAAGCCCGCAGATCCCTCATCCTTCCCGCGGGCCTGAAAGCCCGCCATGCCTTTGCGCCCAAGTCGCCCCTTGCCAGGGGCCCTGCTCATCACCGGACTGAGCCTTGTTTTGTTGGCCCCTCTGGCCCAGGCCCAGAGCGAGGGCCAAAACTTCGCCTATCGCCGCGGTTACGACCAGGGCTATGCCGATGGCCTGGCCGCCGCTCGCCAGGCCCCCTGGCAGCCGGGCGCGAACCCAGGCTGGCCGGGTTCCTTGGGCGCCAGCCCGGCCCCCATCACCTTGCACGAGGCCCGCTATGGCACGGCCGAGCGTGCCTGTGATGCCCGTGCCGGCATTGCCCGGACGCTGGCCGAGCAGCCCATGCCGGTGCTCGCGGTGAACAACGGCTTGTGCGGCGACCCCGCGCCGAACCAACGCAAGTTCCTGATCGTGCGCTACAGCTGCCCGGGCCAGGGCCCGGTGCGCCAAAGCGCCTGGGAGGGCCAAGCCATGGCCTTGAACTGTCCTTGACGGTCTGCCAGCACAAAAAAAACGGCGCCAGGGCATTCCCTGGCGCCGCTCCGTGGAGACGAAAGCGAGTTGCTTACTTGATGGTCACCGGCATTTGAACCTGAACCTTGCGGCCCGCCGAGTCTGTGACCACGATGGTCAGCGAGTAGCTACCAACCGTCGGGCTGGGCCAGTTGGCCGTCACGGTCAGGCCCGTCATCGAGAACGACATGCCCAGCGGTGCGCCAGAGATCGACACCGACACCCAGCTCACACCCGAATCCGTGATCGTGATCGTGCCGCTGACCGCCTTGCCTGCCGTACCCGAGATGGCGGGTGCATTGACCGACAAACCGCTGCTGGTCGAGGTGGCGGCTGCAATCTTGACCGTGTACACGGCTTGTCCGGTCAGGCCGGTCTTGCTGTCCTTGGCGATGGCGGTCACGCTGTAGCTGCCGAGCACCGGGCTGGTCCAGCTCACCACGCCGGTGCTGGCGTTGATGCTCATGCCGGTGGGGGCACCGCTCAGGCTGTAGCTCAGGGCATTGGCGCCGGTGGCGTTCACGGTGAACGACAAGGCGGTGCCTGGCGTGCCATTGACGGTGGCGGCGGTCACGGTGGGGGCCACCGGCGCGGTCACGGTCACGGTGTAGACACCCTGGCCGCTGAGGCCGGTCTTGCTGTCCTTGACCACCACCGTCACAGCGTAGGTGCCCGCCACCGGGGTGGCCCAGCTGACCACACCCGCGGTAGAGATCGCCATGCCGCTCGGTGCGCCGGTCAGGCTGTAGGTCACGGCATTGGGAGCGCTGGCCGACACGGTGAACGACAGGGCCGTTCCCACCTGGCCTGTGATGCTGGCCGAAGCCACCACCGGCGGGTTGGTCACGGTGGCACCGCTCAACACACTCAGCAGGTTGCTGCCGTTGGGCGTGCCCAGGCCGGTGGGGGTGTCAAAACCGGTGTGCGCGCTGCAGGTGGCGCAGGTGCCGTTGTTGCCCGACACCACATCCAGAAACGCACCGGCATAGCTGCTGGCATTCACCGAGATCTGCCCATACAGCACCGAGTGCGGTGCGCCCAGCAGAGCCTTGGCGGTCTGGACACGCATCGCGTTGGCCACCGCCATCAGGGCCGCCCATTGCGGGGTGGACATGCTGGTGCCGCCTGCGCTGACCCATTGGGCGGTGGTGCTGCCGGCAGGGATCACCGCCACGTACTGGCCGGTGTTGGGGTTGGCATTCATGGCCACATCTGACACGGTGCGACGCGCCACCGTGCCCATGCCGGGCACCGCGCTGGTCTGGTAGCTGGGCGTGGCGGTGTATGCACTGGTGCCACCACCCGAGCCGCTCCACACCACTTCGCTGCGGCTGCCCGTGCCGCTGTAGGTCAGGGAGGTACCGCCGACGGCCAGCACCTTGGGCGACACGGCCGGCCAGCTCACGCCGGCACCCGAGTCACCGGCGGCCGCCAGGTAGGTCATGTTGGCCGTGCCGAAATAGCTGTCGGCCGAAGCGGTCCAGTTGCCTTCGTTGGCGCCAAAACTCATCGACACCACGCCCGGGCCCATCTTGTTGGCCAAGCCCACGGCGGCCAGCAGGCTGTTCACGCCGGAGTCCGGGGCTTCGATCAGCACCAGGCGGGCCAGAGGCGCGATCGCGTGGGCCCATTGAACGTCCAGCGAGATCTCGGTCGACCAGCCCGAATCGTAGGCAGGTGCGGTGCCCGTCATGGCGCCACTGGTGTTGCTGTACACCACCGACAGCTCGCAGGCCGAGGCCGACGGGGCGGCCAGCGGCAGCGCGGCGGTGGTGGCAATGGCCTTGGTGGTGCAAGTGGGCAGGCCGAACTTGCTGTTGAAGGTGGCCAACTCGGCCGCCACGTTCGGGTTGTGCATGGCGTCGACGATGTAGATCGTCTGGCCGGCACCCAACTGAGCAGCCTGGGCAGCCGTCAGGCTGGCACCCGCCGCCGGAGTAGCCGGCAAGCCGTACGCAGCCCGAATCTGCGCCGGTGAATAGGTGACCACGGCGGTCCCGGCCTTCGCGGTCGAGTCATCGGACTGGACATTGGCAGGAACCCCCAGGGCCTTGGCCTGGATCATCGCTTCGGGCGTCAGGCGACGGCTGCTCAGGCCGGCCAATTCGGCAGGCACCAGTTGCACGCGGGGAGCCATTTGGGCCGATGCGCCCGAGCCAGAGGCATCCACGTCGTCAGGCGCCTGAAGTTGCACCGGTGCGAGGTGAAACGTGGGCAGGGCGGTCTGCGTGGCTGCCGACTCCGGCAAGGTGTCCACCGCGGCCGACAGCGTGGTGGTGGCGCTGACCGAGGGGCTGGCAGCCGTGCCGGCATCGCCGCCGCCGCAGGCCGCCAGCAGCAAGGTCATCGCGCTCAAGGCCAGGCCGCAGGCGGCTGGCGCAGAACGCAAGGAATGGAATTGAATCAAGGAGGCCATGGCACTCTCCGGTCAGTTGGACGGGAGGCACAGCCATCAAAAGAAGGGAAGCCAGGACACCGAGCGGGTGGGTTGCCGGCTTCTGGGACCTGGGGATCCAGGTGGGCTTCGCAGAAGAAGCCACAGGGGCTTGGCAACCCCGCTGTCATACCCCTGAGGGCTTAGACCGGTGGCTTTGCGACCCCGCCTTTCGGACGGGTGTGCCTTTTACATGCCGCCATCTTAAGTTCATTTATGTTTCATATCAACACAATTCGTAACACAGCCGATAAGAAGTGACGAACGGAAAAGAACTCAAAAAACCAGCCAGTTCCCGCCATCCGCCCAAGCCGACATGGCCAATGTTGCCTGTCAGAGGGTGCCGGGCCTCACGCCGTCACGCGCACCACCACGCGGCCGCGCACCTGGCCTGCCAACAGATCGGCCGCCACCGAGGGGGCCTGGGCCAGTGGGATTTCACGGGTGAACGCCTCCAGCAAGGTGGGGTCCAGGTCGCGGGCCAGGCGCGCCCAGGCCTGCTGGCGCAACGGCAGCGGAGCCATCACGCTGTCAATGCCGTACAGCGTCACCCCGCGCAGGATGAAAGGCGCCACCGTGGCCGGAAAGTCCATGCCCCCAGCCAGTCCGCAGGCCGCCACCGCGCCGCCATATCGGGTGCAGGCGCAGGCATTGGCCAGGGTGTGGCTGCCCACGGCATCCACCACCCCGGCCCAGCGCTCCTTGCCCAGTGCTTTGCCGGGCGCGGCCAGTTCGGCCCGGTCAATCACCTCGGCGGCGCCGATCGATTTCAGGTGTTCAGCCTCTTGCGGCCGACCGGTCGAGGCCACGGCGCGGTAGCCCAGTCGCGCCAGCAGGGCCAGGGCCACGCTGCCCACACCGCCATTGGCCCCCGTGACCAGGATGTCGCCGTCACCAGGTTGAATGCCGTGGCGCTCCAAAGCCATCACGCACAGCATGGCGGTGTAGCCCGCGGTGCCGATCGCCATGGCCTGGCGGGCACTGAAGGCCTCGGGCAGGCGCACCAGCCAATCGCCCTTGACCCGGGCCACCCCGGCCAGGCCGCCCCAATGGGTTTCGCCCACGCCCCAGCCATTGAGCAGCACCGGGTCGCCCACCTTCCAGTGGGCATGGCTGCTGGCCGTCACGGTGCCCGCGAAATCAATGCCCGGCACCATGGGAAAGCGCCGCACCACGGGCGACTGGCCGGTGATGGCCAGGCCATCCTTGTAATTGAGTGTGGACCAGGCCACCTGGACCGTCACGTCACCCTCGGGCAACTGTGCCTCGTCGATGGACTGCAACTGGGCGCGGTAACCGGCGTCGTCCTTGGTGATCAAAATGCCTTCGAACATGGGGTCTCCTGATTGGGTACAAGCGGCGTGGATCATGCCCCAGCTCGAACAGACCTATCAAGCACCCGGGATCCCCCTGGGGGTCAGTTCAAGGCCCCTCGGCAAAGGCCAGCATGGCCTCGATCAGTTGCTGCACGGTGGGTTGGATGCGGGCGGCCACCCCGGGCAGGTAGTCAAAAGGCAAGGCCTCTTGCATGTAGCTGCACTGCGTCATCTCCAGTTGCACCGCATGGATGCGCTGGGCCGGCTGGCCGTAATGGCGGGTGATGTGCCCGCCCTTGAACCGCCCGTTGAGCACCGCGGTGTGCGCCGGCGCGGCCTGGGCGATCTCCAGCAAGCGCTGCGCCAGGGCCGGGTCGCAACTGGCACCATCCGCCGTGCCGAGGTTCAGGTCGGGCAGCTTGCCGTCGAAGAAGCGTGGCAGCACCGAACGGATCGAGTGCGCGTCCCACAACATGGCCACGCCATGCTGGGCCCGCAAACGCTGCAACTCGGCCTGCAAGCAGGCGTGGTAAGGCGCCCACACCGCTTCGCGTCGCTGTGCGATCTCGTCCTCGTCCGGGCCCCGACCGTCGGCGTACAAAGGGGTGTCGTCAAAGGTATCGACGGGACACAGCCCGGTCACGCTCTGGCCCGGGTACAGGCTGGCGCCGTCGGGTGGGCGGTTCAGGTCGATCACGTAGCGCGAATGGGTGGCCACCAGGATCGAGGCGCCCAGAGCGCGTGCAAAGCCATAGAGCTGCTCCAGGTGCCAGTCGGTGTCGGGCACCTGCCGGGCTTCGGCCGTCAGGCGCTGGGCCAGCGCGGGCGGCACGTAGGTCCCCACATGGGGCATGGAGATCAACAGCGGACGGTGTCCCTGGTGCAGGCGGAAGGCAGCCTGATCGGTGGTGAAAGTGGTCGCGGTCATGGGAGGGCCTCGGATAGGAGAAGGTCAGGTACTTTCAAGCAGTTCGCGGCGGGCCTGCACAAAGGCCCGGGCCGCCTCATCGTGCAAGGCGTGGCGTCCCGCCTGCACGCGGGGCACGCCGCCCACCCGCACCTCGGCCACGGCCGAGCTGCGGTGGCTGCCGAACACATGGGCCGAGAGCATGTCGGGCGCAGGCAGACCGGCCAGGGCCAGGTGCTGCGGGTCCAGCGCCACCCAGTCGGCTCGCTGCCCTGGTGCCAAGCCCGCCACGGGGCGGGCGCAGGCCTGGGCACCGCCCGCCACGGCCTGCAAGGTCATGGCCGTGGCCACGCCAGGCTGGCGGGCGCTGGCCAACACATTTCGCTCATGCCGCTGCAGGCGCTGGCCATACTCCAGCAGCATCAGCTCTTCGGCCGCATTCACGCAGGCATGGCTGTCAGACCCCACGCCCCAGGCACCGCCGGCATCGCGCCACAGGGGCAGGTCAAACAGGCCGTCGCCCAGGTTGGCCTCGGTACTGGGGCACAGGCCGGCCACCGCGCCGCTGGCGGCCGCGGCGCGGTATTCGGCCTCGGTCATGTGGGTGGCGTGCACCAGGCACCAGCGCCGGTCCACCGGTGCATGCTCCAGCAGCCATTCGACCGGACGCCGCGCGCTCCAGGCCAGGCAATCGTCCACCTCGCGCGTCTGCTCGGCGATGTGGATGTGGATGGGGGCCTCGGGGTCGAGGGCCGTCAGGCCCGCCACAGCTTCGCGCAGGCTGTCGGGTGGCACAGCACGCAGCGAGTGCGGCGCCAGACCGAGCCGGGTACCGTGGCCGTGCAGGCCCTGCTGGATCTCGCCCTGCAGCGTGTCCAGCAGGCTCAGCAGGTTGTCGGTGCTGCGCAGAAAGCGCCGCTGCCCGCCGTGCGGCGCCTGCCCGCCAAAGCCGCCGGTCTGGTACAGCACGGGCAGCAGCGTCATGCCCATGCCGGTGCGCTGCGCCGCCCGCAACAGGCAACGCGCCAAGGTGGCATCGTCGGCATAGGGTTGGCCGTCGGACTGGTGGTGCACGTAGTGGAACTCGCACACCGAGGTGTAGCCGGCCTCCAGCATCTCCAGGTACAGCCAGGTGGCGATGGCCTCCAGCCGCTCGGGTGTCAGGCTGCCGGCAAAGCGGTACATCAGGGTGCGCCAGCTCCAGAAACTGTCGGCCTCGCCGCCCTGCCCCGGGCTGCTGCGCTGCTCGGTGAGGCCGGCAAAGCCGCGCTGGAAGGCATGTGAATGGAGATTGGGCAGGCCCGGGATCACGGGGCCTGTGGCCAGGGCCACCCCAACGGGTGCCTGCGCGCCCACCGGCACCCCCGCCTGCACGTGCGTCAGCACGCCGGCTGCATCCCACTGCAGCAGCACGTCGCGGGCCCAACCATCAGGCAGCAGGGCGTGGGGTGCAAACAAGGTGTTGGTGCGCATGTCGGTGCTCATGTCGAAGATCTCACGTCCGCTTCGGAACAGGTCTGGGTGATGCGCCCCTGGCGCACCACCGTGGGCTGGGCTCGCTGGCCCAGCCAGTAGGCCAGTTCGGCCACCTCGCCCACAGGCCACAGCACCCAGTTGGCAGGCCGCCCCGGGCCGAGGACACCATGGGTGTCCTGCAGGCCAAGTGCCTGGGCGGCGTGGCGGGTGACCCCGGCCAGGGCCTCGGGTACGGTCAGGCGGAACAGGGTGCAGGCCATGTTGACCATCAGCAGCAGGCTCAGGGCTGGCGAGGTGCCCGGGTTGTGGTCGGTGGACACCGCCATGGGCACACCGGCCTCACGCAAGGCCTGGATGGGCGGCCGTTGGGTATCGCGCAAGGTGTAGAAGGCCCCCGGCAGCAACACGGCCACCGTGCCCGCGCGGCGCATGGCCGCAATGCCCTCGGCCGACAGGTGCTCGATGTGGTCGCACGACAGCGCACCGTAGCGCGCCGCCAGCGCCGCGCCGCCCATGTCGGACAGTTGCTCGGCGTGCAGCTTCACCGGCAGGCCCAGGGCTTGGGCAGCCTGAAACACCTGCTCGGTCTCGGCCAGCGAGAACGCGATGCGCTCGCAGAACACGTCCACCGCATCCACCAGGCCCTCGGCTGCCAGCGCCGGCAGCATCTCGCGACAAACCAGATCGATGTAATCGGCGCTGCGCCCCGCGTACTCGGGCGGAAGGGCATGGGCGCCCAAAAAGGTGGTGCGCACCGTGATGCCGTGAAGCTCGCCCAGGCGCCGCGCCACCCGCAACTGCTTGCGCTCGTGCGCCAGGCTCAGGCCATAGCCCGACTTGATCTCGATGGCACAGACGCCCTCGGCGAGCAGGCTCTGCAGTCGGACGCTGGCGCTGGCCAGCAGTTCGTCTTCGCTGGCCTCGCGGGTGGCCCGCACGCTGGAGACAATGCCCCCGCCCGCGCGTGCCACCTCTTCGTAGCTGGCCCCGGCCAGCCGCAAGGCGAATTCAGGGGCACGCTGCCCGCCATACACCAGGTGGGTGTGGCAGTCGATCAGGCCGGGCGTGAGCCAATGGCCCCGGCCATCGTGCCTGGGGGTGCCGGGCGGCAGCACGGCATCGGCCAGGCGCCCGACCCAGGCAATCTGCCCCCCTTGCACCAGCAAGGCGTCACTGTCGGGCGGGCCATCGGCCGTCAGCGCACCGGGCGCGACCCGCAGGTTGAACCACAAACCCTCGGCACTGGCGTGCGTGGAACCCAGCATCTTCAGACCTCCTGTATCAACACCACGATCAGTGCGGCCTGCGGCCCATCGGCCGTCAGCCGCCAGGGGCCGAAGCGCCCTGCCCCGGCCTGCCACCACAGGCCCTGGTCGGGCGCCAGCGCCACGGTTTCAGCGCCACACAGCTGCCAGGCCCCCTGCAGACTCATCAACAAGCCGGCTGGCGCCGACGGCAGGGCCTGCCCCACATCACCACGCAGTACCGTGACCGAGGCCCGGCAGCGCTCGCGCCGCGTCATCACGTTGAAGTCATCGCAAGGGCCGCCCAGCAGGCGGCTGTCGATGGCCGCTTCGCCCGCAAAGGCAAAGGGCTGCCACGGTGTGGACAGGCGGTGCGCCACCGCGCCATCGCCAGAGGCCAGGTGCACGCCGGCGCCTTCGAGCAGCGTGATCACGCGGTCCACCCCGGTGAAACTGGAGAACGGACCATCGCTGGCGATGTGGGCAATGCTCACCCGCCAGTCAAAAGCGTCCAGGCCCGCGCCCGGGGGCTGGCAGACGATCTCGCGGGTCAACCCGCCGCCGTTCTTCCAGGGCATGGCCTCGAGGGCTCGGCGGTCGAAGAAGTGCAGGTCTGGCATCTCGGATCTGGCCTCCAGGCTCACGAACGGCTCAGCACGGCCTGCAGAAATTGCCGGGTGCGCTCCTGGCGCGGGGCGCCGAACACGGTGGCCGGGTCGCCGGCCTCGACGATGCCGCCGCCGTCCATGACCACCACCACATCGGCCACCTCGCGGGCAAAACCCATCTCGTGGGTGACCACCATCATGGTCATGCCCTCGCTGGCCAGCAGCTTCATGACCTGCAGCACCTCGCCCACCAGCTCGGGGTCGAGGGCCGAAGTGGGTTCGTCGAACAGCATCACCTTGGGTCGCATGGCCAGGGCCCGGGCAATGGCCACGCGCTGTTTCTGGCCGCCTGACAGGCTGGCGGGCATGGCATCGGCCTTGGCCGACAGGCCCACCTTCTGCAACAGCTCACGAGCCTCGGCTTCGGCCTGGGCGGCACTCAGGCCCCGCAGCATGCGCGGGCCCAGGGTGACGTTGCCCAGCACCGACAGGTGCGGGAACAGGTTGAACGACTGGAACACCATGCCCACCTCGGTGCGCAAGGCGTTCAGCTCGCGCTCGCCCAGCATCTGGCCGTCACGCACCAGGGTGTGGCCCACGATCTCGACACTGCCCTGCTCGGGCTGCTCCAGCCCGTTGCAGCAGCGCAAGAAGGTGCTCTTGCCCGAGCCGCTGGGCCCGATCACCACCACCACCTGCGAGGGCTGAACCTCGAAGTCGATGCCTTTCAGCACCACATGATCGCCGTAACGCTTGCCCAGGCCACGGATGCGCACGATGGGTCCGGCCGCTTGCGCCGCCTGCGCCGCGGGCGGCGTCTGTTTCAGGGTCGGGCTCATTGCACCATGCCTCCGGCGCGCAGGCGCTGTTCGATGTGCCGCAGGGCCAGGGTGGTCAGGCCCGTGAGCACGAAATACACCGCCGCGATCGCGAGGTACACCTCAAGCGAGCGGTACGACACGCTGATGATCTTCTGGCCCTCGTGCATCACGTCGTGGATGGTCAGCAGCGACACCAGGGCCGAGTTCTTGATCAAGGCAATGAACTCATTGCCCAGCGGTGGGATCATGCGCACCACGGCCTGCGGCAGGATCACGCTGCGCATGGCCTGCCCGTAAGACATGCCCATGGAGCGCGCGGCCTCCATCTGTCCGCGGTCCACCGACTGGATGGCCCCGCGCACGATCTCCGACACATAAGCGCCCGAGTAAATGCCCATGCCCAGCACGCCGCACACAAAGGCCGGCAGCAGCAGCCCGAAATGCGGCAAGCCGAAGAACAGGATGAACAGTTGCACCAGCAGCGGTGTGCCGCGGATCAGCGCGACATACGCCGTGCAAAGGCCGTAGACCAGCGGGTTGCCGCGCCGCAGGCGGCCCATGCCGGCCAGCAGGCCGAGCACACAGCCCAGCAGCAGGGCACAGGCGGTGATCTGCACCGTGACGGCGGCGCCGTTGAGCAGATCGCGCCAGCCCGCCCAGACGGGTGAAAAATCGAAGTCCATGGGGTGGAGTGCCTTCAGTCAGGGGGCGCTCAAGCCGTCATTTGCCAGCCGGGAACCACTTGGCCACCAGGCGCGCATGGCTGCCGTCGGCCTTGAGCTTGGCCAGCGCGGCATTGACGGCGCGGGTCAGCTCGGGCGTGTCCTTGCGCAAGGCCATGCCGTACTCCTCGGTGGTGAGCTGGGGCTCCAGCACCTGCAGGCCCGGGCGGGTGCGCATGTACTGGAAAGCGGCGGGCTTGCCGGTCACCAGCGCATCGGCGCGACCGATGTCCACCAGGTTGAACATCTCCTGGTTCTTCTCGACTTCGACCAGTTGCACTTGGGGGAAAGCCTGCTTCACAAAAGCCACCGACTTGGTGCCCACCTGCACCGATACCTTCTTGCCATTCAGGTCGATCGGAGCCTTCATGGCGCTGCCGGCCTTGACCATGGTGACCAGACCACCGGCAAAGTAGGGCTCGGTGAAGTCGACCACCTTCTTGCGCTCGTCAGTGATGTAGATGGCCGACACGGCCATGTCGAAACGCTTGGAAATCAGGCCCGGAATCAGGCCCTTGAAGTCGATGTCCACCCATTCGACTTTCTTGCCCATGGCGGCGCCCACGGCCTCCACCAACTCGACATCAAAGCCGGTGCGCTTGCCGTTGTCGGTGTATTCCATGGGCGGGAAGGTGGCATCGGTGGCCACGTGCAGCACATCGGTCTGGGCGCTGGCAGCGCCGTGCAGGCCAGCCAAGCTGCTGAAGGCCAGGGCGGCGAGGATGAGTTGGCGACGGAAGTTCATGGGGAGGTCCTGTCAGGTTGGAGGGAAACAGCGGGGGGGGGGGAAAGGAATCACAACAAGGCGTCGGGTCACGGGCCCTGCAGCGCGCGGGCAATGCGTGCCGCGGTGACCAGGGTCATGTGCACAAAGGCCGCCTCGCGGCCATCGATACGCAAGGTCGGTGCCATCAGCGTGATGGCACCCTGCAACTGGCGCTGGCCATCGAGCAGGGGCGCGCTGACGCCCCAGACACCGGCATCCACCTCGCCGGCCGTGATGGCATGGCCACGCTCACGGATGGCTGCCAACTCGTGGCGTCGGGTTTCGCGCTCGGTGGCATCGAGCGCCAGCCGCTCCAGGACCGCATCGCGTTGGGCCTCGGGCAGATGGGCCAGCAGGCACTTGGCGCTGGCACCGTCACGCAAGGGCACACTGCGCCCCTTGTCGAAGGAGCAACGCAGCGACTGCACGCTGTCCACCATCTCCAGGCACACCGCCCGTTCGTTGAGCACCGCGACCAGGGCCACGCTCTCGCTGCTGAGGCGGGCCAGGGCCTGCAGGTCGGCCCGTGCGCACTGCACCAGGCGCGAGTTGGCATCGAAGCCGCTGGCCAGCTCGACACTGGCGGGGCCCGGGCCATAGCGGCCATCGACCTCCATGACAAAACCCCAGCGCCGCAAGGTGGCAATCTGGCGGTACAGCGTGCTCTTGGCCAGCCCTGTGGCGGCACTCAGCTCCAGCGCACTCAGTGGTTCGCGGTGCTGCGCCAGCACCGACAGCACCTGCAGGGTGCGGTCGGTGGCGGGGGGGGTGTCAGATCCGGCGGTCATGGGAATGAGGTGAGCGCTGAAGCGTTGCTTGGCTTGCAGTATCTGGCGTCAGGGCAGACCCGCCAAGACCCCATTCCCACCTGCTGGGAATGGGGGGCGGCTTTTGAGATTCCAGCCTTCCCGCCCTCAGTCCCTGAGCATGGGCAGGTTCAGGCCGTTTCGGCGCGCGCAGGCCTGGGCACTTTCGTAGCCGGCGTCGGCATGGCGCATCACCCCGGTGGCCGGGTCGTTCCAGAGCACGCGGGCCAGGCGCTGGTCGGCCGCCTCGCTGCCATCGGCCACGATGACCACGCCCGAATGCTGCGAATACCCCATGCCCACCCCCCCGCCGTGGTGCAGGCTGACCCAGGTGGCGCCGCCGGCTGTGTTGAGCAGGGCATTCAGCAGGGGCCAATCGCTGACGGCGTCGGTGCCGTCCTTCATGCTCTCGGTTTCGCGGTTGGGGCTGGCCACCGAACCGGTGTCCAGGTGGTCGCGGCCGATCACGATGGGCGCCTTGAGCTCGCCCGTGCGCACCATCTCGTTGAAGGCCAGCGCCGCCTTGTGGCGCTCGCCCAGCCCCAGCCAGCAGATGCGCGCCGGCAGGCCCTGGAAGCTGATGCGCTCGCGGGCCATGTCGAGCCAGCGGTGCACATGGGTGTTCTCGGGGAACAGCGCCTTGATCTTGGCGTCGGTCTTGTAGATGTCCTCCGGGTCGCCCGACAGGGCCACCCAGCGGAAGGGGCCCTTGCCCTCGCAGAACAGGGGGCGGATGTAGGCCGGCACAAAGCCGGGGAAATCGAAGGCGTTCTTCACCCCTTCATCGAACGCCACCTGGCGGATGTTGTTGCCGTAGTCGACCACCGGCACACCCAGGGCCTGGAAATCGAGCATGGCCTGCACGTGGCGGGCACACGATTGGGCCGCGGCCTTTTTCAGGGTCGCATGCTGGGCCGGGTCCTGCTGGGCGGCACGCCATTGCGCCACGCTCCAGCCGGCCGGCAGGTAGCCATTGACCAGATCGTGGGCCGAGGTCTGATCGGTCACCAGCCCGGGCTTGAGGCCACCGGCCTGGGCCCGGCGCACCAGCTCAGGCAGCACCTCGGCCGCATTGCCCAGCAGGCCGATGGACACCGCCTCACCCGCAGCCGTGTACTGGGCGATCAGCGCCAGGGCGTGGTCCAGGTCACGCGCCTGTTGGTCAAGGTATCGGGTGCGCAGGCGGAAGTCGATGCTGGCCTGCTGGCATTCGATGTTCAGCGACACCGCACCCGCAAAGGTGGCGGCCAGGGGCTGGGCGCCCCCCATGCCGCCCAGGCCGGCGGTGACGATCCACTGGCCCTTGAGGCTGCCGCCATGGTGTTGGCGACCGGCCTCGGCAAAGGTCTCGTAAGTGCCCTGCACGATGCCCTGGGTGCCGATGTAGATCCAACTGCCCGCGGTCATCTGGCCGTACATGAACAGGCCCTTGCGGTCGAGTTCGCTGAAGTGCTCCCAGTGGGCCCACTTGGGCACCAGGTTGGAGTTGGCCAGCAGCACGCGGGGGGCGTTCTCGTGGGTCTTGAACACGCCCACGGGCTTGCCCGACTGGATCAGCAGGCTTTCATCGTCGTTGAGCTGGCGCAGGCTCTCCAGGATGGCGTCGTAGCAGGCCCAGTCGCGGGCCGCCCGGCCGATGCCGCCATAGACCACCAGGTCTTGCGGGCGCTCGGCCACCTCGGCGTCGAGGTTGTTCTGGATCATGCGATAAGCCGCTTCGGTGAGCCAGCTCTTGCAGCTTTTCTCGGCGCCGCGCGGGGCGCGGATCACGCGGCTCGGGTCGTGGCGGGGATCGGTGGCCGGGGCCGTGGCGGCGGCGATGAGGTGGTCATTGGCGTTCATGGTCAACACTCCTGGTAAGACGGTGGACGAAAAATGGAAGGCGTCAGGTCAAAGCCCGGCAGCCGCTGCGCTGGGCCAGACGGCCTTCAGGCAGGCCGGCCAATCGGTCTGGCGAGCCCACAGGCGCATGGCTTCGATGTCGGGGGCCAAAAAGCGGTCCTGCTCCAGGAAGGCCACGCGCTGGCGGATGCCGGCCATCAGGCCCTCCACGGCTGGCGAACTCTTCAAGGGGCGCTGGAAATCCAGGCCCTGGGCGGCGGCCATGGCCTCGATGCCCACCACCACGGCGGTGTTGGTCACCATGTCGGCCAGGCGGCGGGCACCAAATGTGGCCATGGAGACGTGGTCTTCCTGGTTGGCCGAGGTGGGCAGACTGTCGACGCTGGCTGGATGGGCCAGCGATTTGTTCTCGGAGGCCAGCGCCGCGGCCGTGACCTGGGCAATCATGAAACCCGAATTGACGCCGCTGTCGCGGATCAGAAAAGCCGGCAGGCCCGACAACCCGGTGTCCAACAACAAGGCCATGCGGCGCTCCGAAATGGCACCGATCTCGGACACCGCCAGGGCGATGATGTCGGCGGCAAAGGCCACCGGCTCGGCGTGGAAATTGCCGCCCGAGATCACATCGCCGTTGTCAAACACCAGTGGATTGTCCGAGGCCGCATTGGCCTCGGTCTGCAGCACACGGGCTGCGTGCTGGAGGTTGTCCAGGCAGGCGCCCATCACCTGGGGCACGCAGCGGATCGAATACGGGTCTTGCACACGGCCGCAGTGCTCGTGCGAATGAACAATGTCGCTGCCCTCCAGCAACTCACGCAGCGCAGCGGCCACGGCGATCTGGCCGGGCTGCCCCCGGGCGGCATGGATGCGCGCATCCAGCGGTTTGACCGAGCCCTTGATGGCCTCCAGCGACAAGGCCCCGGCCGCCAGCCCGGCGGCCAGCACCTCTTCGGCGCCGAACAGGCCGGCCAGTGCCAGCGCAGTGGACACCTGGGTGCCGTTGAGCAGGGCCAACCCCTCCTTGGGGCCCAGCACAAAGGGCTGCAAGCCGATGCGCGCCAGGGCCTGGGCGCCGCCCAGGCGCCCCCCCTCGGGCAGCATCACCTCGCCCTCGCCGATCAGCACACAGGCCAAATGGGCCAGAGGGGCCAGATCGCCCGAAGCCCCGACCGAACCCTTGGCCGGGATCACCGGCAGCAGATCGGCATTGGCCAGCGCCAGCAAGGCGTCCACCAGTTCGGGCCGCACCCCCGAGTGGCCGCGCGCCAGGCTGACCGCCTTGGAGGCCAGCACCATGCGCACCACCGGGGCGGGCAGCGAATCGCCCGTGCCCACGCTGTGCGACAGCACCAGGTTGCGCTGCAGCTCGGCCAGGCGCTCATGGGCAATGCGGGTGCTGGCCAGCTTGCCGAAGCCGGTGTTGATGCCATACACCACCTGGTCTTCATCAACGATGCGCTGCACGCAGCACTGGGCCGCCAGCAGGCCGGCGTGCGCCGATGCATGCAGGCGCAGGTTCAGGCCGCCGGAGGCAATGCGGCGCCACTGGGCCAGGCTCACCTGACCGGGCTCCAGCAGCAATTCGGGGGCGGTAGCGATGGGGTTCGATGTCATGTTGACCATCCTGTCTATACAAGTTGTCTGAAACGAAAACAAGGCCGTCCAAAAAGCGTGGCCGGCTCAGCCGAAGACGGGGTTGCCGTCGGCCTTGAAACGACTGCCCAGGCGGTAGCGTGAGGCCGGGTGCAGGCAGCGCACCACCGTCACCGGCACACCACGGGTCCAGGTGCGCCGGGTCAGCAGCAGGCAGGGCTGGGTGGGCACCATGGCCAGGCGGTCGGCCTGCTCGAGGGTGGGCAGCACGGCATCCACCACGTGCTCGACCTGGTCGAAAGGCACGTTGCGCACCAGGTACTCGGAGGGCTGCTGCAGGCTGAAGTCCTGCGCGCCAAAGTCGGGCACCACCCGGGGGTTGACGTAACGGTCTTCCAGTTGCACCGGCACGCCGTCTTCCAGGTGCACGCACACCGAGTGAAAGGCCGAATCGCCCAGGCGGAGGTCAAGCGCGGCGGCCACCTCCAGCGAAGCGGAGATGCGCTCCACCACCAGCACCTCGCAGCGGTAGTCATGACCCCGCTGGCGGATCTCGCTGGCCAGGTTGGCGATCTGCAACAAGGTGGACTGGGGCTTTTCCTCGGCCACGAAGCTGCCCACACCGGCCACCCGCACCACCCTGCCCTGCTCGGTCAGCTCGCGCAGGGCCCGGTTGACGGTCATGCGCGAGATGCCGAACTGCGCCACCAGCTCGTGCTCGGACGGCAGGCGGTGCCCCGGCGGCCAGGAGCCGTCCTGGATCTTGCGCGAGATGTGGTCCTTGATCTGCTGGTAAAGCGCGAGCGCCGGCGGCAGCGAAGAGGTGGCGGCGGTCAGCGGCACAGCGCTGGCCGAGGCCACCGCGGTGGCGGGCAGATGGGATGAGGCCTTGCGGCGACTGGCGGGCGTGGGTGACATGGGGCGCTATCGTAGTGGGCGCGGGACAGTGGGCGTCGAACCTCAGTGCTCGGCCGCAGCCATGGATTCCGCCCGGATCTCTTCAGTCAGGCGGGCCTTGAGGGCCATGAACTCGGGGCTGGTCTTGATCGTGTAGTGGCGCGGGTGTGGGAAATCCACCGCCAGCTCGGTCTTGATGCGCCCGGGGCGGGCACTGAACACCGCCACCCGGTTGGCCATGAAGATGGCCTCGTCGATGTCGTGGGTGACAAACAGCACGGTCTTGCGCGAGGCCTCCCAGATGCCCAGCAGCAGTTCCTGCATCAGCACCCGGGTCTGGTTGTCGAGGGCGCCGAAGGGCTCGTCGAGCAACAGGATCTTGGGGTCGTTGGCCAGGGCGCGGGCAATCGCCGTGCGCTGCTGCATGCCGCCCGAGAGCTGCTTGGGAAAGTGCTGCTCGAAGCCACGCAAGCCCACGCGGGCAATGAAGAAATCGGCACGCTCTTTCTGAGCAGCCTCGCTCATGCCGCGCTCGCGCAGGCCGAAGCGCACGTTCTGCTCGATGGTCAGCCAGGGGAACAGCGTGTAGCTCTGGAACACCATGCCGCGGTCGGCGCCCGGGCCCTGCACGGGCTGGCCGTCCAGCAGCACGCGGCCGGTGCTGGGGTGGTCCAGGCCGGCCACGATGCGCAGCAAGGTGCTCTTGCCGCAACCCGAGGGGCCCAGGATGGTGACGAAGTCGTTGTCGCGCACCTCGAAATCGACCGGCAGCAAGGCCTGGGTGCGCTGGCCGCGGCTGGACTCGAAGACGCGCGAGACGCCCTGGATGGACAACTGGCTCATTTGAAGAAGCTCCACACGAACAGGCGCCGGTTCAGGGCCTTGAAAGCAAAGTCGGACACCAGGCCGATCAGCCCGATGACGATGATGCCGAAGATGATCTGCCCAGTGTTCAGCAAGGCCTGGCTGTCGGTGATCATGTGCCCGATGCCCGACGAGGAGCCGATCAGCTCGGCCACGATGACATAGGTCCAGGCCCAGCCCAGCACCAGGCGCAGGGTTTCGGCGATCTCGGGGGCCGCACCAGGGATCAGCACGCGGCGCACGATGCCGCGGCCATTGGCGCCCAGGGTGTAGGCCGCCTCGACCAGGTCCTTGCGGGCCCCGCCGACAATCACGGCCACCATCAGCACGATCTGGAAGAACGAGCCGATGAAGATCACCAGCACCTTCTGCAACTCGCCGATGCCGGCCCACAGGATCAGCAGCGGGATGAAGGCCGAGGCCGGCAGGTAGCGGCAGAACGAGACAAAGGGCTCGAAGAAGGCCTCAACCCCCTTGTAGGCGCCCATGGCGATGCCCAGGGGCACGGCGATGACAGCCGCCAGCACAAAGCCGCCCAGCACGCGCCACACCGTCATGCCGATGTCCTTGTGAAAGCCGTACTCGGTGAAGAGCAGCCAGGCCTCTTGTGCCATCGTGACGGGGCTGGCCAGAAAGGTGGGCGAGACCAAGCCGCCCAGCGTGAAGCCGGCCCAGACCAACACGAACACCACAAAGAAACCCAGGCCCAGCAGCCAGCGCGCACGCAGGCTGACGGGTTCGAGCGGCGCCCAGGGGCTGCGCCGGCGGGGCGCCGCGGCCACAGGGCTGGCCAGGGCGGAAGGCATGGCTTGCGAACGGCTCATGGCTTACTTGATGAAGCTGGCGTCGAAGGTGACGGCGAGGTTTTCCGGTGCCTTGCGGATGATGCCGGCCTCCAGCAGGATGGTGGTGGCGTCCTTCATGAAGCTGGTCAACTCACCCGCGAAGAACTTCTGATTGGCGGCCTTGTCCTGCCAGCGCAGGTAGGCCGACGACTTGGCAAACTGCTCACCGGTCTGCTTGACGGCCGAGCCCATGATGTCATTGGACTTGGCCGGATCGTTCTTGATCATTTCCAGCGCGGCAAAGTACGAGTCCGTCAGCGCCTGGGCGGCCTTGGGGTTGGCCTTGAGCCAGGCGGGGTCGCAGCCCACGGTGTCCATCACCATCGGGTAATCGAGCGTGGTGGCCAGGATCTTGCCGGCGGTGGGGTTGGAGCGCACGGTCGAGAGGTAAGGCTCGTAGGTCATGGCCGCATCGTTCTGGCCCGCCACAAAGGCCTGCGCCGCCGCCTGGGGCGCCAACGTGGTGACCTTGACGTCTTTGAGGCTCATGCCGTTCTTGCTGAGCATCCAGGCCAGGCCGAAATACGGCGCGGTGCCCGGGGCATCGACGCCGACGGTCTTGCCCTTGAGGTCCGCAAAGCCCTTGACGTCATTGCGCACGGCCAGGCCATCGGCACCATAGGACTTGTCCATCTGGAAGATCTGCACGATGGGCACGCCGTTGGCGTTCCAGGCCACATGGGTCTCGACGGTGGTGGCCGCGCATTGGATGGCCTTGGAGGCCAGGGCCAGGTGCCGGTCTTTCTGAGGGATCATCTTGAGATCAACCTCCAGGCCATGCTGCTTGAAGATCCCGGCCTTGTCCGCCAGGGTCAGGGGTGCAAAGCCTGTCCAGCCCGACATGCCCAGGGCGATCTTGGTTTCCTGCGCCTGCACCGGCGCCGCCAGCCCTGCCACCAGCCCTGCAGCGCCCACCAACGACGCCAGCTTGAACATTGAACGACCCATTTTTGATGCTCCTGTAAGGATTGAAACCCCGTTTGCACAAGGCGCCCCTGGCGCCGCGCCAAGTGCCCGGACCATCCGGGCACCCATCCTGTCTATACAACAAGGCAGATCACATGAACGCAAACGCCCACCGGCCTGCGCCGTGCGCGCTTGCCGCAGTGTCCCTCACCAAGTCAGTGCACCTCATCGGGATTTGCACCAATATGCTGTCTATACAGGTTTTGATAACCGAGGCTGGCAACTCAGTGCAAACAGCATGCCAGGTGCTCACCCAAGGCCCCGCCCCCGGACAACGCCCTGCCCTGGTGCCCGGCCATGCACCTTGACGGGTTGCAGCGGGCGCAAAGCCCCGCCCAGCGCGGCCGGGCCCAAGGTCACCGTTTCGGGTCAGGCCGCCCCAGGCTGGTGCTGCTTGCATCGCAAGGCCAGCGGGTGAAGAATGCCGGGTTTGAAACCGATTTCTCCCCACCGGGCCGCTGTTGCGGCGCGGCTTTTCAGGCAGGGCCACCCCGCGTGGCCGGCGCCCCTTCATGACTTTGCCAGCTTCCCCCGCGACCTTGGAGGGCCAGATCCGTCAGGCCCGGCCCACCCTGTGGCTCAACCCCGAGCTGTCCAAGCCCTCCCCCTGCAGCCCCCCCTCCGATGGCCCGGACGGCCCGATCGGATGGACCCTGGCCGACACCCGGGCCGCCGCCGCGCGCCTGCAACGCTTTGCCGGGCTGTTGGCCGATCTGTTTCCGGAGCTGCGGGCCAGCAAGGGCGCGATCGAATCGGCGCTGTTGCCGGCCCCCCGGCTTCAGGGCGCCCTGGGCCTGGGAGCTGAACAGGGGGCTTTGTGGGTCAAGACCGACCACAACCTGCCGGTGGCGGGGTCGATCAAAGCCCGCGGTGGCTTTCATGAGGTGCTTCAACAGGCCGAAGCCCTGGCGCTGCAGGCCGGTCTGATCGACGCCGGCAGCGATTACCGGGTGTTGGGCCAAAGTGCGGCACGCGCGCTGTTCGCCCAACACCAGGTGGCCGTGGGCAGCACCGGCAACCTGGGCCTGAGCATCGGTGTGATGGCTTCGGCCTTGGGTTTCAAGGCGGTGGTGCACATGTCGGCCGATGCCAAGGCCTGGAAGAAAGAGCGCCTGCGCCAGCGCGGCGTCGAGGTGGTGGAGCACCTGGGCGACTATGAAAAGGCCGTGGCCGCCGGCCGGGCCCAGGCCGCCGGCAACCCGCTGTGCCATTTTGTGGATGATGAACGCTCGGCGTCACTGTTGCTGGGCTACAGCGCTGCCGCCCTGCACCTGCGCGACCAACTGCAGCAGCAGGGGCGGCAGGTCGACGCCGAACACCCCCTGTTTGTCTACCTGCCCTGTGGTGTGGGCGGTGCACCGGCGGGCATCGCCTTCGGGCTGCGCGAGCTGATGGGTGCGCATGTGCATTGTTTCTTTGCCGAGCCGGTGCAATCGCCCTGCTTTCTGCTGCAGATGATGGCCGCACCGGATGCCCACCCCTCGGTGTACGACCACGGCCTGAGCAACCAGACCGAGGCCGACGGACTGGCCGTGCCCCGGGCTTCATTGCTGGCGGCGGGCCTGATGCGCCCGCGCCTGTCGGGGGTGTTCACGGTGGCCGATGCCACCTTGTTCGAGCACCTGGTGCTGGCCCTGGACCACGCCGATCTGCGCATCGAGCCTTCGGCGGCCGCGGGCTTCAGCGGGCCTGGGCGATTGCTGGGCTCACCGGCGGGTCAGGCCTGGCTGGACCAACGCGGGCTGAGGCCCCACCTGCCCCAGGCCACGCACATCGTCTGGACCACCGGTGGGCAGTTGCTGCCTGAAATGGACTACAGCCGATGTGTGCAACGCGGCCGGCTGAGCTTAGGTCAGGGGCAGTTGCAGGCTGAGCGTCTCGTCGGTGTCGCCCAGCCCGCCTGAAGGGGTCAAGGGTACGGATGGGGCGGAGGGCTCGCTGGCCTCATCCACGCACAGGACATCGGCGGCGCAGGCCTGGATCCAGGCAGCCGCGTCTGCCACCGGGGCCTGCAACCAGCGGTGCAGGGCCTGAGGGGGCAGCACCACCACCATGCGCTTTTCCTCATCGGGCTTGTGGAACTGACGCATGAAAGGGTGCTGATCGGCATTCACCGTCAGCAGGCTGAAACTGCGCAGCACCTCGCCAGAGGGGCTGCGCCAGCCTGTCCAGACCCCCGCCAGGGCCAGAGGCTGCCCATCACGGCGCCGGATGCGGGTGGGCACGCCCCGCCCACTGCGCCAGTCGGGCTCGTAGATCGCCTCGGCGGGCACCACGCACCGGCGCCCCAGGCGCCAGGCATCGCGAAAGCTGGGCTTGCTGGCCACCGTCTCGCTGCGCGCGTTGTAGGTATGGCGGCCCACAGCCTCGTCACGCGCCCAATGGGGAACCAGGCCAAAGCGCCCGATCAGGGCCTCGGCCGCAACCCGGTCTGCCGGCAGCCCGGCGGCAGGCACGGGTTGCGGGTGGCGGATGAAAGCGGCCGGGTAACTGGGCCAGACATCATCGCGCCCGCCGTCGGGTGGCGCCAGGCCGAAACCCCGCTGCCAGGCGGCCGGGTCACGCAAGGATTGGTAGTGGGCACACATGGTGGGGATGCTAATGGAGGCGCGGCGCCCACAAAAAAACCAGCCCGCAGGCTGGTCTTTCAGGCAGGCGACTGCAGACGCTCAATGTGCGCCGAATTTTTCCTGTTTCTGATCGAGCAGCACCTCGGGGGCATCGGCCTCTTGCCAGGTCTCGTTGTTGAGGCCCGCCTGCAGGCGCTTCATGTCCAGATCGCCGGTCCAGCGTGCCACCACCAGGGTGGCCACACCGTTGCCCACCAGGTTGGTCAGGGCCCGGGCCTCGGACATGAAGCGGTCGATGCCCAGGATCAGCGCCAGGCCCGCCACCGGCACGTGGCCCACCGCCGACAGGGTGGCCGCCAGCACGATGAAGCCGCTGCCAGTCACGCCGGCAGCGCCCTTGGAGGTCAACAGCAGCACGGCCAGCAAGGTCAGTTGCTGCACCAGGGTCATGGGCGTGTCGGTGGCTTGTGCAATGAAAACGGCGGCCATGGTGAGGTAGATCGAGGTGCCGTCCAGGTTGAACGAGTACCCGGTGGGAATGACCAGCCCGACGACCGACTTGCGGGCACCGAGGTTCTCCATCTTCTCCATCATGCGCGGCAACACCGACTCGGACGAGGAGGTGCCCAGCACGATCAACAGCTCTTCCTTGATGTACTTGACGAACTTCCAGACGCTGAAACCGTGCACACGGGCGATGGTGCCCAGCACCACGAAGACGAAGATCAGGCAGGTCAGGTAGAACGAGCCCATCAGCTTGCCCAGGCTGAACAGCGAACCGACGCCATACTTGCCGATGGTGAAAGCCATGGCACCGAAGGCACCGATGGGGGCCACCTTCATGATGATGCCCACGATGTCGAACAGCACGTGCGAGGTCTTCTCGATGAAGTCGAACACCAGGGTGCCGCGCCCGCCGAACTTGTGCAGGGCAAAACCGAACAGCACCGCGAACAGCAGCACCTGCAGGATCTCGCCCTTGGCAAACGCATCCACCACCGAGTTGGGGATCACGTTGAGCAGAAAATCAACCGTGCCCTGCATCTTGCCCGGGCCGGTGTAGGCTGCAATGCCCTTGGTGTCGAGGGTACTTGGATCGACGTGCATGCCCTCGCCCGGCGCCAGAACGTTCACGATGACCAGGCCCACCACCAGCGCCAGGGAACTGACGATCTCGAAATACATCAGTGCCAGGCCACCGGTCTTGCCGACCTTCTTCATGTCTTCCATGCCGGCAATGCCCACCACCACCGTGCAGAAGATGATGGGGGCGATGATCATCTTGATCAGCTTGATGAAGCCATCGCCCAGAGGCTTCATGTCGGCCCCCAGGCCAGGGTTGAAATGCCCCAGCAAGACCCCGATGGTCACAGCCAACAGCACCTGCACATAGAGGGACTTGTACAGCGGCCGCTTGGCGGGGCGGGCAGCGGGGCTGGATTGAGGCGTTTTTTGGTTTGAATTCATTTGGATGAAGCCCGGAACGGACCGGACCCTGCTCGAAAGTGGGCGCGATTGTATAGCCCATGAAACGTGTCAGCATTGTGGAATTCCACAACAGACCCGACCTTGTCACCCAGGTGCAAAACAAAGACACAAAAGCTCTCAGGGGTAAGCATCTACTCACAAAGCCCCGGCAGCCCGGCGTTGAGCAAGCGCTCAAGCCCTCAACCAACCACCCTGGCCAACCTGGGCCAGGGCGATCACGCGGGGCATCACAGCGCACACGCAAAACCCCTCTCAGGTATTTGGGAAACCCGACTCGAATGCAGGTTCAACGGGGTGAGACATGGAAACACGGGACCCTTGCTTTGCCTTGCTGGATCGGCATGCCACTCTCGATTGAGCCGGCGCAGGCAAAGGAATGCCTAGCTTGCCGACTCCAGCCGGCGCGCCAGGGCTGAATGGCGGCACAGCCAGGTGCACAAGGGTCCGGAGGCGCCGAACAGCAAGGGGTTCAAGGCGATCGAGATCAAGGCCCCCGCCACCACCAGGCTCTGCCCCTCTGCGGGCAGCAGACCCAAGGTGCGCCCCAGGCCCACCAGGATGAACGAGAACTCGCCGATCTGCGCCAGGCTGGCCGCGATGCGCAAGGCCGTGCTCAAGGACTGGCCCAGGGCCACCACCAACAAGGCCGCTGCCACCGTCTTGCCCAGCATGATCACCAGCACCACCCCCAGCACCTGAAGCGGGCGATCCAGCAGCACCTGGGGATCGAACAACATGCCCACCGACACAAAGAACAGCACGGCAAAGGCATCGCGCAAGGGCAGGGATTCTTCCGCCGCCTGGTGGCTGAACTCGGACTCCCGCATCACCATGCCAGCAAAAAAAGCGCCCAACGCAAACGACACGCCAAACAAAGCGGCCGAGGCATAGGCAATGCTGACGGCGCCCGCCACCACGCACAGCGTGAAGAGCTCGCGCGAACCGGTTCGATGCACCTGCTTGAGCAGCCAGGGGAACAGCCGGCGCCCCAGCACCAGCATCACCGCCACAAACGCACCGACGCGCAACAGCGTGAGCCCCAGCGTGCCCAGCAGCGACGCACTGCCCGCGGCCGCGTGGGCGGGGTCAGACGCCCCCAGCACACCTGCCAGAGGGGGAAGCAGCACCAGCACCAGCACCATCGCCAGGTCTTCCACGACCAGCCAGCCAATGGCCACCCGGCCGGTGAAAGAATCCGTCAACCCAAACGATTCCAGCGCCCGCAACAACACCACCGTGCTGGCCACAGACAAGGCCAGCCCCAGCATCAGGGCCGGCCCCAGCGCCCATCCCCAGGCCCAGGCCAGACCCATGCCCATGAGGGTGGCCACCGTCATCTGAACCACCGCCCCCGGCAGCGCGAGGCGGCGCACCGCCATCAGGTCAGCAAAGGAGAAATGCATGCCCACGCCGAACATCAGCAACATGATCCCGATCTCGGCCAACTGCGAGGCAATTTCAGCGTCAGCCACGAAGCCCGGGGTGAAGGGCCCCACGATCATGCCCGTGACCAGGTAGCCCACCAGGGCAGGCAGGCGCAGGCGCACGGCGACGAAGCCGAGGATCAGGGACAGGCCCAGGCCCACGGCAATCGTGCTGATCAGGGAAACGCTGTGGGGCATGGGCAGAAGGTCCTCATTGGGGTGATGGCGGTCAGGATGCCGCTGTGGCAAACGCCCTGGCAGCACTGTAAACAGGCTGTAAAGCCTCCCAGTCGGAATCGATCATCACCCCATGGTTCCCGCTCGTCGGCCTAATTGACCAAAAAAGACGAAAAAAAACCCCGCCAGAGGCGGGGTCGACTGAAAACAAGGCTTGCTTCAGCCCATGTGCAGGCCACCGTTGACCGAGAAGTCGGCGCCGGTGGAATAGCCACCTTCGTCCGACGCCAGCCAGGCGATGATGGAAGCGATTTCGCTGGGCTCGCCAAGGCGCTTGACGGGGATGGTGCCAACGATCTTGTCGAGCACATCCGGGCGGATCGCCTTGACCATGTCGGTGCCGATGTAGCCCGGGCTCACGGTGTTCACCGTCACGCCCTTGTTGGCCAGTTCCTGGGCCAGGGCCATGGTGAAGCCGTGCATGCCGGCCTTGGCAGCCGAGTAGTTGGTCTGGCCGGCCTGGCCCTTCTCGCCGTTGACCGACGAGATGTTGACGATGCGGCCCCAGCCTTTTTCAACCATGTCGCCCACCACCTGCTTGGTGACGTTGAACATGCTGTTGAGGTTGGTTTCGATCACGGCATCCCAGTCCTCGCGGGTCATCTTGAGGAACATGCGATCGCGGGTGATGCCGGCGTTGTTCACCAACACGTCGATCGAGCCATGCTCGGCCTTGGCCTTGCCAAAGGCTTCGACGGTGGAATCCCAATCACCCACATTGCCCACCGAGGCGTAGAAGGTGTAGCCCAGAGCCTTCTGCTCGGCCAGCCACTTGCTGAAGTCGCGGGTCGGGCCGCAGCCAGCGATGACCTTGAAACCTTCTTTGTGCAGGCGCTGGCAGATGGCGGTTCCGATGCCACCCATGCCACCGGTGACGTATGCTACTTTTTGACTCATGAATCGCTCCTGATTATGTTTTTGCTATGTAACTAATAGCTATTGCGCCTGTTGTGGAGCGCTGCCGCAGCAGCCCCTCCTATTTGTCGGACCAGCAGGCCCGACCTGTTTGCCATTTTGAATGGCAAATCAACGCTCAATGGTTAGGGCAACTCCCATGCCACCACCGATGCACAGGGAGGCGATGCCCTTCTTGGCATCACGTCGTTGCATCTCATGCAGAAGTGTCACCAAAATGCGGCAGCCCGACGCACCAATCGGGTGCCCCAGAGCGATCGCACCCCCGTTGACGTTCACCTTGCTGGTGTCCCAGCCCATTTCCTGGTTGACGGCGCAGGCCTGGGCTGCGAAGGCTTCGTTGATTTCGAGCAGGTCCAGTTCCGAAGCCGCCCAACCGGCACGCTGCAAGGCCTTGGTGGAGGCCGGCACCGGGCCCATGCCCATGTAGGCCGGGTCCAGACCCGAGGTCGCAAAGCTGGCGATGCGGCCCAAGGGTTTGAGACCCAGGCTGGCGGCGCGCTTGGCGCTCATCACCATCACGGCGGCCGCGCCGTCATTGAGGCCGGAGGCATTGCCGGCGGTCACGCTGCCAGCCTTGTCGAAAGCTGGGCGCAGGCCCGCCAGTGCGTCGGCATTGGTCTTGCGGTTGATGAATTCGTCGGTATCGAACACCAGCGGATCGCCCTTCTTCTGGGGGATGGTCACCGGAACGATTTCGTCCTTGAAGCGGCCGGCCTCCTGGGCGGCCGCAGCCTTCTGCTGCGAGGCCAGGGCCAGCGCATCCTGCTGCTCGCGGGTGACGCCGTATTTCTTGGCGACGTTCTCGGCGGTGATGCCCATGTGGTACTGGTTGTAGACGTCCCACAGGCCGTCAACGATCATGGTGTCGACCATCTTCCAGTCGCCCATGCGCTGGCCGTCACGCGAGCCGGGCAGCACGTGGGGCGACAGGCTCATGTTCTCCTGACCGCCGGCGATCACGATGTCGCTGTCGCCCGAGGCCACTGCCTGGGCCGCCAGCATCACGGACTTGAGGCCCGAGCCGCACACGGCATTGATCGTGAGGCCTGGCGTGCCTTTGTCGAAACCGGCCTTGATGACGGCCTGGCGCGCCGGGTTCTGACCGACGCCGGCTGCCAGCACCTGGCCCAGAATCACTTCGCCCACCTGATCGGCAGACAGGCCGCTGCGGGCCAGGACGTCGCGGATCACCAAGGCGCCCAGATCCGTGGCCGGGATCTTGGCCAGCGAGCCACCAAACTTGCCGATGGCCGTGCGGGCGGCCGAAACGATGACGATGTCTTCCATGTGTGCTCCAGAGTGTGTTGCTCAAAAAATCAGTGTGTTCGGCACCCAGTATGTCTCGCCCGGGACAGGGAAAAATGAAAACGTACCTGGGTGTTTCCCGAATCAGGCCTTCTGCTTGACGTAACGGCCCGGGGCCGGTTCGATCGCCTTGTACTTGGCGCCCTTGCCATAGCTCTTGGGGGCCGGGATCAGCTTGCCGGCGTGGCCTGCCAGCCATTCGGTCCAGTCGGTCCACCAACTGCCCGCATGCTCCTGCGCACCGGCCAGCCATTCGGCGTGCGTGGCCGGCAGCTTGCCATCGGAGCGGATCCAGTGGCTGCGCTTTTTCTTGGCTGGCGGGTTGATCACGCCGGCGATGTGGCCCGAGGCCCCCATCACGAAGCGCTTCTTGCCCGGCAGGTGGCGGGTCGAGGCATAGGCCCCCGTGATGGGCACGATGTGGTCTTCGCGCGAGCCATACAGGTAAACCGGAATGTCGACCTTGCCCAGGTCAACAGGCACGCCGCAGACCACGGCCTTGCCCGGCTTGACCAGGTTGTTCTCGAAATAGGTGTTGCGCAGGTACCAGGCGTAAAACGGCCCGGGCAGGTTGGTGGAGTCGCTGTTCCAGTACAGCAGATCGAAGGCCGGCGGGGTTTCGCCCTTGAGGTAGTTGCCGACCACGTAGTTCCAGACCAGGTCGTTGGGGCGCAGAAAACTGAAGGTCGAGGCCAGTTCCTGCCCTTTCAGCAGCCCGCCCTGACCCATCTGCATTTCGCGGAACTTGACGAAGGCATCGTCAATGAACAGGTCGAGGATGCCGGTGTCCGAGAAATCGAGGAAGGTGGTCAGGAAGGTGGCCGACTCGACCGGCTTTTCACCGCGCTGCGCCAGCACCGCCAAGGCTGTGCCCAGAATGGTGCCCCCCACGCAGAAGCCCAGCGCGTTGAGCGTCTTGGCGTCGGTGATGTCCTGCACGGTGTGGATGGCCTTGATGGCGGCATCCTCGATGTAGTCATCCCAGGTTTTCTGGCCCATGCTGTCATCGGGGTTGCGCCAGCTGACCACAAAGGTGCGGTGCCCTTCGGCCACCAGGTGGCGGATCAGCGAATTTTCGGGCTGCAGATCAAGGATGTAGAACTTGTTGATGCAAGGTGGGATGAGCAGGAAGGGGCGCTCGTGGATCTTGGCCGTCAGTGGCTTGTATTCGATCAGCTGGAACAGTTCGTTCTCGAACACCACCGCCCCCTCGGTGGTGGCCACATTGCGGCCCACCTCAAACAGGCTTTCGTCGGTCTGGCTCATGTGACCCTGCTGCAGATCGTGCATCAGGTTCTGCAGGCCCTTGGCGATGCTCTCGCCCTGGGTTTCCAGGGCCTTCTTCTGGGCCTCGGCATTGAAGGCCAGGAAGTTGCTTGGCGCCGAGGCAGCGGCCCATTGCTCGACGGCAAAACGGATTCGGGCCCGGGTCTTGTCGTCGGCCTGGACGGCGTCGGCCAGACCGGCCAGGCTGCGGCTGTTGAGCAGGTAGACCGCGGCCGTGAAGCTGGCCACCGGGTTGCCGCCCCAGGCCTCACCCGCAAAACGCCGGTCACGGGCCTCAGGGGTACCCGACAGACTGGCATTCCACAAATCGGTGGCGTCTTTCACATACTGCTGCTGCAAGGCCTGCAGTTTCTCAGCATCAAAGCTGATCTGGGGCATGGGTGCGGCAGCGGCCGTGGGCAACGATGGGATGCCCAGTTGCTGGAACGCCTGCAGGGCCTTGCCCCAGCCCTCGCTCAGCATGTGTTGAAATTGCTGGGCGCTTTGACCCCACTGTGCTTCAGAATTCATGTTGTCTCCTCATGAACTGTCCGTTGAAAATTGATTGGGGTTGATCCGGATTCTTGCAGACTCTGCAACTCGATCACGTCTTTATATCAACATGTACCTCGTTCTTATCGCCTGGATGTATGTCGCGGTCATGATGGCCGTGGCAGAAGCCACCAACACAACAGGAACATTGCTGGGCGCATTGGTCACCTTTGTACTCTATGGCTTGCTGCCGATGTCGATCGTGCTGTATCTGATGGGGGCACCAGCAAGACGAAAGGCAGCCAAGAAACGAGAAGCGGCAGATGCCGCGCAGGCCATGGCGGCATCACCGCTCGCCGATCCGATTGATCCGACGAACGTTGCAGCGAGCACGGAAGCCCGCTCAGACGAGCCAGATGCAGGCGGCCATGCGCCCGGTTCCGCCGAACCGCTGGCTGTCGCGCCGGTGCGAGAAAAAGCTCGCTGACTGGGTGTACGTGCACCATGCCCTTGTGCCATCGTTCCCATACACGGCACTGACACCCACGGCGCGCAGACGCAGCCGGGCCAGGCCCGCCAGATCGGCCAGCCAATGACCTGGCCGCTTTGCCACCGGCTGGAACAGCGACAGGGCCTCGGGCTGGGCACTGCCGAAAACCTGACGCACCTCGTCACCCACCTCGAAGGCCGCAGGGCCGATGCAGGGCCCCAGCCAGACCAGCAGGTCTGAAGCCATCACCGGAAGCGACGGCGGCCGGGCCTGGACAAAAGCCTCGACGGCCGACTCCAGGATGCCCCTCCCCTGCACCCCCGCCAGGCCCCGCCAGCCCGCATGGAAAGCCCCCACGCGCTGCCCTGAGCGGTCGGTGATCAACACGGGCAGGCAGTCGGCCACCATCATGGCCAAGGCCTGATCTGGGCGGGCAGTGATGGATCCGTCCGCAGCCTGGCCTTGCAAGGGCTGGCTGACGGGACAGGCGTCCACGTCCAGCACATCGCAGCCGTGCACCTGGTTCAAAAATACCAACTCGCCACCGCCGCGCTCGCGCACTGCGCTCTGCAGAAGTGCCCGGTTCTGGGCCACATGTTCAGCCCGGTCGCCCACGTGGGCGCCCAGGTTGAGGGCATCCCATGGGGCGTCGCTGGTCCCACCGAGGCGGGTGGTGAACAAGGCCCGCACCGAAGGCGGTACCGGCCAATCAGGCTCGAACCAGGAGACCGAGGCCGCGGTCAACGCTGAGGCGGGCGGCTGCGCCATGCTCAGGCCTCGGCGTCCGGGCACTGCGAAGGTTGCGCCCGCTGGAAGGGCTCCAGGGCCATGCAGGAGTCGAAAACGGCCATGGTGCGATCCAGGCCCTCGAAGTTCACCTTGAAACGCTGGCCATTGAAGATCTGTGGCACCAGGCAGCAATCGGCCAGGCCCGGGGTGTCGCCGTGGCAGAAGCGCCCGGTGCCCGCCTGGGCGAGCTGGCGTTCGAAGGCCTCCAGGCCCTGGCGCACCCAATGGCGGTACCAGGCGTTCTTGGCGTCTTCATCGACTTGCAGCTCATGCGACAGGTACCTGAGCACGCGCAGATTGTTGATGGGATGGATCTCGCAGGCAATGGTCTGTGCCAGGGCACGCACCCGGGCCCGACCCAGCGCATCCGCCGGCAGCAGGGGCGGCTCGGGGTGGGTTTCGTCCAGGTATTCGATGATGGCCATCGACTGGGTCAGGTGGGCGCCGTCGACCTCCAGCATGGGCACCAGCGGGTCACCCACCAGGCTGGCGTAGGCCGGGGCCCGGTGTTCGCCTTTGACCAGGTGCACGGCCTGGTAGTCGTAAGGCAGGCCCTTGAGCTGCAAGGCAATGCGCACGCGAAACGAGGCAGAGGATCGGAAATAGTTGAAGAGCTTCATGAGCGCAAGGATAAAGGCAGACGGTAGACTCCGGGGCATCATTGACCGAGCCACGAAAGAGACGCCTCATGATTCTCGAACTTGCCGACATTCGCATTCAACCCGGCCAGCAGGCCGCCTTCGAGGAGGCCATCGAGCGTGGCCTGCGCACCGTGATCAGCCAGGCCAAGGGCTTTCAAGGCTTCACCGTGAACCACGGCATTGAATCGCCCGAACGCTATGTGCTGCAGATTTTCTGGGCCACCCTGGAGGACCACACCGAGGGCTTCCGTGGGTCGCCCCTGTTTGCCCAATGGCGAGCCATTGTGGGCCCCTTCTTTGCGGCGCCGCCGGTGGTGGAGCATTTCGAGCTGGTGACCCATTCCGACGGCAACTGAAGCCCCTTGCCCCCGTTCACTTCCCCGCTGCAAGACGACTTGAAAGGCTGACATGAGCTATGTGATCCCTGCCGCTCCCCCGGTGAGCGTCCCGGTGCTGGGTACCAGCGACCGTTTTCCGGTGCGCCGCATCTATTGCGTGGGCCGCAACTACGAAGAACACGCCAAGGAGATGGGCTTCACCGGTCGCGAACCACCCTTCTTCTTTCTGAAGCCCGCGGATGCGCTGGTGGTGGTGAACGCTGGCGAAACCGGCACCATGCCCTACCCCAGCCTGACGCAGAACCTGCACCACGAAATCGAGCTGGTGGTGGCCATCGGCACCGGCGGCCGCAACATCACGGCGGCTGATGCGCACAAGCACATCTACGGCTATGCGGTGGGCCTGGACATGACGCGCCGCGACCTGCAAAACGAAATGAAGAAGCAGGGCCGCCCCTGGTGCATCGGCAAAGGCTTTGACCACAGCGCGCCGATCGGTCCCATCACCCCGGCTGCCCAGGTCAGCGATCTGGAACAGGCCGCGATCTGGCTCAAGGTGAACGGCCAGGAGCGTCAGTCCAGCCAGATCTCGAAGCTGATCTGGAACATTGCCGAAACCATCGAGCACCTGTCGGCCGCCTGGGAGTTGAGCCCGGGCGACCTGATTTACACGGGCACCCCAGAGGGCGTGTCAGCCGTCGTCAAGGGGGACCTGCTGGAAGGTGGTGTGACCGGCTTGGGCCAGTTGAACGTGCGGATTGCCTGATCGACCACCGAACGCACACGCCCTTGGAGCCCCGCGAGGGGCTTTTTTCATTTCAGCACAAGCCTTGACATGGCTTAAGAATGCAAGGCGCACGCGCCCTACGATGGAGCCATCCCATTCACAGGAGCACGTCATGAGCACGGTCACCGAATCCGCCGACTTCGAAGCCCTGGACGCCTGCCACCAGCAGATCGCCAGCCACCTCCAGGCCCTGAAGGCCCTGGTCAAGCACGTTGCCGAGACCGGTGTGGATCCATGGGCCCAGCAGCAGGCTGCGGCCATTGAGGCCTTCTTCTCTGGCACCTCGCGAGAGCACCACGCCGAAGAGGAACGCAATGTGTTTCCGCCCCTGCTGGCCACTGCTGACGCCTCGCTGGCCCAGACCATCCGCACCCTGCAGCAGGACCATGGCTGGATCGAGGAAAACTGGATTGAACTGGCCCCGCAACTGCGCGCCATGGCTGACGGCCACGGCTGGACCGATCCGGCCGAGTTTCAGCACTATGCCGAGGTGTTCCTGAGCCTTTGTGAAGGCCACATTGCCCTGGAAGAATCACTGATCTATCCCGAGTCCAAGGCACGCTGGGCGGCCGTGGTGGCGCGGAGACTGACCGAGTTGCCCGCCCTGGTCCGGGCCTGATCCCGACGCGGGCGTACGCGATATCCCCCTGGGCACGTCAGCGCCGCACTTGCCCGTACACTCGTGGCATGACGTATCGCAGCCCCATCAAGCACTGCCGCAACTGCGGTTCGGTCGTGGCCTATCGGATTCCGGACGACGGAGACACCAAACCACGCGCCGTCTGCACGGTCTGCCACACGATCCATTACGAGAACCCGCTCAACGTGGTGGGCACGGTGCCCTACCTGGGCACCAAGGTGCTGCTGTGCAAGCGCAACATCGAGCCCCGCTGGGGCAAGTGGACCCTGCCGGCAGGCTTCATGGAGCTTGAAGAATCCACCGCCCAGGGTGCGGCGCGCGAAACCCAGGAAGAAGCCGGGGCCTTGTTCGAGCTGGAAGGTCTCTTCAGCATCCTGAACGTGATCCGAGTGGGTCAGGTGCATCTTTTTTACCGAGCCCGCCTGCTCAGCGACACCTTCCATCCTGGGCATGAAACCATCGAAGCCCGACTGTTCGAAGAGCACGAGGTTCCGTGGGACGAGATCGCGTTCAGAACCGTCAAGGAAACGCTGGAGTGCTATTTTGCCGATCGACGCCGCGGCCATTACGACATCCATCAGATCGACATCGCCTGAGCCCTGAGGCAGCCCACCGGCTCGGCGTCAGTGGCGATCGCCGTGCCGATCCCCACGACCTTCGCCGCGATCACCCCCCGGCCCGCGCCCCTCGCGGTCCCAGCCGCGGTGCTCGCCTCGGTCCTGGTGGCGCTCCTCGTGACGCTCAAAGCCTCGCCCCGGCCCATGCGGCCCATCACCACGACGCTCCCACCAGCGGTCCCGGTCATCCACCCGGACAAAGTACACCGGCCGACCGCAGGCCTGGTAGCGGCGGCAATAGCGACCCCAATTCCGATACTCCACGGTTGATACATAGAGATACATCGGAGGCGCCCCCAACACGGGCTGGCCGATCACAACCGGTGCGGTATTGATGATAGGCGGCAGGGGATTGTTACCCACCGAGATCTGACCATAGACGCCTGGGGCCATGGGCCCCCCCACCGTCAGGTTCACATACGCCTGGGCATGGGCGGCCCCAGCACTGAAGGTGCCGACGGCCAGCGCCAGCAAACCTGATTTCAGCGCCTTGGAGTAGCGAGACGGATTGATAGAGCCGACCAGTGACATTGACTTGTTAAGCACGATATTGACTCCTAGTGTTGATGTGACCTTAACGCGCCAGGGGGAGCTTCGGTCTTGTCTATTTGTAAACATAGGCATGAAGGTGTTTCACACCCCGCCCGGATGGCAAGCCGCCCCATCCGATCACAGCCCCCTGCCCCGAGGCCGAATGGGCTGACTGCCTTGCCATGAGAACACGCAGGGGCAAGCAGGCTGGAAGACAATCGTTGAAAGCCTCAGAACACGGGTCTTGTTCACCCTCGCATTCAGAAACGGAAGGAAGAATCCATGGCGCCCCCCCATGAGTTGAGAATGGACTTGTCGCTTGTGCTGCCTGACATTGCCCATGCCGGGGACCGATGCATCGAACGCCTGGACGCGGTGCTGCGCCAGACACAAGGCATCAATCTGTTGCGCGTGCTGCAGGAAGAGGCGCCCCCCCAGTTGAGCATCCAGTTCGACCCCCATTTGATCGATCTCCCCCGCCTGCGCCTGTTGGTGCAGGACTCTGGGCAACACATCACCAGCCAGATCGGACACCTGAGTCTGGATTCGCGTGCCGAGGGGGATGAGCCCCCACCCGTGTGGCTTGAGCACCTTGCCGCACTCGAGGGCGTGTTGGGCGTCGAACTGGGCCCGGACGGACTGCTGCACCTGGAGTACCTGCGCGAACGCACCACGGAACAGGCGCTGAGCCACCAGGCCCGGGCCTTGATTCAAGCGCCCGCTTCGACCCCCGAGTCCACCAGGGCGGCGCGCCACCATGACCATGACCATGACCATGACCACGGGCACGGGCATCAGCATGCGCACGATGGACCGCTGGGTGAGCATGCCGAGCTGGCCTTTGCTTTGTGCACCGGTGTGTTGGTGCTCGGGGGATGGCTGCTGGAAACCTGGCACCCCTCACCGGGCTGGATACCGCTGGCCTGCTATGTCATGGCCTATGTGGCAGGCGGCTGGTTCACCGTGAGCGAGGCCTGGGCCAACCTGCGAGCGCGCCGTTTCGAAATCGACACCCTGATGTTGGTGGCGGCCGCCGGGGCAGCGGCCCTGGGACAGTGGGCCGAGGGGGGCCTGCTGCTGTTCCTGTTCAGCCTGGGGCACTCACTGGAGCACTTTGCCATGGGGCGGGCCCGACGCGCCATCGAGGCCCTGGCCCAGTTCGCCCCCGAACGGGCCACGTTGCGTGAGGGCGAACACACCCGAGAGGTCGACGTGGCCACCCTGCGTCCCGGTGACCAGATCCTCATCAAACCCAACGAACGTTTTCCGGCCGATGGCTTTGTGCTGGCTGGCCAGAGCAGCGTGAACCAGGCCCCGATCACTGGTGAAAGCCTGCCCGTGGAAAAGGGACCCGTCAGCACGCCTCAGACCGCGCTGCGCGATTTCGCACGCCTGCCTGCCAGGCACCGCGTGTTTGCCGGCAGCCTCAACGGTCGGGGCGCGCTGGAGGTGGTGGTGGCACGCTTGGCCAACGAGTCGACCATGGCCCGCATGGTTCGCTTGGTCACCGAAGCCGAAACCCAGCGCTCCCCCACGCAGACCTTCACCGAACGCTTCGAGCGCGTGTTTGTGCCCCTCGTGTTGAGCTTTGTCTTGCTGCTGCTCTTCGCGTGGTTGGTGGTGGATGAGCCGTTCTCGGCCAGTTTTTACCGAGCCATGGCGGTACTGGTGGCGGCCAGCCCTTGCGCGCTGGCCATCTCGGTGCCCAGTGCCGTGCTCAGTGGCGTGGCGCGCGCAGGGCATGGCGGGGTATTGATCAAAGGCGGCGCGCCCTTGGAGAGCCTGGGACGCCTGGATGCGATGGCCTTCGATAAAACGGGCACCCTGACTGAAGGCAAGCCTAGCCTGACTGACGTCGAACCCGCCGCCGGGGTCAGCGCCGAAGAGCTGCTGACGGTGGCCTTGGCGGTCGAACGCCACAGCGACCATCCGCTGGCTGCCGCGGTGGTGGAAGGCGCCTTGGAACGCCTGGGGCCTTCGGTCAGCGTGCCCGAGGTCTTGGGCCTGCAAAGCCTCACGGGCCTGGGCGTGACGGCCCGGGTGGGCCATCAGACGGCCTGCATCGGAAAGCCGGCCTTGTTCAGCCGCCTGGGACAGGACAGCCCCGACGCGGCCCTGGAGCAGACCCGTGAGGCCCTGGAGCAGACTGGGCGAAGCACCATGGTGGTCCGCCTGGGCCAGCGTGATCTGGGCGTGCTGGGGCTGATGGACACCCCCCGCCCCGGCGCCGCCGGAGTGATGTTGGCGTTGCGCGCGCTGGGCATCCAACGCCTGATCATGATCTCAGGCGACAACCACCGGGTGGCCGAGGCTGTGGCCCAGGCCATCGGCCTGACCGAAGCCCATGGCGAACTGATGCCCGAGGACAAGGTACAGGCCATCCAGGCCCTGCGGGCCAACGGTGGCCAAGTGGCCATGGTGGGTGATGGCGTGAACGATGCCCCCGCCATGGCCCACGCCACCGTGGGCATTGCCATGGGGGCCGCGGGATCGGATGTGGCGCTGGAGACCGCAGACGTGGCGCTGCTGGGCGACGACCTGGCCCAGTTGCCGTTCGCAGTCGGGCTGTCGCGCCAGACCAGCCGGATCATCCGGCAAAACCTGTGGGTGAGTCTGGGGGTGGTGGCGGTGCTGCTGCCGGCCACCTTGCTGGGTCTGAACATGGGCACTGCCGTGCTGTTCCATGAAGGCTCGACCCTGCTGGTGGTGGTGAACGCGCTGCGCTTGCTGCGCTACCCCCTGAGACGCACCGTGGCCTGAACCCGCCAACGAAATCGGCCGCCGACTGGAAAGTGCGGCGGCCGATGGGCAAGAGCGTGTGAAAGACTCAGATCTTCCACTTCTCCAGCAGCTTTTCAGGGCGCAGACTGTCGTAGCTCTCGAAGGGCTGGTGGATCCAGGGATTGGTCGGCAGGTACTCCACCGAATAGTCAGGCGTGAAGATGGACAGTTGCTTGGTCCAGATCACCGCACTGCGCAGCTCAGTGATGGGGGCGTAGTTGTTCTTCAGCATCTGGATCACGGCGTTCAGGGTGTGCCCCGAATCAGCCAGGTCATCCACCAGCAGAACCCGTCCGGCAATCTCGCCCTTGGGGGTGGTGATGAAGCGTGCGATGTCGAGATGCCCTTGCACCGTGCCCGCTTCGGCTCGGTATGAACTGGTGGACATGATGGCCAGTGGCTTGTCGAAGATGCGGCTCAGGATGTCACCTGGGCGCATGCCCCCGCGTGCCAGGCACAGGATGGTGTCAAACTCCCAACCCGACTGGTGGATCTTGATGGCCAGCTTCTCGATGAGGCTGTGGTATTCGTCGTAGCTCACGTACAGGTGTTTACCGTCTTCGGTCAGCATCTGATTTGCTCCTGGATGGATCGCTAAAAAGCCCGCCGCAAGCCTGCGACGGGCTCATTATTCATGAATTTGTAAAGAAAAGAAGCCTATCTCAGACCAGATCGTCAGGCCAGGTAGGGGTGGCGCATCATGATCGTGTGGTCACGGTCCGGACTGGTCGAGATGACATGGATCGGCACGCCGGTGACGTGCTCGATGCGCTGCAGGTACAGGCGGGCGTTGACGGGCAGCTTGTCATAGTCGGTCACACCCACGGTGCTGTCGGTCCAGCCTTCCATGGTTTCGTAGATCGGCTTGCAGCGGGCAATGTCGTCCGCTCCCATGGGCAGGATGTCGGTCACTTCGCCGTCAAGTTCATAGCCAGTGCACAGCTTGAGTTCGGTCAGGCCATCCAGCACGTCGAGCTTGGTGATGCACAGCCCGGTCAGGCCATTGACCTGCGCGCTGCGCTTGAGCAGGGCCGCGTCGAACCAACCGCAGCGGCGGCTGCGACCGGTGGTGACACCTTTTTCGGCACCGATCGTGCTCATGTGCCAGCCCGGGGTCCCTTCTTTTTCCCAGTCGAGTTCGGTCGGGAAGGGGCCGCCACCCACGCGGGTGCAATAGGCCTTGGTGATCCCCAGGATGTAATGCAGCATGCCCGGGCCCACACCAGCGCCTGCAGCGGCATTGCCGGCCACGCAGTTGCTGGAGGTCACATAGGGGTAGGTGCCATGATCGACGTCGAGCAAGGTGCCCTGGGCGCCTTCGAACAACAGGTTGGCGCCATGCTGGTGGGCGTCGTTGAGCTCGCGCGAGACGTCGGCCATCATGGGCTTGAGCAACTCGGCGTGGCGCATGGCTTCTTGGTAGACGGGCTCGAACTGCACTTCGCCATCGACGATGTAGGGCTTGAGTGCCTCGCCGAACACGAACTTGCGCGAACCCAGGAAGGTCGTCAGCACATGGTTGTGCAGGGCCAGCAGTTCACGCAGCTTGGCCGCGAAACGCTCGGGGTACTTCAGATCTTGCACGCGCAGGGCGCGGCGGGCGATCTTGTCTTCATAAGCCGGACCGATGCCGCGACCGGTGGTGCCGATCTTCTCGGTACCGCCTTCTTCGCGGGCCGCCTCACGGGCCACATCAAGTGCGGCATGGAAAGGCAGGATCAGCGGGCAAGCCTCGCTGATGCGCAGGCGCGAGCGCACCTCGACACCGGCCTTCTCCAGGCCTTCGATCTCCTCGAACAGCTTGGCCGCCGACAGCACCACACCGTTGCCGATGTAGCACTTGACGCCGGCGCGCATGATGCCGCTGGGAATCAGGTGCAGCGCCGTCTTGACGCCATTGATCACGAGGGTGTGCCCTGCATTGTGGCCACCCTGGAAGCGCACCACGCCCTGGGCGCTTTCGGTCAGCCAGTCCACGAGCTTGCCCTTGCCCTCGTCACCCCATTGGGTACCGACCACCACCACATTACGACCGCTTGTCTTGTTCATCACAGTATTTGATTCAAAGGGATTTCACGACCCACTGCCCAGCGCTGGAGACCAGCTGGCGATCGCAATGGAACTCATCAACTTCACTCTCGTGGCCCGGCAGCACGCCCACCACCGTCTCACCCTGCGCACGCAGGGCCGCCACCGCAGCGCGCAAGGCCGGGTCCACGCCCCAGGGCGCGCGAATGGCCGCACGCAGGGCACGCGGGGCCACCACGCTCACCAATTCACGCACGTCCAGGCTGAAGCCGGCCGCCGGGCGATTGCGGCCGAACACCGCGCCCACTTCGTCGTAACGACCACCGCGGACCAGCGCATCGCTGGTGCCGGGCACATAGATCGAAAAACGTGCACCGGTGTAGTAGGCATAGCCGCGCATGTCGGCCAAGTCGAAGGTCAGATTGACCTCACCCAACTGGCTGGCCAGCCAGCGCAACTGGTCCAACGCGGCCAGCAGCTTGGGCTGCCCGGCAAAGACCCGGCTGGCCTCATCCAGCACGCCCATGTCGCCGTACAGGCCCGGCAAGGCCAGCAGCAATTCACGCGTGGGAGAGGGCAGATCGGCCACCAAGGCCTGCAGATCGCTGCTGGCCTTGACGGCCAGTGCTTGTTGAATGGCCTGCAGGCGGGCCGGCGCCAGTTGCAAACCGTCCAGCAGCGTGCGAAGGATGCGCGCATCGGCCAGATCGACGCTGAGGCCGGTGACGCCGGCCGCCTTCAGGCAATCCAGGGCCAGCAGCAGTGCTTCCAGATCGGCCTCAGGGCCGGCATGGCCATAGATTTCGGCACCGAACTGCAGCGGCTCACGGGTGGCGTGCGGGCTGTCCGGCCGGGTGTGCAACACCGGGCCGCAATAGCACAGACGGGTCACGCCCTGGCGGTTGAGCAGATGGGCGTCGATGCGGGCCACCTGCGGGGTGGTGTCAGCACGCAGGCCCATGGTGCGGCCCGACAGTTGATCGACCAGCTTGAAGGTGAGGAGATCGAGCGCCTCACCTGTACCGGTCAACAGGGATTCAAGGTGCTCCAGCAGAGGCGGCATGACCAGCTCATAGCCGTAGCTGCGCGCCGTATCAAGCAGGGCGCGGCGCAGTTCTTCGATGTGCCGGGCCTCGGAAGGCAGGACATCGGCAATGTGATCCGGCAGGACCCAGGCAGACATGGTGATGGGGGGGCTGTTAAAAACGTGATTTTACAGATGTTGGCCAGCCCACTCAGGACAGGGCCCACACCAACGCCAGACCGGCCAGCACGCTGAGCAGGCCGATGAAGCGGATCTGACCATCCTGCAACTGGAGCAGGCGGGTGAAAGTCTGACGCCAGGCGGTCGGTGACAGGAAGGGAAACAAGCCCTCGATCACCAAGACAAAGCCCAGCGCCAGCCAGAGCGCGTCAGAGTCCAACACCCGCGCTCACTTCTTGCCGGCAGGCGCTGTGGGCACAGCACCGCGGAAGATGCGGAAGAACTCGGAGGTGGACGGATCGACCACCACCACATCGCTCTTCTTGTTCAGCGTGGCCTTGTAGGCCTCCAGGCTGCGGTAGAACTGTGCGAACTGCGGGTCCTTGCCAAAGGCCTCGGCGTAGGTGCGAGCCGCTTCAGCGTCGCCCTCGCCCTTGATCTGCTGCGCCTCACGGTAGGCGTTGGCCACCGTGATTTCGCGCTGGCGATCGGCATCGGCACGGATTTTCTCCCCCTCGGCGCCCCCAGTGGAACGCAGTTCATTGGCCACGCGCTTGCGCTCGGCCTCCATGCGTCGATAGACCGACTCGGTGATGGCATCCACGTAGTCGACGCGGGTGACACGCACGTCCACCACGTCCACGCCCCAGGGCTTGTCGCCCTTGACCACCTTGAGCACTTCGCGGCGCACGTCGTTCATCACAGCATCCCGCTTGGAGGACAACAGTTCCTTGACGGTGTGCTTGTTGACCTCTTCCTGGAACGCGTTGCGCACCACGCGGTTGAGCTGGTTGGCACCCGCGGTCTCGTCCAGACCGACGTTGCGGATGTACTCCAGCGGATCGGCGATGCGCCAGCGCACATACCAGTCGATCACCACGCGCTGCTTTTCAGCCGTGAGCATGGGCTCGGTGTCGTTGCTGTCAAGCATGAGCAGGCGCTTGTCGATGTAAGACACGTTCTGGAACGGGGGCGGCAGCTTGAAGTTCAGACCGGGTTCGGTGATGACTTCCTTGATTTGTCCCAGGGCATAGACCACCCCGAACTGACGCTGATCGACCACGAACAGCATGGAGCTCAGCAGCGCCAGGGCCACCAGCAACGATGAAATGAAAAATCCGATTCTGTTCACGAAGCTACTCCCTAGCGCGATTCGCGGTCACGCGAGCGGCCGTTGTCACGAGCGCGCGACTCGCTGGAAAACGCAGCACCTGTTGTGGGTGCGCTGGCGGGGGCCTGAGGGACCACGGCAGCAGCAGGTGCCGCGTCGGCCGAGGCCGCCCCGGCCTGCTGCAGGATCTTGTCGAGCGGCATGTACAGCAGATTGCCGCCTTGCCGCGACTCGACCAATACCTTGGTCACGTTGCCGTAGATCTGCTGCATGGTATCGATGTACATGCGGTCTCGGGTGACCTGGGGCGCCTTCTGGTACTCGTTCAGCACCGACTTGAAGCGCTGGGCATCGCCTTGAGACTGAGCCACGATGCGGCCCTTGTAGGCCTCGGCCTCTTCCTTCAAGCGGGAGGCCGAGCCCACCGCGCGCGGAATCACGTCATTGGCATATGCCTGGGCTTCGTTCTTGGCACGTTCGCGCTCTTGCCCTGCCTTGAGCACGTCGTCAAACGCCGCCTGCACCTGCTCGGGTGGGCGCACGCCCCCTTGCTGCAGGTTGATGCCCACCACTTCCACCCCGACCTTGTAGCGATCGAGGATGCTCTGCATCAAGGCACGCACGCGCGGCGCGATCTGATCGCGCTCGTCGGACAAGGCGGTGTCCATGCGCATCTTGCCAACCACTTCACGCACCGCCGTCTCGGCAGCCTGCACCACGGACTCGCCAGGGTTCTTGGACTCAAACAACCAGGCGCGCGCGTCATTCAGCCGGTATTGGACAGCGAACTTGATTTCGACGATGTTTTCATCTTCAGTCAGCATGGCGGAGTCGCGCAGGCCCGTGCTCTTGATGACCGTGTCACGGCCCACATCCACCGAGCGGATCTGGGTGACAAACACCAACTCGTGGCGCTGGATCGGGTAAGGCAGGCGCCAGTTGAAACCGGCCCCCACGGTCGACTTGTAACGCCCGAACTGCGTGATCACGGCCTGCTGGCCTTCCTGGACGATGAAGAAGCCTGTCCCCAGCCAGATCAGCACGGCCACGGCCGCGATCAGCCCCACGCCAACACCAGCGCTTTTCATGTCGGGCTGGTAGCCACCGCCGCCGCCCTTGCCGCCCGAGCCACCGCCCTGCCCGCCGCCTTGGCCGCCAAACAGCTTGCCCAGTTTGCGGTTCAGGTCACGCCACAACTCATCGAGGTCCGGCGGAACCTGCTGGCCCCCCTGCCCGCGCGGGCTTGGTTGCTCTGGAGCCTCCTTGTCCGGACGGCCACGTTCACCGGAGGAATCATCCCCCCGACCCCAGCGCGGATCGTTGAGATTGAACATCCCCTTGATGCGACCCGGCAGAGCCGGCCAGCGCAAGGCTTTGGTCTTGAAGTTCATTCGCATTGCTCTTTTCTTGTACGGGACTGATTGTGCCCAATCAGGACGAAGGAAGTGCCAATTCCGTGGCGCCGGCTGCGGGATCTGCAGCTGGTGCCAGATGGGCCAGGGCCAAGGCGGCGAGCTGCTGACGCAGCACTGACAGGCCTTCGCCACTGCGCGCACTCACGAACACGCGGGGCACCTGACGGCCGGCCAGCTCGAACGTGTCCAGGGCCTGCAGCGGACGCTGCGCCTCATCGATGGCGTCGAGCTTGTTGAACACCAGCAACTGAGGTACCTCAGCGGCCCCGATCTCGCCCAGCACACGCAGGACCTCGTTGAGTTGCTCGGGGTAATCCGGGTTGGCCGCATCGACCACATGCAACAGCAGATCAGCGTCGGTCGCCTCCTGCAGGGTGGCCTGAAAGGCGTCGATCAGCCCGTGGGGCAGGTCTCGGATGAAACCCACGGTGTCGGACAAGGACACCGAGCGCCCGGCCTCACCCAGGTAGAGCTGGCGGGTGGTGGTGTCCAGGGTGGCAAAAAGCTGGTCGGCCGCGTAGGCCCGGGCCTTGACCAGGGCATTGAACAGCGTCGACTTGCCTGCGTTGGTGTAGCCCACCAACGAGATGTTGAAGGTATCGCGACGCTCGCGCTGGCGACGCTGGGTGCTGCGCTGACGCTTGACCTTTTCCAGACGCTCTTTGGTGCGCTTGATGGCCTCGCCGATCATTCGGCGGTCCAGTTCGATCTGGGTTTCGCCCGGCCCGCCCCGCGCGCCGATGCCCCCACGCTGACGTTCCAAGTGAGACCAGCGGCGCACCAGACGCGTGCTGACGTACTGCAAGCGTGCCAGCTCGACCTGCAGTTTGCCTTCGAAGCTGCGCGCACGCTGGGCAAAAATTTCAAGAATCAGCAAGGTCCGGTCGTTGACCGGCAAGCCGAGGTGGCGCTCCAGGTTGCGCTGCTGGGCGGGGCTCAGCGATTGGTCGAACAGGACCTCGACGGCCCCGTGCTGCTCGGCCATGAACCGGATCTCGTCAGCCTTGCCACTGCCGACGAACAAGGCCGCGTCGGGCGCCTTGCGTTTGCAGGTGATGCGCGCCACGGGCGTCAGGCCCGCGGTCTCGGCGAGCAGACCCAGTTCTTCCAGGTCGGCATCGAAATGCGGACCACCCAGATCCACACCCACGAGGATGACCGGGGTGGGGGCAGGAGAATTCTTGTCAGTCAAATCAACGGAGCCTGTAAAAAAGCCGGCCGCCCCCCTTGCGGGGGACGGCCGGCTTCCGGATCACTGTGCGGCTGCGGGCTCTGCAGCGTCAGCAGTGGAGAAGTTCACAGCACGACCCGGCACGATGGTCGAGATGGCATGCTTGTAAACCATTTGCGTCACGGTGTTGCGCAGCAACACCACGTACTGGTCGAACGACTCGATCTGACCTTGAAGCTTGATGCCGTTGACGAGGTAAATCGACACCGGCACATGCTCGCGGCGCAGTGCGTTCAGGAACGGGTCTTGAAGAAGCTGCCCTTTATTGCTCACGATATTCTCCGTGTTCAAAATGTTGTTGGAAAGCCAGACCTTACCACAGGCCCGGCCCCTGGCAAGGCGCAAGGCCAATTTTCAGCACCCGGACTCCGGGGGCCCTGCGGCCATGGGCTCAATGGCCGTCCTTGTCAGCAAAAGGGTTTTGCGACGTCTTGAGCTCGATGCGCAAAGGCGTACCCACCAGGCTGAATTCCTTGCGGAAACGGCCTTCCAGGAAGCGCTTGTAGGCCTCGGTCACGTGCTCCAGCGAGTTGCCGTGGATCACGATCACCGGCGGGTTCATGCCGCCTTGGTGGGCATAGCGCAGCTTGGGACGGTACATGCCCGTCTTCTTGGGCGTCTGGAACTGCACCGCCTCCAGCAGCAGGCGGGTGAGAACCGGCGTCGGCATCTTGCACGTGGCCGCCTTGTGGGCCTGCGCAATCGCCGACCAGACCGGCCCCAAGCCCTGGCGCTTGCGTGCCGAGATGAAGTGCACAGAGGCAAACTTCAAAAAGGACAGGCGGGTCTCGATCGAGCGCTCGACCAGTTGGCGCTGGTAGTCGTCCACCGCATCCCACTTGTTGATGGCAATCACCACGGCGCGGCCACTCTCCAGGATGTAGCCGGCAATGTGGGCGTCCTGATCGGTCACGCCCTGGGTGGCGTCCAGCAACAGCAAAACCACATTGGCTGACTCGATGGCTTGCAAGGTCTTCACCACCGAGAATTTCTCGATCGCTTCAAAGACTTTGCCCTTGCGACGCAAACCGGCGGTATCCACCAATTCGTAACGCTGCCCATTGCGTTCAAAGGGCACCGAGATCGCATCCCGGGTGGTGCCAGGCATGTCAAAGGCCACCAGACGCTCTTCACCAAGCCAGGTGTTGATCAGCGTTGACTTGCCGACATTGGGACGCCCCGCCACGGCAAGTTTGATCAGGCCGGCATCAGCCTCCTCGGCATCCTCGTCGGGCTCAGGCAGGTTCAAGGGGGCCAGCGCCAGATCGACCAGGCCGCGGATGCCTTGGCCGTGGGCCGCCGAGACCGGATAGACCTCGCCCAGGCCCAGCTCATAAAACTCGGACAGTTGCATGCCCTCTTTCATGCCTTCGGCCTTGTTGGCCGTCAGCACGCAAGGCTTGCCCAGGCGACGCAGGTACTTGGCAATGTCGTGATCCTGGGCCGACAGGCCGGCCCGGGCATCGACCACAAACACCACCACATCGGCTTCGGCCACAGCCTGCTGGGTCTGCTTGGCCATTTCCTTGTAGATGCCACTGGCAGCATCGGGCTCGAAGCCCCCGGTATCGATCACGATGTACTCGTGCGCACCCTGACGGCCATTGCCGTAGTGGCGATCGCGGGTCAGGCCCGCGAAGTCGGCCACGATGGCATCACGCGACTTGGTGAGGCGGTTGAAAAGTGTCGACTTGCCGACATTGGGGCGCCCGACGAGCGCAATAACAGGTTTCATGAAGCATTACCGCCGATTCATTCCGGACGGAATGCAAACACGCCACCCTTGCGGGTGACCACGACCAACACGCCATCAGCCAGCACCGGGGCCACCGCAATCGGTGAGCCGTCGGTGCTGAGGCGGTTGAGGGAACTGCCATCTTCGCGAGACAGCAAATGAACAAAGCCAGCGTCGTCGCCGATCGCCAACGAGCGACCCAACAGCAACGGGGCGGTCAGGTGGCGGTATTGCAGACGATCGCTGGTCCACAGGCGTTCACCATCGGCACGACGCCAGGCCACCAGACGGCCATCGGACTCGGTCCCGAAGACGGTTGCCGCATCACCATGCACGCCGGTGAATCCATTGGCTGGCTTGGTCCAGCTCAAGGTACCACGCTGGGCCTGCACGCAGCCCACGGCAGCCTGGAAGGCGCGCACGCAGACCGAGTCGTCCACGCGGCTCACGCGACCCACCAGGTCGACCAGGCGTTCGACATCGTTGGTGCCGCGCGGCGTGGCCAGAGGCGCCTCCCAGCGGATACCGCCGTTGGCAGGGTTCAAGCCCGCGAGCCGCCCGGACAGGCCGGCCACCAGGGTGTCATTGACCGGAATCAGCACGCCCGGTTGACGCAGCACCAGGGGCTCACCCGGGCGCTGCTGGGTCCAGAGCTTGCGGCCGGATTCAGCATCAAAGGCCGATACGGAGCGATCGGCCGCCAACACGAAGACCCGACCACCGGCAACCAAGGGCGCAGTGAAGACCTGGGCGGGCAATTGGCGACGCCAGATTTCGCGTCCGGCCACAAAGTTGACCAATTCGTTGTTGCTGGTGACCACAGCCACCTGCTTGCCATCGCCGCCCACACCCGCCGTGATGCTGGCCTTGGCGTCGGCGCGCCAAAGCTCGCGCCCGGTGGTGGCATCCCAAGCGGTGACCTGCCCTGCCGACGAGGCCAGGGTCAGGGTGGAACCCGTGACCTGGGCGTCCAGCGGGAACTCAACCGCCCCCAGGCTGGCCGACCAGGCCGGCTTGACCCCCACCAGGGCCACCACGGGCGCCAGTTCGGCAGGCTTGTGCTTGGGCGAGCCCGAGCTGCAAGCAGTCAACACCAGCAGCGAAACAGCCGCCAGGGCCGCCATGAGGCTGCGTTCAACGACCGGTCGTGCCATGTGCTTCACTTCTTGTCCTCGGTAGGGGCTGTCGCGGCTGTCGCCGGTTCGGCAGCAGCTTGCGGGTTGACGCCCAGTGCATTGAGCTTGGCCTCGATCAGGCGCCGGTATTCCGTGCGCTCATCGAGCTTTTGATAGGCCTTGCGGTATTCGGCGATGGCCTCATCGGCCTTGCCTTGCAAGGCCAGCACATCCCCCTTGCGATCGGCTGCCAGGGCTTCGAATTCGGCAGGGAAAGCGGTACCCAGGGTCTTGAGGGCTTCGTCGTATGCCTTGGCATCGACCTGGAGAGCCGCCAGGCGCAGGCGGGCCACGGCCTTCACGCCATCGTCGCCGGATTGCTCCAGCACCCAGTTCAGGGCCGCCTTGGCAGCATCGGCATTGCCCTTGTCAGCCAGGGCCTGGGCAGCCAGCAGGCTGGCCTGGGCGGCATAGGCCGTGCGGCCGTACTTGCCGTGGATGTCTTCCTGCACACGGGCCACCTTCTGCAGGTCCTGAGCCTTGACCGCGCGCTCCATTTCGTCATAGAGCACAGCGGCCTGGGCAGCCTGGCTGCGCTGCCAGTACTGGTAACCGTTCCAGGCGGCAAAGCCGCCAAAGATCACGATCAGCACCCAGCTGATGGCATTGCCGTAGCGGTTCCAGAAATGCTTGAGCTGATCGAGCTGTTCTTGTTCTTCGAGGTCGAGATGAGATGCCATGGCGTTCTGCTGTTAATTCTGGGATTGTAGGGTGATCGCCCATTGGGGCAGATCGCTCAGCGAGCGGGCCTGTTGGGCGCCTGCGCCATCCCGCAGCGACTTCACAGTCACCTCGCCACGGGCCAACTCGTCGCCGCCAAAAATCAGCGCATGGCGGGCGCCGCTGGCGTCGGCCTTCTTGAACTGGGACTTCATGCTGCCCCAGGACTCTGCCGCACCGGCATGCATCTGGACCGAGACGCCCAGGGCACGCAACTGCACCAGGGTTTTGAGGACCAGCGGCAAGGCCGCGGCATCGGGCACGATGGCATAGGCATCGGGCGCCGGGGCCTGTGCCGGGGCCTGCTCGCGCAGCAACTCCAGCACCCGCTCCACCCCCAGGGCCCAGCCCACGGCAGGGGCCGCCTTGCCACCGATCTGCTCGATCAGGTAGTCGTAGCGGCCACCGCCGCAGATCGTGCCCTGCGAGCCCAGGCTCTCGGTGATGAACTCGAACACCGTGAGGTTGTAGTAGTCCATGCCCCGCACCAGGCGCGGGTTGATCGTGTAGGCCACACCACAGGCATCCAGAATACCGCGCACGGTGTTGAAGTGGGCCAGCGAAGCCTCACCCAGGAAGTCGATCAGGCGCGGGGCCGATTCGACCACCTCGCGCATGGCCGGGTTCTTGGTGTCCAGGATGCGCAATGGGTTGCTGTGCAGGCGACGGCGTGCGTCTTCGTCGAGCAGCGCCTCGTGCTGCTCGAAGTGGGCGATCAAGGCCGCGCGGTGCGCCTTGCGCTCGGCCGGCTGGCCCAGGCTGTTGAGCTCCAGGCGCACATCCTTGAGGCCCAGCTCCTGCCACAGGGCATGGGCCAGCAGGATCAGCTCGGCATCGACCTCGGCGCCCGGAAAACCCAGGGCTTCGGCGCCGATCTGGTGAAACTGGCGATAGCGACCACGCTGGGGACGCTCGTGCCGGAACATCGGCCCCATGTAATACAGGCGCTTGCCGCCGTCATACAACATCGAATGTTCAGCCACGGCACGCACCACGCCAGCCGTGTTCTCGGGGCGCAAGGTCAGGGCTTCGCCATTGAGCTTGTCCTCGAAGGAGTACATCTCTTTTTCAACGATGTCGGTCACCTCGCCCAACCCACGCACAAACAGCGGCGTGGGTTCGACGATGGGGGTGCGGATGTTGCGGTAGGCATGGCGGGCCATCAACTGGCGCACCTTGTCTTCAAGCCACTCCCACTGCGCCGACTCGGGCGGCAGGATGTCGTTCATGCCTTTGACGGCGGAAAGCTTTTCAAATCGGGGCGCGGACGCCGCAGCCGCGGGGGCTGCCTGGGGTTTCTCGGACATAAGGATCAGATGGGCTCGGAGTGCGGGGCCGAAGAGGCCGCTCCGAAGCGCTTTTCAATGTAGCTTTCGACGATCTGGTGAAACTCGGTCGCGATGTTGTCACCGCGCAGCGTCAGGGCCTTCTCGCCATCGATGAACACAGGTGCGGCCGGCGCCTCCCCCGTGCCCGGCAGGCTGATGCCGATGTCGGCATGCTTGCTTTCACCCGGGCCGTTCACGATGCAGCCCATGACCGCCACCTTGAGCTTTTCGACGCCCGGGTAATGCGAACGCCAAACCGGCATCTGCGCACGCAGGAAATCATCGATCTGCTTGGCCAACTCCTGGAAAGTGGTGCTGGTGGTGCGGCCACAACCCGGACAGGCCGTGACGCTGGGCACAAACACCCTCAGACCCAAGGCCTGCAGGATCTCGGAGGCGATCACCACCTCTTGGGTGCGTGACTCGCCAGGTTGAGGGGTGAGCGACACGCGGATGGTGTCGCCAATGCCCTCTTGCAGCAAGATGGACAGTGCCGTGGCCGAGGCCACCGTGCCCTTGGTCCCCATGCCGGCCTCGGTCAGTCCGAGGTGCAGCGCGTAGTCGGTGCGTCGGCCCAGTTCACGGTACACCGCGATCAGATCCTGCACGCCGCTGACCTTGCACGACAAAATGATCTGATGGCCAGGCAAGCCCATTTCCTCGGCCCGCTGGGCGGAGGTGATGGCCGATGAAATCAGGGCCTCATACATCACCTGGCGCGCATCCCAGGGCTGGGCACGCCGGCTGTTCTCGTCCATCAGGCTGGCGAGCAACTCCTGGTCGAGGCTGCCCCAGTTGACGCCGATTCGCACCGGCTTGTTCCAGCGGATGGCCGCATCGATCATCTGGCCGAACTGGCGATCATGCTTGTCGCCCTTGCCCACGTTGCCCGGGTTGATCCGGTACTTGGACAAGGCCTCGGCGCAGGCCGGGTGCTCTGTCAGAAGACGATGCCCGTTGTAATGAAAGTCGCCGATCAGGGGCACGGCGATGCCCATGCGGTCGAGTTGCTCACGGATGTGAGGCACCGCTGCAGCGGCTTCAGGCGTGTTGACCGTGATGCGAACCATCTCGGAGCCTGCCAGCGCCAACTCCTTGACCTGGATGGCGGTACCGATCACATCGACCGTGTCGGTGTTGGTCATCGACTGCACACGCACGGGCGCATCGCCACCCACGGTGACGTGGTGACTGCCCCAGGACGTCACCGCCTGGCGCGACCTGCGCGGCTTGGGTTGGGCGGTGGGAATCGGTTGCTGCCCCCACACCGGGCGCTCGCTGTCGCTCATCACTTCACCTCGAAACGGGCCACGTTGTCACGCGCCAAAGATTGCAGATCGAATGCCTTGCCACGCACCTGGACCTGGGTGACATCGGCCTTGCCGACCACCACGGAAAGCGGCGGAACACCGCCGGCAGAGGCGGTCTCGCCGGCGCTCATGGTTTTCTGGAAGGTGACCTGACCATTGGCATCGGTCACCTTGATCCAGGAACTGCCCGTGGCACTGAAGCTCAGCACCGAATTCGCCGACGGAACTGCCACCACCGACGAACCCGGGGCACCGGGCGGTGCGGACACGGCCGGCGCTGCGGCAGGAGCCGACGGCGCCACCGAGGCCGGAACAGGCACAGGCACAGGCACAGGCACAGGCACAGGCACAGGCATGGGTGCCGGGGCAGGCGCCGGGGGCGCCACGGCTACTGCCACAGGTGCGGGTGCGGGTGCAGGCGCCACTGCCGCAGCCGAACCAGTCGCAGCCAACTCAGGTGCGGGCGCCACAGCGGGTGGCGGAGTGGGCTCAGGCTCTGGCACCGCCTGGACGACCGCACCAGGGTGGGTCACCGGGGCCGCAGGCTCGGGCAGGCTGGGACTGAAACGAGGCCAAAGGTATATGGCCAGGGCACCGATGCACAGAAGCGGCACGGCCAGCAACGTCGGGCTGAATCGGTATTCAGACACCAGCCGGCTACGGCGCTCGTTCTGAGCCCGGAAAGGGGTGTTGATGCCCGCATCGTCCGGGTTCAGCCTGGGTGCCTGAGTCTGGGGCAGACGCTCCAGCACCGGCGCTGCATCCACGCGCAGAGTGCGGCACACGCTGGAAGCCAGGGCACGCACGAACACCGCGTCGGGCAGGTCGTCGTAGCGGTCGGATTCGAGCGCCTCGAGCTTGCTGACCGGCACCTTGAGGGCCACCGCCAAAGCCGCCACATGCATGCCGGCGGCTTCACGCGCCTGACGCAACATGGCCCCTGCCGAGAGCGGCGGCACGCTTGCCACCGCCACGTCTTCCACCTCACTCATCAAACGCTCCCCGCTCGTAGGACGACAGCTCCCGTGCCTGAGGGAACCGCTTTTTCAGTTGCTCGACCAGTTGCAACATGGCCACCCGGTCACCCATGCGGTGCTCGACCCGGATGCCGAGCCACAGGGACTCGGCATTGGCAAATTCACTGTTGTTCAGTCGGCGGATGTAGAACTGGGCCCGAACCAGTTCGCCACGCTGATACAGCAAGGCGGCCAGGTTGTAGCCCGTGATGGGGTTACCGGCATCCAGTTCATAGGAACGCGCCAGGCTTCGCTCGGCCTCAGCCTTGCGCCCGGCACGGGCCTGACACAGCCCCTGGGCCATGAAGGTCTTGGCCTTGTCGCCATACAGAGGGCTTTGCAGGGCTTGATTGAAAAAGTCGTCGGCTTCACCGTAGCGCTTGCGTTGACAGGCCAACCAGCCATAGTTGTGCAGGATGTTGGGGTCACGCGGGCTGAGCGCCAGGGCCCGTTTGAAACCCTCTTCGGCCTGGCGCTCATCATTGAGCCGCATGTAAATCAGACCGCGCAGGTTGTAGGCCTCGGCAAAGCCGGGGTCGGCGGACAGCACCTGCCGCACCTCATCAAGCGCCACCGTGGTCTTGCCCTGCTCGAAATAGTTGGAGGCCAACTCCAGGCGGATGCGGGCTCGGCGACGCGCCTCTCCCTCGTCACTGGCGCCACCGGGGGTCTCGGAAATGACCGGGTCGTTGGAGGCCGTGGACTGGGTGGCACAACCGCTCAGGGCCCCCAGGAACACCCCGATGGCCGCGGCGGTCACGGCGGCACTCAGGACACTTCGCCAGAGATGGCGCATTGCCAGGGCAGTCCCCATCAAGCCTCCTTGTTGTTGGCCGTCAATTCGGTCACAGGTTTCAGAACGATGGTGCGCTGCTGGGCAATACGCTCAGCCACCCGGGTGCGATCACGGACATCGCCGGCCAGTTGGCCGCATGCCGCATCGATGTCATCACCACGGGTCTTTCGCACGGTCGTCACGATACCAGCATCAAGCAGGATTTTCGCAAACGCCTGCACACGCTCGGTTGGCGAACGCAACAGGCCGGAGGCCGGGAAGGGGTTGAAGGGAATCAGATTGAACTTGCACCACACGCCTTTGCCGCTGGCGTGCTGTCGCACCAGATCAATCAGCTGGCGTGCGTGCTCGGGGCTGTCATTGACGCCGTCGAGCATGCAGTACTCGAACGTGATGAAGTCACGAGGGGCAAATTCAAGGTATTGATTGCAAGCCGCCATCAACTCGGCGATGGGGTACTTGCGGTTGAGCGGCACCAGGTTGTCACGAAGCGGATCGTTTGGCGCGTGCAAAGAGACGGCCAGGGCCACCGGACAATCTTGCGACAGGCGCTCCATCATCGGCACGACGCCCGAGGTGGACACCGTGACCCGGCGGCGCGACAAGCCATACCCATGATCGTCCAACATGGTGCGCAGCGCAGGCACCAGAGCGCCGTAATTCTGCAGCGGCTCGCCCATGCCCATCATCACCACATTGGAGATGACACGCTCAGAGGTTTGAAACTGGCGGCGCAGGGTGTGCTCGGCATACCAGAGCTGAGCGACGATCTCGCCCGTGCTGAGGTTGCGGCTGAAGCCCTGATGGCCGGTAGAACAAAAACGACAACCCACGGCACAGCCGGCCTGGGATGACACGCACAGCGTGCCTCGATCGTCTTCGGGAATGAAAACAGCCTCGACGGCATTGCCATCGCCCACATCGAACAGCCACTTGACAGTGCCGTCGGCGGAATCATGGCGGCTCAGGACAGATAGCCCCTCGACACGGGCGCGTCCTTTGAGCTTCTCGCGAAGCGACTTGGCCAGATCGGTCATCTGGTCGAAATCGGATTCGCCTCGCTGGTGGATCCAGCGGAAGAGCTGGGTGGCACGAAAGCGCTTCTCACCCAGCTGGTCGCAGAATGCAGCCAACCCCTCGAGGTCGAAATCAAGCAGATTGGCTGTCATTGCATGCGTGGCTCGCGAAAATCAACGAGCGTAGACGTTCAGGCTGGGGAAGAAGAAAGCGATTTCGACGGCAGCGGTTTCAGCGGCGTCAGAACCGTGCACGGCGTTGGCGTCGATGCTGTCAGCGAAGTCAGCACGGATGGTGCCAGCGTCGGCCTTCTTCGGGTCGGTGGCGCCCATCAGTTCGCGGTTCTTCAGGATGGCGTTTTCGCCTTCCAGAACTTGAACGTGGACAGGGCCGGAGATCATGAAGTCAACCAGATCCTTGAAGAAGGGGCGTGCAGCGTGCACAGCGTAGAACTGCTCGGCTTCAGCGCGCGACAGTTGCACCAGACGCGAAGCAGCGATCTTCAGGCCGGCGGCTTCAAAGCGAGCCAGGATTTGGCCGATGACGTTCTTGGCGACGGCGTCAGGCTTGATGATGGAGAGAGTGCGTTCGATTGCCATGATTGATTCCTGAACTGAGTTTTTGTAATTTTTGCCACTTGGCAAAACCTCGGATTCTAACTCGGCTGTGCGGCAATGCCTTGACAGCCATTCCTGTCACGAGGGTCAACGACCGCGGCCACCGCGTGGCCCACCCCGGCCGGCCGTGCCCGGACCACCGGCCAAGCCACCTGCCGGCCCGCCACGGCGGGGGCCGCCCTTGCTCTGCCGGTTCTGACGGGCCCGCGAGAAGCTGTCGGCGCCGATGTAGCCCACCGAGGTTTTCATGGGGTCAGGCTGCGCACCCGGGGCGACACGATCGCCACGCTCCGGGCGTGATCGGCCAGCCGTCACGCCCGTGGTCAGCGGATCGGGCTGGCGGGGGCCGCCACCGCGCTTGAAATCGGTGTTGCCACGCGGACCAGGGCCGGCAGGTCGCCGCTGCGGGCCATTGCCAGCACGCTGACCACGGGGCGCCGGCGCTTCGGCACGGCGGGCCCCGCCCTCTTCGCCACGCACGCCGGCGGCCTGCACAAGCGAGCGGATGTCACTCTCATCGAGCTCGACCCAGGCGCCGCGCTTGAGCCCACGCGGCAGCACCATGGCGCCATAGCGGATGCGGATCAGACGGCTCACGGCATGGCCGACCGCCTCGAACAGACGACGCACCTCGCGGTTGCGGCCTTCGGAGATGGTGACCCGGTACCAGCAATTGGAACCTTCACCACCACCGTCTTCAATCGAGCCGAACTGTGCCGGACCGTCGTCGAGGTTCACCCCCGCGAGCAACCGCTCTTTTTCTTCCTTGCTCAAGGCGCCCAGCACACGCACGGCGTATTCGCGCTCCAGGCCGAAGCGGGGGTGCATGAGCTGGTTGGCCAATTCGCCCGAGCTGGTGAACAGCAACAGACCTTCGGTGTTCAGATCCAGGCGGCCGACGGACTGCCACTTGCCCTGCTGCAGGCGCGGCAGGCGGCGAAACACGGTGGGGCGATTCTGTGGGTCATCATGGGTGACCACCTCGCCCACGGGCTTGTGGTAAGCGATGACGCGCGCCGGCGGCGGATCAATGCGGTAGCGGATGGGCTTGCCATTGACCTTCACCTGATCGCCATACTGAACGCGCTGGCCAATGTGGGCCGGCTCGTTGTTGACGGAGATACGCCCTTCCAGAATCAGTTGCTCCATCTCAAGCCGGGAACCCAGCCCGGCCTGCGCCAACACCTTGTGCAACTTGGGGGTTTCCACCTGCGGCGCCAGCACCCGCTTCAGGGGCGCCAGGTCAGGCGCTTCTTCGTCGGCATCAAACTGACCGGAGACCACATCCTCGAATCGGATGGCCGGGGCCTGCGACGCCGGGGCGGGTCGGGCGGCAGCCTGGCCACGTCGACTGCGCTCGGACTTGGGCTGGGCCGCAGCAGCCGGCTGCGTGGCCTCGGTCTGAGGGAGCTCTGACGGCTCTGACGGGGAATTCACTTGATCATTCATGGGCTTGGCCTGTCCCGGGGACGGTAAGAGAGTCACCTGCGAGTCCCGGGGGCTCGGAGGTGAGGGAAAAAGGGACCACCGATTCGGCGGTCAATGGATTCAGTTCAAACGGCAGTTCCGGCTCGGCGATCGACAGACCCGCCTCATCCAGCCCCGGCGCAGCCTGCAGGGCCTGCAACAAGCGGTCTTGGCGCTCCGGATCATCCAAAGAAGGAAGCTGATCCAGCGAAGCCAGGCCCAAATCATCGAGAAACTGCCGCGTGGTGGCAAACAGGGCCGGACGTCCGACGGTTTCTCTGTGACCGATCACCTCGACCCACCCCCGGTCCTCCAACTGCTTGATGACCAGCGAGTTGACCGTGACACCGCGGATGTCCTCGATGTCGCCTCGCGTCACGGGCTGGCGATAGGCGATGATGGCCAGGGTCTCGAGCGCCGCACGGGTGTAGCGCGGCGGCTTTTCGGGGTGCAGGCGATCCAGGTAGTAACGCATCTCGGGACGGCTCTGGAAGCGCCAGCCCGAGGCGACACACACCAACTCGACACCCTTGTGGGTCCACTCGGCCTGCAGATCGCTCAGCAAGGTCTTGAGGGTGTCCGAGCCCAGTTCATCCTCGAACAGCGCCCGCAAGTCGCGCATCGACAAAGGCTGATGCGAACAGATCAACGCTGTTTCGAGGATACGCCGGGCATCCGTCGTGTTCATGTTCAAAAATTCCGGGGTAGGCGCCCGGGAGGGCGAAGGCCGTCACGGGGGCGGGGGCAACAAGGCTGTCTCGGAGGGGCAGTAAGGAGGGCTGCGAGCCCCTGACCGATGTCCGGGCACCAACGCTGAGCCGAGGGCTAGAGGGGTGCGATGGGCGGATTGTAACGCAGGCCCCAATCGGCCAGGGCAGCCTGCAGGTCGGCCGGAAGCGCGGTCTCGAAGGCCAGAGGTTCGCCGCTCACCGGATGCACGAAAGCGAGCCGCCAGGCATGCAGGGCCTGGCGCTGCATGCCCGCAGCGGGCGCCCCTCCGTAGAGTCCGTCGGCCAACAAGGGGTGGCCCAGGTGCGCCATGTGCACACGGATCTGATGGGTGCGGCCGGTGTGGAGCTTGCAGCGCACCCAGCAGCCTTGCGGCGCATTGCCCATCAGTTCAATGTCGGTGCGCGCCGTCTTGCCCGATTGGTGGGTCAAGTCCACGACCGCCATGCGCAGGCGGTTGCGAGGATCCCTGCCAATGGCCGCCTCGACCGTGACCTGAGCGGCCCCCTGCCAAGGCTTGTGGGCCAGCGCCATGTACTGGCGGCTGACCTCGCGCGCCGCAATCAGCTGCACCAACCGGTCCATGGTCTGTCGAGTCTTGGCCACCACCATCAGGCCGCTGGTATCGCGGTCCAGGCGGTGCACGATGCCGGCGCGCGGCAGCAGCACGGCTCCGCCATGGTGGGCCAGCAGGCCGTTGAGCAAGGTCCCGCTCCAGTGCCCGGGCGCCGGGTGCACCACCAGGCCCGGCGGCTTGTTCAGCACGATCAGGTCCTGGTCCTCGAACACGATGTCCAGCGCCATGGCCTCTGGCTTGAAGGCCTGGCTTTGCGGTGTGGGTCGCAGGCAGACCTCCAGGCGGTCGCCCACCTTGACCTTGAGCGAGGCCTTGCTCACGGCCTGCCCATTGAGGCGCACCGCCCCTTCGTCGATGAGCTGCTGCAGGTAGCTGCGCGAGAACTCGGTGACGAATTCGGTGAGGGCCTTGTCCAGGCGCAGGCCATGGCTGGCCAGCGGGACCTCACCCTGCCGCAGTTCCTCGGTGGGCTCGTCAGCCCCTTCCGCGTGCTCCAGGCCGTCATCTTCCAGCATCTCAGCGACCGCGTCCGTACCGAGGCCATCAAGAGAGGAAGCCGCAGGGGCCGCCGATATAATCAATTTGCTTTGCTTCAAGAGGTTTCCAGTGATGCTACGTGCCAAATTATCCGTGGTCCCCGCGTTCGCGCTGGTTGCCTGTCTGTCAGCCCTGTTGGGTGGGTGCTCGTCGACCAATTACGACAAGACCGCCAACTGGACGCCCGACCGCCTCTACAGCGAAGCCAAGGATGAGTTGAGCTCAGGCGCCTATGACAAGGCCGTCCCCCTGTTCGAAAAGCTCGAAGGCCGTGCTGCCGGCACGCCCTTGGCCCAGCAAGCCGAACTTGAAAAGGCCTATGCCCAGTACCGGGCCAATGAGCAGGCCCAGGCCCTGGCCACCCTGGACCGTTTCATCCGTCTGCACCCTGCCAGCCCTGGCATGGACTACGCCCTCTACATGAAGGGCATTGTCAACTTCAATGACAACCTGGGGCTGTTCGCCTCGTTCACCCATCAGGACCTGTCCGAGCGCGACCAGAAGGCGGCCAAGGACTCTTTCGAGTCCTTCAAGGAATTGAGCACCCGCTTCCCCGACTCACGCTACGCCCCTGACGCACGCCAGCGCATGGTGTACATCGTGAACTCGCTGGCCCAGTACGAAGTGCACGTGGCCCGCTACTACTTCTCACGCGGCGCCTATGTGGCGGCGATCAACCGCGCCCAGGTGGCCGTGACCGAGTACCGCGATGTGCCGGCCACCGAAGAGGCGCTGGTCATCCTGGCCAGATCGTACGATGCCCTGGGCATGGCCCAGTTGCGTGACGATGCCCGCCGTGTGCTGGCCCAGAACTACCCCGAGAACGCCTACCTGGGCGGCCAGTCCAGCGGGCTCAAGAAGGCCACCGGCCCCTGGTGGAAGATCTGGTAACAAGCCCTCAGGCAACACGGCCTAGTCCATCTGACGCAAGGCCGTGAGGGCCTTCATCAAAGCCGCCTGCCCGTGCAAGGCCGGCATGTCGGGCAAGGCCGCCAGCAAGGGCGGCCCATAGCTTCGCTGCAGCAGGCGTTCGTCCGCCACCACCAGCACCCCCCGGTCAGTCTCGGATCGAATCAAGCGGCCTGCGCCCTGCTTCAGCGCCATGGCGGTCTCGGGCAGGACATAGGCCTCGAACGGTGACAGCCCCTGTTGACGCAGGGCCTGGCTGCGCGCCTGGACCAGCGGATCATCAGGCACCGGAAATGGCAGCTTGTCGATGACCAGCATCTGCAAGGCATCGCCAGGCACATCCACCCCCTCCCAGAATGCGCCAGAGGCCACCAGGACGCAGGGGCGCCCTGCCCCACCGCCCTGACGGAAACGCTCCAGCAGGCGCCTGCGCGAGCCCTGCCCCTGCACCAGCACATCAATGCCCGACCCTGCCATCCCTTGTTGCAGTTGCCGGGCCAGTTCAGCCAAGGCGCGCAAAGAGGTGGCCAGCACCAGAGTGCGCCCCCCCAGGCAACGCACAGGCTCCACCAGCCAGTGCGCCAGGGCCGAGGCATGATCCGGGTCCTGCGCCTCGGGCAAGCCCTCAGGCACGTGCAGGTACGCTTGGCTGCGGTAGTCAAATGGGCTGGCCACGCGCAACACGGTCGCATGGCCTTTCAGCCCGGCAGGTTCGGTGAACCAGCTGAGCGACTCATCCAGGCCCAGGGTGGCCGAGGTGAACACCCAGGACCGGGTGTCAGCCTGGGCATCCGGGCCCATCAACGGCGCGAGGGCTGCTGCCATGTTGAGCGGCGCCTCCATGAACTTCGCCTGCCGCCCCAGTTCGAGCCAGCGCACCACCATGCCGGCCGGAGGGCGCATGAACGCGGACCACCCCTGCTGCAGCGCTGCCACCCTGTCGGCCAGTCGGCGCAGCTCGGGCGCGGTTTCTGCCACCACCGTGAGCGCCTCGTGCACCCGCGCCAGCACCGCAGCCAATTGGTGCTGACTTTGCTGCCACAACAGCGCCGGCACGCCCTCCGGGGTGGCACCCAGCCAACGCAGACGCACACCTGCGCGCGGGGTGTCGCGCCCCAGGCACTGGTCCAAGGCCCGGGCCTGCTGCTCAAGCAAAGAGGCCAACTCAGGCCAGGGCTGAAACCCCCGGGCCCAACGCATGCCCTCGTTGACCAGTTCGGTGGCCAGGCCACGCAACTGACGGGTGCTGAATTGGCGCCCCATGAACTGCACCGCGATGTCATTGAGCCGATGCGCCTCATCGAAGACCACGGTCTGCACCGAGGGCAACAGCTCGGCCACGCCCGACTCGCGCAACTGCAGATCAGCGAAGAACAGGTGGTGGTTGATCACCACGACGTCGGCCACCATGGCACGCCGTCGCGCCTCGTTGACATGACAGCCTTGCCAGCCCGCGCAGCGCGTGCCCAGGCAGTTGTCGCGGGTCGACGTGATCAAGGGCAACAGTGGCGAGGTCTCGTCAAGCTCAGGCAATTCGGCCAGATCGCCGGACCGCGTCGAATGGGCCCAGCGCTCCACCTGGGCCAGGAGCCGCAGCTCGGCATCGGCCAGGTAGTGCCCATCGCGACGCGCCGACCCCAGACGGTGTGTGCACAGGTAGCTGGCCCGGCCCTTCAAGGGGGCCACGCGCCGACTCACGCCGAGCAGGGCCAGCAACTGAGGCAGGTCACGCGTGGAAAGCTGGTCCTGCAGGTTGCGCGTGGCCGTGGCGATCAAAATGCGGCGCCCGCTGAGCAGCGTGGGCAGCAGGTAGCCATAGGTCTTGCCGACGCCCGTGCCGGCCTCGGCCACCAGCACCCCACCCTCGGCCACGCACTGCCCCACCGCCAGGGCCAGACGCAGTTGCCCCGGCCTGGGCCTGAAGCCGGGAGCGCGCTGCTGCAGATGGCCTCCCGGGCTCAGCCAGTCGGTCACCTGCGCCACCCAAGGAGGCGACGCAGAGGCGGGCCCTACCGAAAAAGACAGCTCTGGCTGCGATTCGCTTGTCATTTCTTCACACGATAATAGGCGACCACTTTGCGCGAAACTCCTGCAGGTTGAAGTCCCTATCATGTCTCAAGGCTACCGACTTACCGCTTCCACGGGCATACACAAGGGAGATCGCGAATACCAGCAAGACCAGGTGGTCCTGCTGAGCCATGCCCGAGTCAACGGTTGCGTGCTGGCGGTGGTGGCTGATGGCATGGGGGGCCGCAGCGGCGGGCGCAAGGCCTCTGACCAGGTGATGCTCAGTGCGCGCCAATTGTTTGAGCGCTTCGCACCTGAAAGCGATTCGCCTCATGAACTGCTTCAGCAGTTGCTCAAAGAAGCCCACCTGGTGATCAAGCTCACGGCCATCTCGGCCGAGCAAGAGCCCCACAGCACGGTGGCTGCATTTTTGATCCTGCCCAATGGCGAATGCCATTGGATCCATGCAGGTGACTCACGCATCTATCACTTCCATGGCGACCGACTGATCAAGCGCACCCTGGACCACTCCTACGTGCAGGCGCTGGTCGATCGCGGCGAACTGACCGAGGAAGAAGCCAGCCACCACCCGCAGTCCAACATCCTGCTGGGTTGCCTGGGCACCGAATCGGATCCTCCGATGGCCTACCATGTGATCGATCAGGTCAAGCCTGGCGACTCTCTGATGGCCTGCAGCGATGGGGTATGGCACTACTTCACAAATGCCGAGTTGGGCTCGGTTCTGGCCGGCCTTTCGCCCCGCGAGGCCACCGAGTTCCTGATCGACAAGGCACGCGGCCGCGCCCGTGGCGGCGGTGACAATCTTTCACTGGTGGTGGTCCGCATCGAACCCCTGGCGGGCGCGCCCAGCGCAGTTCGGCGCTGAGCTCAGGCCTGGCCGCGATGCCGGGCTGATCCCAACCCACTCAGGGGCGGACAGCAGGGGCGCTGCCGGCCTCGGCAGGCACGGGCAAAGGGGCTCCGCGTGGACCCGGGCTGCTCTTGGCGTCACGCTCCACCTGCTGGCGATGGCTGGCCGCATCCTGCAATTTGTCCTGAAACCGACGGGCCTCCTCAGGCGCTTGTGCCGCCTTGCTGGCCCGCTCTGCCGCCTTTTCGACGGCCTGCTGCTGCTTGCGTTGCTGCTCGGCCTGGCGCTCAGCGCGTTCACGCGTCTGATTGGCGGCATCGACCGCTCTTTGCGCCGCCGTGTTGGCCGCGTCCGTGGCCTTTTGCGCCCCTTGCTGCTGGCGGTTCATCAGGTCGATGTCGCGTTCGGGCGACGACACCTTGTCTTCGATGCGGCGCAATTGCTCGCTGGAACGCAAGCGGCGCTCACGGTCATTGAGTGCGATTTCCTGGCGCTTGAGGTCGGCCATCAACTCGCGGTGTTTGACTCGGCTCTCCAGCAGGCAATCGTTGACGGCAAAGCGCTGGTAGCAGCCACTCTCCACCTGCTGTTGGCGCCGCATCTCGGCGGCGCGCTCCCGCTCGATGCGCGAACGCTCCACCTCGGTGAAAGACGGTGCGGACTGCGGCTGTGCAGGCGGGTCAGAGGGCGCATCGGCGGCCAGCGCCCCCCCACTCAGACACAGCAGGACCGAGATGAAGAGAGCATTCAGGCGTGTTCCGGACATCATGTGAGGCGGGTGTCGACCAAGCGCCGTTCCAGCGCCAGAAACTCGGCCGACTGCATCTCATTGAGACGCGAGACGGTGCGCGGAAACTCGTGTGCCATCGGGCCCTCGGTGTACAGCTCTTCGGGGGGCACAGCCGCCGACAGGATCAGCTTGACCCGGCGGTCGTACAGCACGTCCACCAGCCAGGTGAAACGCCTGGCCTCAGAGGCCCGGCTGACGGGCATGTGCGGTACGCCACTGAGCAGCACGGTATGGAACTGAGTGGCGATCTCCAGGTAATCATTCTGCGAGCGTGGGCCACCGCAGAGGGTCTTGAAGTCAAACCAGACCACCCCGCCCGCCTTGCGCAGCGCATGGATTTCACGCGATTCGATGCGCATCACCGGGTCTTCGTCCTTGGTTTCGGCCAGACGCGCAAAGTTGTCACGCATCTCGGCATCGGCCTCGGCCCCCAGCGGGGTGATGTAGGCCCGCACCTGCTCCAGCGTGCGACGGCGGTAATCGGTACCGTTGTCCACGTTCAGCACGTCCATGCGCTCGTTGAGCAGGGCAATGGCGGGCAGTATGCGGTCACGGTGCAAGCCATCGGGGTACAGGTCGTCGGGCTTGAAATTGGAGGTGGTGACAAAGCCCACCCCGTTGTCGAACAAGGACACCAGCAGCCGATGAAGAATCATGGCGTCGGTGATGTCAGCCACATGAAACTCATCAAAACAGATGAGCTTGTAGCGTTTGGCAATCTTGGCGCCCAGCACGTCCAGCGGGTTGACCGTGCCTTGCAGCACGGTCATCTCGCGGTGCACTTCACGCATGAACTCGTGAAAGTGCAGGCGCACCTTGCGGCGGATGGGCACGGCGTTGAAGAAGCAATCCATCAGAAAGCTCTTGCCCCGCCCTACCCCTCCGTACATGTACACGCCGCGCGGAATCTCAGGCCGATTGATCAGCTTCTTGAACGAGTTGGAGCGCTTGTCCTTGTAGGCTGACCAATCATTGGCACAGCGCTGCAAGGCCTCGACAGCACGAAGCTGCGCGGGGTCACTGCTGAACCCCCGCGCCTTGATCTCGGCCTCGTAGGCCAAGTGAACGGCATCAGATCCCGACATGCGTGGCTGATCAGAAGTTCAGCGTGCGCTTGTCCACCGCCAAGGCTGCTTCCTTGGTGGCTTCGGACAGCGACGGGTGCGCATGGCAGATGCGGGCGATGTCTTCGGCGCTGGCCTTGAACTCCATGGCCACGACGGCCTCGGAGATCAGTTCGCTGGCCATGGGGCCCACGATGTGAACGCCCAGGATTTCATCGGTGGTGGCATCGGCCAGGAACTTCACCATGCCGGTGGTGTCGCCCAGAGCCCGTGCACGGCCATTGGCCAGGAAGGGGAAGGTACCGGCCTTGTAGGCACGGCCACTGGCCTTGAGTTGCTGCTCGGTCTGACCCACCCAGGCGATCTCGGGGCTGGTGTAGATCACCCAGGGGATGGTGCCGAAATTGACGTGACCATGCTGGCCGGCAATGCGCTCGGCCACGGCAACGCCTTCTTCCTCGGCCTTGTGGGCCAGCATGGGGCCACGCACCACGTCACCCACCGCCCAGACGTTGGGCAGGTTGGTCTGGCAGTCGTCGTTCACCACGATGGCGCCACGCTCGTCGAGTTGCAGGCCGACGGCTTCGGTGTTCAGGCCGATGGTGTTGGGCACACGACCGATCGAGATGATCAGCTTGTCCACTTCGAGGTCCACGGCTTCGCCCTTGGCGTTCGTGTAGGCCACGCTCACACCCTTCTTGCCGTTCTTGATCTCACCGACCTTGACGCCGAGTTCGATCTTCAGGCCTTGCTTGTCGAAGGCCTTCTTGGCTTCCTTGGCGATCTGCTCGTCCACGGCGCCCAGGAAGGTCGGCAGACCTTCCAGAATCGTGACTTCAGAGCCCAGACGGCGCCACACGGAACCCATCTCCAGACCGATCACGCCCGAGCCGATCAGGCCCAGCTTCTTGGGCACGGCGCCCAGACGCAGCGCGCCGTCGTTGGACAGCACGTTGACTTCGTCAAAAGGCGTGCCGGGCAGCGCACGGGCATTCGAGCCGGTGGCGATGATGATGTGCTTGCCGGTGATGGACTCTTCGGCGGCACCCGCCACCTTGATCTCGTAGCCGCCTTCGGCGGCCTTCACGAAGGAGCCACGGCCGTGGAAGAAGCTGACCTTGTTCTTCTTGAACAGGTACAGGATGCCGTCGTTGTTCTGCTTCACAACGGTGTCCTTGCGGGCAATCATCTTGGCCACGTCCATCTTGACGTCGGACACCGAGATGCCGTGGTCGGCAAAGTGGTGCGTGGCGTGGTCGAAATGCTCGGACGATTGCAGCAAGGCCTTGGAGGGGATGCAACCGACGTTGGTGCAGGTGCCGCCAGGCGCCGGGCCGCCCTTGTCGTTCTTCCATTCGTCGATACAGGCAACCTGGAAACCCAGTTGGGCTGCACGGATGGCGGCGATGTAGCCACCGGGGCCGCCGCCGATGACGACGACATCAAATTGTTTGCTCATGTGAAATCTCTTGAATCAGTTGGAACAAAACCCACCAGGGTGCGCGCTGTGTCCGCTTTGCACCCGGTGGGTTGGAATCCCCCCCTGAGTCGCCTGCGGCGCCATCCCCCCAAGGGGACGATGCCGGTGGCCGGGCCAAGCCCGCTCCACGGCATCTCTGGCTTGGCCTGCTCCGAGGCCATCAGACGGTGCTCGACACGCCGGTTTCATGGGACGCGCGGCTGGGAGGGTGTTGTTGGCTTAGATGTCGAACAGCAGGCGCGACGGATCTTCCAGCGCTTCCTTCATGGCCACCAAGCCCAGCACGGCTTCGCGGCCGTCGATGATGCGGTGGTCATAGGACATGGCCAGGTAGTTGATCGGGCGAACCACCACTTGACCGTTTTCGACCACGGCGCGGTCCTTGGTGGCGTGCACGCCCAGGATGGCCGACTGCGGCGGGTTGATGATGGGGGTCGACAGCATGGAGCCGAAAGTACCGCCGTTGGAGATCGAGAAGGTACCGCCAGTCATTTCTTCGATGCCCAGCTTGCCGTCCTTGGCCTTCTGGCCAAACTCAGCGATCTTCTTTTCGATGTCGGCAAAGCTCATCTGGTCGGCGTTGCGCAGGATCGGCACCACCAGACCACGGGGCGAGCCCACGGCGATGCCGATGTCGAAGTAGCCGTGGTAGACGATGTCATTGCCATCGACCGAAGCGTTCAGCACCGGGTACTTCTTCAGGGCATGCACAGCGGCCTTGACGAAGAAGCTCATGAAGCCGATCTTCACGCCGTGTTCCTTGGTGAAGGCGTCCTGGAACTTCTTGCGCATGTCCATGACCGGAGCCATGTTGACTTCGTTGAAGGTGGTCAGGATGGCGTTGGTCGACTGCGATTGCAGCAGACGCTCAGCCACGCGGGCACGCAGACGGCTCATGGGCACGCGCTGCTCAGGGCGATCGCCCAGGCTCGGGGCGGCCGGTGCGGCCACTTGCGGCAACGACTTGGTGGGGGCGCCGGTCGGGATGACGGACGGAGCGGCAGCGGGCTTGACGCCAGCAGCCACAGCACCCAGCACATCACCCTTGGTGACGCGACCGTCCTTGCCGGTACCGGTCACGGCACCCACGGCCAGGCCGTTGTCGGCCAGCAGCTTGGCGGCAGCCGGCATGGCCACGTCGGCCTTGGAGGTCGAGGCTGCGGCGGCAGCGGGGGCTGCAGCAGCGGCGGGGGCGGCTGCCGGAGCAGCGGCAGCGGCCGGAGCAGCAGCGCCTGCCTTGCCTTCGGTGTCGATGCGGGCGATCAGCTGATCGGCCACCACGGTGGCGCCGTCGCCTTGCACGATTTCAGCGAGCACGCCGGCCGACGGTGCCGGTACTTCGAGCACCACCTTGTCGGTTTCGATTTCGATCAGGATTTCGTCCACGGCCACGGCTTCGCCGGCCTTCTTCTTCCACGTCAGCATGGTGGCTTCGGCCACGGATTCAGACAACTGGGGGACTTTGACTTCTACGATTGCCATATCAATTCTTTCGGTATCTTGTTCTGGTTCGACGGGGGCTTTCCAGCCCCCTTCTTGCATTTACTTGGTCAGCACGAAACCCTTGAGCTTGCTGAAGGCGCCATCCACGAGGGCCTTCTGCTGTTCCTGGTGCAGGTGGGAGTAGCCCACAGCCGGCGAAGCCGAAGCCGCACGACCGGAGTAACCCAGCTTCTGACCGTCGAGCATGTTCTCGTGGATGTAGTGCTGCACAAAGAACCAGGCGCCCTGGTTCTGCGGCTCGTCCTGGCACCACACGATGTCGGTGGCATTCGGGAACTTCTTCAGTTCGGCCGCAAACACCTTGTGCGGGAAGGGGTAGAGCTGTTCGACGCGGATGATGGCCACGTCGTCGGCGCCCTTCTCTTCGCGCTTCTTGGCCAGGTCGTAGTAGACCTTGCCCGAGCAGGCGATGACGCGCTTGACCTTGTCGGCCTTCTTGAGCACGTCTTCCTTGTGTTCGCCAATGACGGTCTGGAAGCTGCCCTTGGTGAACTCGATCAACGGCGAGGTGGCGTCCTTGTTACGCAGCAGCGACTTGGGCGTCATGATCACCAGTGGCTTGCGCAGGTTGCGCACCATCTGACGACGCAGCAGGTGGAAGATCTGGCTGGCGGTGGTCGGTTGCACCACTTGCATGTTGGTGTCGGCCGACAGCTGCATGAAGCGCTCCAGGCGAGCCGAACTGTGCTCAGGGCCCTGGCCTTCGTAGCCGTGCGGCAGCATCAGCGTGATGCCGTTGACGCGGCCCCACTTCACTTCGCCGGAGGCGATGAACTGGTCGATCACCACCTGGGCGCCGTTGGCGAAGTCGCCGAACTGGGCTTCCCAGATCACCAGGGTGTTGGGGTCGTTCGAGGCATAGCCGTATTCAAAGCCCAGCACCGCTTCTTCGGACAGGATCGAGTCGATCACCACGAACGGAGCCTGGTTCTCGGCCACGTTCTGCAACGGCACATAGGTGCCGGTGTCCCACTTTTCACGGCTTTGGTCGTGAATGACGGCATGGCGGTGGGTGAAGGTACCGCGACCGCAGTCTTCGCCCGACAGACGCACCGGGTAGCCACTGGCCACCAGCGAGGCGAAGGCCATGTGCTCGCCCATGCCCCAATCCACCGGGATGTCGCCGCGGCCCATGGCAGCGCGGTCGTCGTACACCTTCTTCACCAGTTGGTGCGGGGTGACGCTGGCCGGGATGGTGGTGATCTTGGTGGCCAGACGGTGCCATTCAGCAGCCGGGATGGCGGTGTCGCCGGAGTCGGTCCACTTCTTGCCCAGGTAAGGGCTCCAGTCGACGGCAAACTTGCTCTTGAAGTTGGTCAGGACCGGATCGACGGTGTGGCGACCAGCGTCCATGGCGGCACGGTACTCCTTGACCATGTCGTCGCCCAGGGTCGCGCCCAGGCCTTGGGTGGCCAGCTTGTCGGCGTACAGGCGACGCGTGCCAGGGTGGGCCGCGATCTTCTTGTACATCAGGGGCTGGGTCAGGCTGGGGGTGTCCTGCTCGTTGTGACCCAGCTTGCGGAAGCAGGTGATGTCGACCACCACGTCCTGACGGAAGGTCATGCGGAACTCGAGGGCGAGTTGCATGCACAGCACCACGGCTTCCGGATCATCACCGTTCACGTGCAGCACCGGGGCCTCGACCATCTTCACGATGTCGGTGCAATAGGCGCTGGAGCGCATGTCGCGCGGATCGCTGGTGGTGAAACCGATCTGGTTGTTGATGATGATGTGCACCGTGCCGCCCGTGGTATAGCCACGGGTCTGGGCCAGGGCCAGGGTTTCCTGGTTGACACCTTGGCCGCCGAAGGCCGCATCGCCGTGCACCAGCACCGGCAGCACCTGGTTGCCATGCGGGTCGTCGCGACGGTCCATGCGGGCACGCACCGAGCCTTCGACCACGGGGTTGACGATTTCAAGGTGGGACGGGTTGAAGGCCAGCGACAGGTGGACCGGGCCGCCAGGGGTGGTCACGTCCGAACTGAAGCCCTGGTGGTACTTCACGTCGCCGGCCGGCAGTTCTTCCGGGGCGGTGTGGTCGAATTCGGCAAACAGGTCCTTGGGCATCTTGCCCAGGGTGTTGACCAGCACATTCAGGCGGCCGCGGTGGGCCATGCCGATCACGATTTCCTGCACGCCCTTGGCGCCGGCCGACTGGATCAGTTCGTCCATGGCGGCGATGAAGCTCTCGCCACCTTCGAGCGAGAAGCGCTTCTGGCCCACATACTTGGTATGCAGGTAGCGCTCAAGGCCTTCGGCTGCGGTCAGGCGGTCGAGGATGTGCTTTTTCTTGTCACCGCCAAAGTTCGGCTTGCTGCGGATGCTTTCCAGCTTCTTTTGCCACCAGGCCTTCTGGTCCTGATCGGTGGTGTGCATGTACTCGGCGCCGATGGTGCCGCAGTAGGTTTCACGCAGGGCGTTGTGCAGTTCGCGCAGGGACATGGTGTCCTTGCCGAAGAAGGTGTTGCTGATGTTGAACACGGTCTCCTGGTCGGCATCGGTGAAGCCGTAGTAGGAGAGTTCAAGCTGGGGGATGGGCGCGCGCTCGGTGCGCTTGAGCGGATCCAGATCGGCCCAACGGGCGCCCACATTGCGGTAAGCCGCAATCAACTGCTGGACGGCGGTGCGCTTGCGGCCCATTTCGGCGTCGGCACTGGCCACGACCACTTTGGTCTGACCCGACTTGGCACGCTCGGCGAAGGCATTGATGACAGGCAGATGGGGCACATCGCGGGCATTGCTGCCGTCGACGGCAGGCACGTGCTGCAGGGCGTCGAAGTAATCGCGCCAGGTGTCAGGCACGCTGCCCGGGTTGGCCAGGTAGTTTTCGTACATCTCTTCGACGTAAGGCGCGTTGCCCCCGAAGAGATAGGTGTTGCCTTGATAGGCTTGATAGACGGACGAAGAATCGCTCATATTCCGCGGACCTCCGCTCCCCTCAGGGAAGCATTAGCTGGTTGATAAACCTTCCGCGACACGGCTGAACCGATTGGCGGATGCGACAGTGGCTGGGGAAGGGCCTTTTGCGGACGCGATTGTGCCACCGAATGACCTCGCGGCAAGGGGGCAGCCCCCTAAACCAAGGGTTGCTCCAGTGCCATCAAATCGAAGCCCCAGGACAGAACAAGGGGCCATGACGGCACGGTGGCGGTGTTTGCAGGCCGTTGACGCGCGATGTCTCGCACTTGACTTCGAAAGCCCTCAGCAGGCCAGCGCATGGGCTAGCCAACGCTTGCTGAATGTTACGAATTTGCCTGAAAAAGTATTTCAGATCGACCTGGAGGAGACGAATTGCCTGACGATTTGGATCAGGTTCTCCGAATCCGCGGCCGCCGTGAAGGTGTGATCAGCCCCCTTCACCAGGTGCACATGGGCGACCGGATTGCGCAGCAGGCGCCGCCCCCCTGGGCCAAAGCAGGCCTGCAATTCATTCAGTCCGGGGTCGGTGTCGGCATAGACCAGCAACAGAGGCAGACGCCGCTTTGCCAAAACGGCAAACAGGGCCTGAACCTTGGCGGCCCGCGGCGCCAGCGCCCAGTCCGCCGGCAGCCGCGCCTGCAACGCCGCGGCACATCGAAACCACAAGGCCTTGCCCACCTGACGCAGCACCCCCCCCACCGCCACCTCGGCACGCCACAAGCGCCGCCAAAAGTGCCCTGCAAACAGCACACGCCAGTAATGCCCCAGTTGCTGGATCTCCACCTTGGCCGGCGCACCACCCTCCGTCGGCATTTCGGTGCCAAACGACGGTCCCTCCCACAGAAAACTCTGGGGGTTCACCATCACCAACCCGCCCATGCGGGGTTCATGAACCGCAGCATGCAAACCCAGGTATCCGCCCGAGCAGATGCCAAAGACAACAGGGCGGACCCAGCCCTGCCCGTCAAGCCAACTCAGCGCATAGCCGACGTCCACCAACGACGCCTCACTGTAAAGCGCCAGGCTGCGCCCCCGGACCACGGGCACGGTGTCGCCGATGCCGGTGGCATCAATGCGCAAGGACGCCACGCCGGCCGCAGCCAGCGCACGGGCCAGGGCCACACTGAGGCGGTGGTGGCCGGAACGCGGATTGCCACCGGTGTTCAGAATCAACACGCAAGGCTGATCCGGCTGTGCTTCATGAGGCTGGCAGAGGATGCCGAAGTAGGCCTCTGCGGGGCCGAATCGGCACCCGATCTCCAGCCCTTGCGGCAGGTGGAGCTCGGTTGTCAGAGGCAATGCCGGCTGGTGCAACGACCCAGCGCTGGCGCCGTTGGCGCCGCGCAAGGCCAGCCACTGCACACCCCGCGCAAAGCTCGCCTCTGCCGCCTCGACCAGATGAGGCTCGGCCCGCAGGCCCGCCAGGTCAGGCATCTCATGCACTTCAAACTCGACGCCACCCGCCTGCACATGGGCCTGCGCCAGCTTGGCAAGAGCGCGACCACCTGCGTCACTGAGCACCTGAACCGCAAGCGCCGGGCGCCGGGACAAGCAGCCCAGATCGAGCGACTGAAGCCCTGCCAGGGTGGCATTGGCAAGCCACCAGCCATACAGAAAAACGCCATCACCCCCAGCGGCAGGCTGGGCCGTGATTTGCAGCTCCCGCACCAGGTGACGACCCGATGGTGGTGGGGACAACAGCAGCAGAGCCCGCACATCGGCTTCGGTGCTGGCCACCTCGGCGGCCAACAGGGCCCCCATTCGATGGCCGCACAGACTCAGCACCACGCCCGGGAAGTGGCTGCGCGCCCAGGCCAGTGCCGCACGCACGCCGTCCAACCAGGCCTGTGTGGCATCCAAGGGCGCCGCCAGGTCGACGCTGTCGCCCAGGCCGGGGTAGTCCAGGTGCAAGGCCGCCATGCCCGCCGCGGCCAGGTCCTCAGCCAACGCACAGAGCGCTCTGTGGGCATACAGGCCTTCACCACCGAAGGCATTGCAAACCAGCACCAGGTGGCGAAACCCGCCATCGGCAGGCGTGTGAAGCTGCGCTCGGCAACCGGAGAAAACAACAGATTTCATGAAGTCGCGTAGAACGTGGCGCTCAGACCTGCGGCGGGACCAGGCGCACCCAAGGTGCCGTCATTCCATTGAGCGCGGCAAGAGTCCCCCCGGCCAGCGCCGGCTCCACCTGCGAGGCCTCGCGCGGGCTCAGGGTCAGCCACTTCTCGACGCCCGGCGGCAGATGAAACCAATCGTCCGAGGGCCGATGGCTGCGGCTGACAAAATGCACGTGCTGGGCAAAGCGCTGCACCGTGACGCCCAGTTGCCAAGCCCCGTCGCGCCATTCCAGGCGGGTGTTGAAACCCAGATCGGCGGCGGGCAAAACCCGGTTGGGCAGATGGCACGCCCAGCCCAGCACCTGGTCGGTGTTCGCATCGCGCAACACCACCACGCTGACGTCGTGGGCCGGGGGCCCGAAGCGGTAGGCGTAGCTGATGTCAAAAAAGCGCCCCAGTAGCTCAGAGCTGCTCAGGGTGATAGCCCCATGGGCGGGGATCTCCAGCGACTGCTGGCCATCAATCACGATGCGTTGCCCATCCCGCAACACCTGCAGACTGAGCACGACACGCAGCGCCAGCGGGCGTTCGTTGATCACGTGCACGGCCAGGCCATTGAGGCCTTCGTCGGTGACCAGAACCTGCACGGGCCGCAGCACCCGCGCCAAGGCGTGCCACACCGGCTTGGTGCGGGCCTGATGATCGAGCAGCCCCCAGCCGGCGCCTTCGCGCAGATCGCGCAATTGCCACACCAGCGCCCCGGCGCAGCCGGAATCCGGGCGCCGCCACTCGGCGTAGAGGTGCTCGGCCAGATCGCAAGACACGGCCCGCCCCAGATCCAGGTATCGGGCCGGGTCTTCACGCCGCAGTTGGCCAGGGTCGACCCCATACAGGTGTTGCAGGTAGTGCTCGCGCACGTCGTCGAAATCCCACGACGCGGCGGCGTCTCGCGGGGTGCCCTGCTTCCAGCGCAGACCCATGGGCGCCTGGGCCAGCGCTGGGGCCAGGTCGGCCTCGGCCGGTACATGCGCGAGGGCCATGCACTCGCTGGCAAAGCGCACCCGGGCCCGGCGTGCATCGTCCAAGCCGCGCTGGTAGGCGCCCACCCCGTAGTAATGGCACACCCCCTGATCGGTCGAGAAGCTGGGCTGCCCGCCCCAGGGCGTATTCGGCACATAGGGCACATCGGGTCGGGCCTGGGCACAGACCTTGGCCAGCAAGCCTTGGAACACAGGATCGTCCTCAGGCCAGTCCACCCCCAGCATCTCGGCCTGCTGACGCACCTCACTGCCACCGCACAGCACGGCCAGGCAGGGGTGGTGCAGGGTTCGGCCCAGAAAATGCCGCGCCTCGGCATCCAGCTCGGCCAGAAACCCGGCGTCGCGCGAAGGGTAGTCAAAGTTGGCCAGCATGAAGTCGTGCCATACCAGCACGCCGGCCTCATCACACGCCGCAAAAAAGGCCGCCTGTTCGTACAGCATGGTTCCGCTCACGCGCACCATGTTCATGCCCGCATTGACCAGCTCAAGCACCAAGGCGCGGTTCACCTCGGGCGAGCTGCTCAGGCGCAACAGATCAGGCGGAGTCCAGCACACACCGCGGCAAAACACCGGCAGGCCATTGACCAGCAGACGGAAAGCCCCCTGTTGCCGATCGAGCTCGATGTGGCGAAATCCAACCGTGCCCAGCAGGGTTGGCTGGGAACCCTGCTCCAGCCATACCTCATGCAGCACAGGCTGACCATGGGTGTGAGGTGTCCAGGCCTGCGCCTCGGGCAAGGCCCCTTCGGCCCACCAAAGACCGTCATCACGCTGGCACAAGGGCAGCCGGGTGCCGGCACATCGAAGCTGGGCCCCTGCGGCAAGCCGGGCACCTTGCAAAGCCACTTGCAAGCAGGCGCCCTGCCCGGTCCAATCCGCGCGCAGGACTTGAATCTTCACGGACTCAGCGTCGGACGGCGAGCCCAGCCGGAGCGCTCCAAAGGGGCCGATGGGGGTCCACTCCGGACACCATCCCGCCATGTGCCCCAACACGGTCTGACGCAGGTCGCGCAGACTGGGGGGCTGAATCATGCGGGGCCGCCATCGGGCTCGACCCTGGCGCTTGACGGCCGCCCGAGAGAGGGCCCGGAAGCACAGCATCAAAAGCACTGGCCCAGCCGGCAGGTCCACACTCAATGGCAGGTGCATTTGCCGGTGGGTGCACAGCTGCTGCCCGCCCAACCAGACCTCGACGACGCCGGCCAAGCCTTCAAAATGCAGGGTGGCTGCGGCAGGCAGCGCCCAGGCACTGCGGTACCAGATGTCCTGGTCCATCAGCGAACGCGGCGCGAGCAGGTCGAATCGGCCCGCCTGCGCCAAGGCTTGGCAAGCCGTGCCAGGCACAGGCGCGGGCAACCAGGCGCCGTCGGCCTGCGGCAATTGATCGGGGTGGTCGAACTGACCGCCCGGGGTTTCCAGCAGTTGCCAGTGGGGGCTCACCATGAGGTCTCAGCCCAGGTGCTGACGCAGACCGCCGATGACGGCGTCCCAGCGTTCGGCCACATCGCTCAGGATGCGGCCGGAGTCGTCCGGCTTGCGCCGTGCGACTGCGCGCACCACGCGAAACTGCATCAGCTTCGCCTGAGCTGCGATCTGGTCGCAATGGTCTGCCAATGGCAGCAAAGCCCCGTCTCCGAGCCATCGCAAAAAGTGCTCCATCAAGCCAAACACAGCGCCAAACTGGCGGAAATGGTTGAAGGCATAGAGGTGGAAGTATTCATTGCCACGCTCGATGACCCGCGCCAGATCAGCCTCGTACTGCTGCTGGTAGGCGAGGAATGGATTGGCCACGGGAGCCAGGGTCAGGTGCCGACGCAAGGCAGCTCGGGCCGCATCGCGCAAGGCCTCGGGCGGCAGAGGCGCACGCTTGCGCTGCAGGACTTCGGTGTAAGGCAACAGCGCCCCGGTGGCCTGTCGGTCCACCGTGTCGATGGCAAACAAGGCCCGATAGTCATCCCCTTGCAGGACATATCGCCCCGCGTTGTGGAAGTAGCCCAGCCGCTGCCGTTCGGGGTCGATGGATTCGATGCCGATGGTGGTCTTGCTGTGCTCGCGCTGGTAGGAGGTGCTGCGGGTGTCAGGCATGTGAAAGCCATCCAGCTCCACCAGCACCAGGTGACCACGCGCCACCTGGGCCTGGACATGGTCTTGCAGGCGATCGAACATCGCCAACTCGCGCAGAACCAACCCGTGCAGGTCAGCCAGGTCGGCAGGCTCGAACTTGCAGAAAGTGAATTGATCCCCTTCGTAGTCCAACTGGACCAGCGCCCCCATCAAGGCCTCGGACGCCAAACCCAGGTGGTTGAGGTAGGTGATCCAAAGGTCCAGGCTGCAGTTGGACTGCGGCCAATGGCGCTCGGCGCCATGCACCGCGTGCGGGCTGTAGGCCGGCAGCGGAAGGGCCTCGCCCAACATCAGAACCCTCCCAACGCCGCCTGCACGTCAGCCGGCCAGGCCTTGGGGTCGAACCCATGGTGGCGGAACAGGGCCAGGGTGATGCGCTCCATGCCAAAACCGACGCAGGCGGTGTGAGCCACCTCATCGCCTGGGGTGCGCAGCTTCCAGATCAGACCAAAGTGGTCCATGTGGTAGTTGAAGCTCAGGCAGGCCGTCGGGTTCTCTTCGCTGTTGACCGGCACCAGCAGTTCGAACTTGAGTTTTTGCTGCCGCTGGCTAGCCGCCAACACTCGGCCGGCACGGCCAAAGAAGGGATCGTTGGCCACATCGATGATCAAGGGCAGGGCCAGGGAGCGCACGAGCTTTTCACCAGCCTCAAGCCAATGGGCGCGGAAAGCAAGCACCTGGTCAGGCGTACCGACGCGCACATATTCACGCATGCGGAACAGTTGCAGGCGAGTGGGCTCCAGCGAAGGCTCGTGCCGGAAACAATAGGACATCAAGTCCAGGGTCACCCCGTCGGGCCCCACCGGACCACGTCGCGCGACCACTGGGTAAGAGGGATAACAGGCAGCCGGCGTCAACACCACACCGGAGGCCTTCTGGCTTTCGGTCCAATCCTTGCCCTCGGCCACACACTCGAGAATGCGCCGGTGCTCGCTTTCGTCGCCGCAAAAGCAATGCACGGTACCCGCGAAATGCGGGAACGTCTTGAGGTACTCGCTCTCTTCAAAGGTTTGCTGCGAGATGGCGGGTGGGAAGCGCATCACCTCGGCCTTCTGATCAGCGCCGTAGCGGGTGATCAGACGATCGAGCTTGTCGAGGATGTCTTCGAATACACCGCTCTTGCCATACAGGCCATCCACACCCATGGGAATCAGGTGGCCCGCAGCAATCAACTGCTCAAGAAAAGTGGGACTCGTGTCCAAGGCGTCGCTCATATCAGGCCAATCCGAATTGCAAGGGATCCATCAGCAGGAAGCTGCTCATGGTTTCAATCAAACGTGCGTTGTTGATCATCAACGGAGCTGAGTGCAGGTCGCGCAGGTGGCGACCCAGGCTGGCCACACCGTCGGTCTTGTAACCGGCGAAGCCGACCGTGGTCAGGGCCTCCTGCACCACCGCAAGACAGCCTTCGGACATGGTGCTCTTGAGCAAGGTCAGATCGGTCGTCAGGGACATCGGCAAAGCCCCCTGCCCCGATGCCATCGCAAGCTCGAAACGGGTGGCTGCCGACACCAGGCGCGCATGCAGCAACTGCACCCGGGCCACCAGATCAGGCAGGCGCGTGGCAGCGGCCGGCAGTTGTCCGCCCGATTGCTTCATCACCGCACGCAGATGGGTACGGGCCCGCAGCAAAGCGCTGTGCGCAATGCCAAACCAGACGCTGGACCACAGGATGTGCGAGACCGGCAGCATGGTGTTGGCAATGATCTCGGCAAAAGGTGCCTCGAAAATCTGCTCGCAAGCCCCTTCGGAACGGATCATGAAGGCGTCGCTGCAAGTGCCGCGCATGCCCATGGCATCCCAGTCGCCCGTCTTTTCCAGTTGGTACTGGTCTTTCAGCAGGGTGACCATGACCTGGCCGTTGGGGGGAGACTGCTCGTCTGCGCGGGCCGTGATCAGCAAGGCGTCTGCGTAAGCACCATAGGAAACCACCGAGCCATGCTTGTCGAGCGTGAAACGGTCTCCCTGGCGGACCACGTGGGTCAGTGAGCGACGGATATCGCCGCCCACCCCGACCTCGGAGGTCACCGAACCCAGCAGCAAGGCCTCGGCGACCACGCGCTTTTGCAATGCCTGGTACCAGGGAGAGCTTCCGGCATGGTGCACGATCGAAGACAGCTTGATCTGGTGCATGGCAAAGATCATGCCGCTGGCACCACAGGCGCCGCCGATCTGGGCACACATGGCGGCGATCTGGCGCAAGCTCAGGCCCGGCCCGCCCAGCGACTCGGGAACCCAGGCAGCCAACAAGCCCGAGTCGCGCATGGCCTGCACGGCCTCAGCGGGAAAACGGCCATCACGATCCACCTCGTGGGCGTGGCGTGCAGCCACTTCAGCAATCGCCGCTGCTCGGGCCGCCCAATCATCGCGGCACGAGGCCGCTCCCGGCAGGGCTTCAACCGGGCGCATGGGGGTGGCGGTGGTCATGTGGAGGCTTGCTCAGCTTGCAACTTGTGCAGAACAGTGGCCAATGCCGCAATGCTGGAGAAAGTGGCTCGGTTCAGGTATTCGTCAGGGATTTCGACATCGAAACGATCTTCGACGGCCAACATGACGTTGACGATGGCCAGACTGTCCAGGCCGGCTGCAAACAGGTCTGCATCGTCACTCAGGCCTTCCAGGACCTGGGCCATGCGCCCTTGTTTGGCAAAGATCTCACGCAGTGCGTTGTTCATGATTCTTGTGATTCCAAAGAACCATCAAACAATCGTGTCGACCGTGCCAAGGTTTCAGCAGGCCGGCTCGAAATGTGATGATGGGTAACATTCTGTCACCAGGATCATAACGAGGGGTGGGGGCGCTTTCAACAAAACCCGACCACCGCAGGACCAAGCCTCAAACCAATCGGTGAATTAGTTGGCAAGCCATGTCGGGGATCTGCTGACGACCCATCCGAACGGCCCATGCCCCAGAGCGCATTCAATCGGTCGAGAAATGAAAAATGGGTCAGTTCCTTTTGAGAACTGACCCATTGATTCACTGGAATAAAATGGTCGGCGTGGCGGGATTCGAACTCGCGACCCCTTGCACCCCATGCAAGTGCGCTACCAGGCTGCGCTACACGCCGACAAGAATTAAATTATATAGCGGTTTTTAGGCACTTTCGGCGAGAAGCTCGCAAATCTCAAATAATTCTTTGCGAAGCGCCTGCAGATCACCCACGGCCGGCAGCTTGCCCGCCAGGTGCTGGCCCTCATCGGTAGACGCCATCGTCGAGGCAGCGCCTTGAGTCGCCACCTGAGACAGGTCACCTTCAGAAGCAAGCGGCTCCGTGCCGCCCACCTCTTGGAGCTTGTTGCGTGCCCCGACGATGGTGAAGCCCTGGTCGTAAAGCAAGTCCCGGATGCGCCGGATCATCAGCACCTCATGGTGCTGGTAGTAACGGCGATTTCCCCGGCGCTTCATGGGACGCAGCTGAGTGAACTCTTGCTCCCAATACCGCAGAACGTGCGGCTTGACGCCGCACAGCTCACCCACCTCACCAATGGTGAAGTAGCGTTTGACCGGGATGGGGGGCAATGGGTTTGCCATGTGGATGACGGACGACACGAAAAGCTTTTAGGTTACTGCAGAGCTGCCTCAAATGCCAGCCAGCGCGGACAGGTCTCTCGCAAAAGAGTGACCGAGTCCTCAGCCTTGGATCTGCTCTTTGAGCTTGTGGCTGGCATGGAAGGTCACAACGCGCCGAGCCCCGATCGGAATGGCCTCGCCCGTGCGGGGGTTGCGCCCCGGGCGGGGTGCCTTGGTACGGATCTGGAAATTGCCGAAGCCGGAAATTTTCACATCCTCCCCCGACACCAGGCTCTCTGCGACCAAGTCAAAGAAAGCGTCAACCATGTCTTTGGACTCACGCTTGTTCAAGCCGATCTGCTCAAACAAAAGATCAGCCAATTGAGCCTTGGTCAGCGCAGTCGTTTCGAGGTCATCGACCGCGAACTCGATCTCAGGAAGAGTCGCCATGTTGTCTTGCATCCTCTCAAGCACGCAGGCGGGCGCCGGTGTCGGCCGCCAGCTTCTGCAACACAGCCTGCACGGCCACTTCGATCTGCTCATCGGTGAGGGTATTGTCGCCACCATGCAGCGTGAGGCGAATGGCCAGACTCTTTTCCCCTGCGGCCAAACCGCCCTGCACCACAGCGCCATCTTTCTGGACCTTGGGGCGGTACAGGTCGAACAGCGTCACGTCACGCAACAAACTGCCCGTATCGGCCGCACGGATGGCCGACTCTACGGCGGCATACGTGACCTGATCCCCCAACACAACAGCAATGTCGCGGGTGACCGGCTGCAAACGCGAGACGGACTCGAAGGCCGGCACACGACGCGCCAACACAGGGTCCAAGTCCAGTTCAAACACCAGAGGCGACGAGGCGAAGCCCCATTTCTGACGCCAACGCGGATGCAACTCACCGACATGGCCAATGGTGTGCCCATCCAGTTGCACCGCAGCAGTGCGACCAGGGTGAAGGGACGGATGCTCAGCCGGCACAAAGACGGGCTTGAGCGGGGCCAGCAAAGCTTCAACATCGCCCTTGATGTCGTAGAAGTCAACGGCTCTTTCGGTCATGCCCCATTGGGTGGACGCCTGCGACCCCCAGGCCACGCCGGCCACCCGCATCGGCTGATCGAAACCCGAGACAGTGGTGATCGAATCCGCCACAGAGGCATCGCGCAGGAACACGCGGCCCAATTCAAAAACACGCACGCGGGACGCTTTGCGGTCTGCATTGAACTTGAGGACCTGCAGGAGGGACCCGATCAGCGAAGAGCGCATCACGCTCATCTGGCTTGCAATTGGATTCAGCAGCTTGATCGGTTTGGGATTGGCTGCGAGTTCGTGCTCCCAAGACGCATCAACGAAACTGAAGTTGATGGTTTCCTGGTAGCCCAGACCCGCCAGCAGACGACGCACCGCAAAGGAACTGCGCTGAGCCTCCGCGCGCAACTTGGGCGCAATGGGCGCCAGCGGCTTGGTGGTCGGCAGGTTGTTGTAGCCCACCATCCGAGCCACTTCTTCGATCAGATCTTCCTCAAGGGTCAGGTCGAAGCGATAGGACGGCGGGGTCACGGTCAGGGTCCCCGAGCCTTCGGTGAGTGGCAGACCCAAGCGGCGCAGGGCCAAGGCGCAGCGATCTTGCCCCAAAGGCATGCCGATGACCTTCTCAGCACGGGCCACACGCAGCGTGACAGCCTGAGGAGACGGCACATTGACCCGCTGATCATCAATCGGACCCGGCTGGCCACCACAGATGTCGAGGATCAACTGGGTGATACGCTCGATGTGCTCGACCGTGAGTTCAGGATCGACACCACGCTCAAATCGATGACCTGCATCGGTCGAGAAATTGAACCGGCGCGAACGGCCCGCCACTGCCTTGGGCCACCAGAACGCGGCTTCGACGTACACGTTCTGCGTGTCGTCAGACACTGACGTCGAATCTCCGCCCATGATGCCCGCCAGAGACTCGACCTGTTGCTCATCGGCGATCACGCCCACCTGGCCGTCCACCGTGATGGTGTTGCCGTTGAGCAGCTTCAGAGATTCACCTTCACGCCCCCAGCGCACGTCCAAGCCGCCATGGATCTTGTCAAGATCAAAAATGTGCGATGGACGCCCCAACTCGAACATCACGTAGTTGGAGATGTCCACCAACGGCGTCACGCTGCGTTGACCACAACGCGCCAGGCGGTCCACCATCCACTTTGGGGTGGCTGCCTTGGGGTTCACACCACGCACCACACGGCCCGAAAAGCGACCACACAGATCAGGCGCACTGATAGTCACAGGCAGCCGCTGATCATGAACCGCCGCCAGGGTGGGGAACGCAGGCTGCAGCAAGGGGCTTCCTGTGAGCGCCGAGACTTCACGCGCGATCCCATACACGCTCAGGCAGTGTGCCAAATTCGGGGTGAGCTTCAACGTGAACAGCGTGTCATCCAGCTGAAGGTAGTCGCGGATGTTCTGACCCAGCGGCGCATCGGCAGGCAGCTCCATCAGACCGCCATGGTCTTCGGACAGCTTCAACTCTCGGGCCGAACACAGCATGCCCTGGCTTTCCACGCCCCGCAGCTTGCCAACCTTGATCACAAAAGGCTTGCCATCCTCACCCGGCGGCAACTCGGCACCCACCATCGCGCAAGGAATACGGATGCCCACACGCGCATTGGGCGCACCACAGACGATGTTGAGCAGCTCAGCCTGGCCCACATCCACCTGGCACACACGCAGTCGGTCGGCATTGGGATGCTGCTCTGCCTGCTTGATCTCCCCCACCACCACGCGGGTGAAAGGAGGCGCAACAGGCTGCAACTCTTCCACCTCGAGACCCGCCATCGTGAGGGCCTCGGAAAGCTCAGCCGTCGTCAGCGGCGGGTTGCAGAACTCACGCAACCAGGATTCAGGAAATTGCATAGTCGGACTCTTCTGGTGAAGGCGTGGCGCACAGGCGGCGCATCATGAGCACCGCGGCCCGCCAAGGCCTCAAAACGGGTTACTGGAACTGGGACAGGAAGCGGATGTCGCCATCAAAGAACAGGCGCAGATCGTTCACGCCATAGCGCAGCATGGTCAGTCGATCCGGGCCCATGCCAAAGGCAAAGCCGATGTACTTTTCAGGGTCCAATCCCATGTTGCGAACCACGTTGGGGTGCACCTGCCCGGACCCCGCCACCTCGAGCCAGCGCCCCGCCAAGGGGCCACTCTGGAACTGAATATCGATCTCGGCGCTGGGCTCGGTGAACGGAAAGAAACTGGGGCGGAAGCGCAGCACCAGATCGTCCGACTCAAAAAAGGTGCGGCAGAAATCCGTGAAGACGACCTTCAGATCCTTGAAGCTGACATTGGCGCCGATCCAAAGGCCCTCGCACTGATGGAACATCGGTGAATGGGTGGCGTCGCTGTCGACGCGGTAAGTGCGGCCAGGCGCGATGACCCGAATCTCAGGCATGGTCTCACCGGCATCCAGCAGATGACGATGCGCGTTCACATGTTGCACTGCATGGCGGATTTGCATCGGGCTGGTGTGCGTACGCAGCAGATTCGGTGCCGTTGCAGTCCCGCCTTCGACATAGAAAGTGTCGTGCATGGAGCGGGCCGGGTGGTCCTCAGGCGTGTTGAGCGCCGTGAAGTTGAACCAGTCGGATTCGATCTCAGGCCCCTGAGCCACATCAAAGCCCATCGAACCGAAAATGCCTTCGATGCGCTCGAGTGTCAGCGACACAGGGTGCAAACCGCCCTGCCCGGCCTGACGTCCGGCGAGCGTCACATCCAGCGCCTCGGCCTTGAGTTGGGCATCCAGTTCGGCGTCTGCAAGCGCCTGGCGACGGGCATTCAGCGCGGCCTCAATGGCCTGCTTGGCTTGGTTGATGACGGCGCCTCGGGCCTTCTTCTCATCAATCGACAAACTCGCCAAGCCCTTCATCAACTCGGTGATGCGACCCGACTTGCCCAGGAAGACCGCCTTGGCGTTCTCCAGGTCTGCCGGGGTAGCAGCTTGCTCGAAACCTTGTCTGGCGCTGTCGACCAGTGCGTCCAACTCGTTCATAAAATCTCTTGTCAATGAAAAAGGGCTAAAGCTTTGTGCAAAGCCCTAGCCCTTGTTTCTTGTTCGCAGCGCCCCACACAAGGCGGGGCGTAGCCGTGAAAAATCAAGCAGCCAGCTTGGCCTTGACTTGGTTCACGATGCTGCCGAAGGCAGCCTTGTCATGCACAGCGAGGTCAGCCAGCATCTTGCGGTCGATCTCGATGGAAGCCTTCTTCAGGCCGTTGGCGAACTGGCTGTAGGTCAGGCCCAGTTCACGTGCAGCGGCATTGATACGGGCGATCCACAACTGGCGGAACACACGCTTCTTGGTACGGCGGTCACGGTAGGCATATTGCCCAGCCTTCATCACCGCCTGCTTGGCGATGCGGAAAACATTACCGCGGCGACCACGGAAACCCTTGGCGAGGGCCAGAACCTTTTTGTGACGGGCACGAGCCGTTACACCACGTTTGACGCGAGGCATTGAATTACTCCTTGTTCGTCAGTTGATTACAGGCCAGCACCGGGCAGCATCTGCGCCATGTGACCCATGTTGGTCTCATGCACAGCCACAGCACCGCGGAGGTGACGCTTGTTCTTGGTGGTCTTCTTGGTCAAGATGTGACGCTTGAAGGCTTGACCGCGCTTGACGGTACCACCCGGACGGACACGGAAGCGCTTCTTTGCGCTGCTCTTGGTCTTCATTTTGGGCATGTTCATGCTCCTTTTACATTGTGCTCGTGAGGCGTCTGCAAACTGATTGCAGCCTTGATGGCCCCGAGCCACTTGGTCGGCAACAGGGATAGCCCCGTCACCTGGACAGCAGGCATCACTGCCAGCCGCCTGCCGAAACCCTGCTTGCGCAAGGCTTCAGTGTTCTGCTTTGATCAAACCGATGCAGCTGCAGCGCCCGCCTCAACAGCCTTGGCTGCAGAGGGTTTGCGCTTTCCAGGGGCGATCATCATGATCATCTGCCGCCCTTCCAGCTTGGGGAACTGCTCGACCACGATCAGGTCAGCCAGCTCATCCCGAATGCGCTGCAACAAGGCCATGCCGATTTCCTGGTGCGTGATCTCACGCCCACGGAATCGCAAGGTGATCTTGCATTTGTCGCCGTCTTCAAGAAAACGCTTGATGTTGCGCATCTTGATGTTGTAGTCGCCATCATCGGTGCCGGGACGGAATTTGACTTCCTTGACCTCGATGACTTTTTGCTTGGACTTCGCCTCAGCAGCTTTTTTCTGCTCTTGGTACTTGAACTTGCCGTAATCCATCAAACGACAGACTGGCGGGTTCGCAGTGGCCGCGATTTCAACCAGATCCACATCCAACTCACCCGCCATGCGAAGCGCTTCCGCAAGGCTGACGATGCCGATGGGCTCGTTTTCCGGACCGGAGAGTCGAACTTCCGGAGCCATGATTTCACGGTTCAGACGGTGCTTGCGCTCTTCCCGCTGGCGACGATCACGAAATTCAGTAGCGATGGCTAGTGTCCTTTAAATAATGGCTGCACATGCAGCTTTAGCCGACGGCAACGCGTCAGCTAAAGCGATCATTGACTCGACGTCAAGCTTTAGAGGCGATGTCTGAAGCGATCGTTTGAACGAAAGCTTCCACCGACATCACTCCGAGGTCTTTGTTACCCCGGGCGCGTACCGCAACGGCACCTGCAGCCTTCTCTTTGTCACCCACGACCAAGATGTAAGGCAGCTTTTGCAACGAATGCTCGCGTATTTTATACGTAATTTTCTCGTTGCGCAGATCTAACTGGACCCTAAGCCCTTGATTCTCAAGCATTTTGACCAGTTCACGGCAGTAATCGGCCTGCGAATCGGTGATGTTGAGCACCGAAACCTGCACCGGAGCCAGCCACGTGGGCAACGCGCCAGCGTGTTGTTCGATCAAGATTCCGATGAATCGCTCCAGGCTACCCACGATGGCTCGGTGCAACATGATCGGACGGTGACGAGCACCATCCTCACCGACAAACTCGGCATCCAGGCGCTCCGGCATGTTCGGATCCACCTGAATGGTGCCGCACTGCCAAGGACGTCCCAGCGCATCCTTCAGCGTGTACTCGATCTTTGGACCATAGAAGGCACCCTCACCCGGCAGGTATTCAAAATCGCAGCCCGATGCGCGCAACCCCTCGGCCAACGCATTCTCAGCACGATCCCAACTCTCCTCAGAGCCAATCCGCTTTTCGGGACGGGTGGAGAGCTTGTAGATGATGTCCTTGAATCCAAAGTCCTTGTAGACCTTTTGCAACAGGGTCGTGAACGCAATGACTTCGCTCTGAATCTGATCCTCGGTGCAGAAGATATGCCCATCGTCCTGGGTAAACGCCCGCACGCGCATGATGCCGTGCAACCCACCCGTGGGTTCATTGCGGTGGCACTGCCCAAACTCCCCAAACCGCAGCGGCAGGTCACGGTAACTCTTGATACCCTGCTTGAAGATCAGGATGTGGCCCGGGCAGTTCATCGGCTTGAGCGCGTAGTCCCGCTTCTCGGACTCCGTGGTGAACATGTTCTCACGGTACTTGTCCCAGTGCCCCGTCTTCTCCCACAGGCCCTGATCCAGGATTTGCGGTCCCTTGACTTCCTGATAGCCGTTGTCGCGATAGACACGACGCATGTATTGCTCGACTTCCTGCCAGACCGTCCAACCCTTGGGGTGCCAGAACACGGTCCCCGGCGAATGCTCGTCGATGTGAAAGAGATCAAGCTCCTTACCAAGCTTTCGGTGGTCTCGTTTCTCGGCCTCCTCCAACATCGTCAGGTACTGCTGCAGGTCATCCTTGCTGGCCCAGGCGGTACCGTAGACACGCTGAAGCATTTCGTTGCGATGGTCACCACGCCAATAGGCGCCAGCCACTTTCATCAACTTGAAAAACTTGAGCTTGCCGGTGCTCGGCACGTGAGGACCACGGCAGAGGTCTTCGAAATTACCCTCGCGGTACAGACTAACGTCCTCATTGCTGGGGATGCTGGCAATGATCTCCGCCTTGTAGTGCTCGCCGATGCCCTTGAAGTACGCCACTGCCTCATCACGCGGCAACACGCGGCGCACGACTGGCTCATCCTTGGCGGCCAACTCGGACATGCGCTTCTCAATCGCGGCCAAGTCCTCAGGCGTGAAAGGACGCTTGTAGGAGAAGTCGTAGTAAAAGCCGTTCTCGATGACAGGCCCGATGGTGACCTGAGCATCCGGAAAGAGCTCCTTGACGGCATAAGCCAACAAGTGGGCGGTCGAATGGCGGATCACCTCAAGACCATCCGCATCCTTGGCTGTGATGATGGACAGCGGGCTGTCCGAGGTGATGGCATGGCTGGTGTCCACCACCTTGTCGCCAATCTTGCCGGCCAGGGCGGCCTTGGCCAGGCCGGTGCCGATGGAGGCAGCCACTTCGGCCACCGTGACCGGGCCGGGGTATTCACGTTTGGAACCGTCGGGAAGCGTGATCTGAATCATGATGTCTGTGAGTTGAATCCGTGAAGGCGCAAAAAAAGCGCGGGGAAGGCCGCGCTTTGTTCAGTGGAGCAGAAAACAGGTGAGCAGGCGCGAACCAGTGGCTCATTGAGCCGAAGGAGTCTCCGAAGTAGTTCGCGGTGTCATAACCAAGATGCCTTTCTCGCTCTTGCCAGTGGGTGACCCTGTACACAGGGAATAGCCACGATTTTAGCGCGAGCCTCACATCAGCTTCATCACCCCACGAAAAAAGGCCCGGACACGCCGGGCCTTGCTCAGCAGCGCTCAGGCGCTCAGTGGAACTGCTCTTCTTCGGTCGAGCCAGTCAAAGCCTTCACCGAGGACGAGCCGCCCTGGATGACGGTGGTGACGTCGTCAAAGTAACCTGCGCCCACTTCTTGCTGGTGCGACACGAAGGTGTAGCCTTGTTCACGGGCAGCGAACTCGGGCTCTTGCACCATTTCGACGTAGTGCTTCATGCCTTCGCCACGGGCGTAGGCATGAGCAAACTTGAAGGTGTTGTACCAGTTGCTGTGGATGCCTGCCAGGGTGATGAACTGGTACTTGTAGCCCAGTGCCGACAATTCGTCCTGGAAGCGTGCGATGGTCGCATCGTCGAGGTTCTTGCGCCAGTTGAACGAAGGCGAGCAGTTGTAAGACAGCAGCTTGCCAGGGCAGGCAGCGTGCACAGCTTGAGCGAACTCACGGGCAAAGCCCAGATCAGGCGTGCCGGTTTCGCACCACACCAGATCGGCGTACGGGGCGTAGGCCACACCACGGCTGATGGCTTGTTCCAGACCGTTCTTGACACGGTAGAAGCCTTCTTGGGTGCGCTCGCCGGTCAGGAACGGCTTGTCGTTGGCGTCATGGTCCGAGGTGATCAGGTTGGCAGCCTCGGCGTCGGTACGGGCCAGCACGATGGTGGAAACGCCCATCACGTCGGCGGCAAAGCGGGCAGCGGTCAACTTTTCGCAGGCTTCCTGGGTGGGCACCAGCACCTTGCCGCCCATGTGACCACACTTCTTCACGGCCGCCAGTTGGTCTTCAAAGTGAACGCCTGCAGCGCCTGCAGCGATCATGTTCTTCATCAGTTCGAAAGCGTTCAGCACACCGCCGAAGCCGGCTTCAGCATCCGCCACGACCGGCAGGAAGTAGTCGATGAATTCCTTGTCGCCGGGGTTGATGCCGCGGCCCCACTGGATTTCGTCGGCACGCTTGAAAGTGTTGTTGATGCGGCGAACCATGGTGGGCACCGAGTCGTAGGCGTACAGCGACTGGTCCGGGTACATGGTTTCGGAAGTGTTGCCGTCAGCAGCCACTTGCCAGCCCGACAGGTACACAGCCTCCAGACCCGCCTTGGCTTGCTGCATGGCTTGGCCAGCAGAGATTGCGCCGAACGAGTTGACATAGCCCTTCTTGGCGCTGCCGTTCACCAGGTCCCACAGCTTTTCGGCACCACGCTTGGCCAAAGTGTGCTCAATCGACAGGCTACCGCGCAGACGCACCACGTCAGCAGCGCTGTAGTTGCGCTTGACACCCTTCCAACGGGGGTTCTGCGCCCAATCCTTTTCGAGGGCTTCGATTTGCTGCTGGCGGCTCAGTTGGGAATTGAGAGATTGCGACATGTGATCACTCCTGGTTGGTTGAATGGTGCCAACTTTGTTGCGTTTGCAAGTTCGCTGGCGTTGAGAGAACTTTAAGTCTTCTATAAGAGTCAGAATCAATCTTATGTCTTATAGAAGACTTTTTTATTTTTTATGAAAATCAATAACTTACAACTTTGATTTCTCTTTGTGAAATCAAATTTCTCATGACAGGATTTCATGTGCAGTGCAGCAATTGGCTATTTTCACAATAAGAAATGCAAAACCCGTAGCGTGAAAAGCCATGACAAATGTCCAGGTGCCGTCAGGGCACCACGCCACCCACGTGTCCGATCCAGTCTCCGTGATCGATCAATGGATGGCCATTCACGCGCTCGGGGTTGATCTCATAGACCAGGCAAACGCAACTCTGCCCCTCGACATTGACCGACACCTGACGGCGGAAATACTCGTCATCGGGCCGCCCCTGTATGCCTTCAATGAGGTCGAGTTGCCGCTCCAGTGCTGGCTCGATGGCATACACCTCACCCGAAACGGCGCTGCCCCCTTCGTCGGGACCGTTTGCCAAAAGCAAGCCCGGATAGGCCCCGAGATCAAAGAGCCGCCCCGGCACCATGGAACACCCGCAGAAGGCCGGCGGCGGAACGAGGCGGTTGATGTCGTTGCTACCACCCTTGCGCAAGGTGCCGTACACGAACACAAGCGACGCCGGAACGCCACGGGGCACCCGCTCCTCGGGCATGATTTCGGTTTTCAATCCAACTCCTTTGAACGTTGTAACGAATGCAGCACGCTTCACCCCGCTTGGTGGCAGGCCCCAGCCGTTGGCTGGCATGTGTCTGCCTGGCCGCCAGCATGGCATTGGTCGGCAGCTATGTGGCGCTTTCCAAGCCCCTCACTCTTGTCTTGCCCATTTTCCTGCTGGCCTGGTTGCGCTTTGGCATCGGTGCCGTGGCCATGTTGCGCTGGATCAGACGCGCCCCCGACGAACCCCGCATGAGCAGCGCAACCAAGCGTCTGGTGTTCCTCGAATCCCTGCTGGGCAACTTCCTCTTCTCTGTGCTGATGCTCAACGGTGTCAAGCTGACCTCGGTGGTGGCCACTGGCGTGATCATGTCGGGCATTCCGGCCTGTGTGGCACTGTTGAGCTGGATATTCCTGAAAGAGCGCATCTCCCCTCGCGTGGCCGTGGCCATCGGCCTGGCCGTGGCGGGCATCACGCTGTTCACCCTGGTGCGCCCGGGCACGGATGCAAGCGGAGCGTCGACTGAATCACACTGGCTGGGCAACCTGCTGATCGTCGGCGCCGTGCTGTGCGAAAGCGCCTACGCAGTGATCGGCAAGCGCTTGACCGGCGCGTTGAGTGCACGACGCATCAGCGCCTTGATCAACCTCTGGGGGCTGGCATTGGCCACACCGTTCGGCCTGTACCAAGCCATGTCATTCAACTTTGCCAGCGTGCCACCCGCCTACTGGCTGCTACTGGTGTTCTACGCGCTGGCCGCAAGCGTCTGGACAGTGTGGCTGTGGATGACCGGATTGCGCACCATCCCGGCTGCGCACGCAGGCCTGTTCACAGTGATGCTACCGATCACTGCGGCGACCGTGGGAGTCCTGTTTCTGGGCGAGCCCATGACCTTGTTGCAGATGCTGGCCTTTGGCATTGCGCTGGCCGGGGTCGTGTTGGCCACCCTGCCCGACGCCAGCCCTGCGGCATCCAGCCCCAAGCCATCCTGACACGCTCAGGTCAAAGATGTCGAGCTGATCACGATGCCGTCGGCATCGGCATACAGCCAATCGCCCGGACGTACCCACACCCCCTGGATCTGAACAGCAACATCACACTGCCCTTCCCCTCTCTTCTCAGTGGGCAGGGGCATCAAGGCCAGCGCCCGGATCCCGACCGCCTCTGCATTGAGTTCGGCCACATCACGTACGCAACCATCCACCACGATGCCCGCCCAGCCATTGCGTGCGGCCGCCTTGGCCAGGTTACCCCCCACCAAGGCACGACGCAAAGAGGCGCCCCCATCCACCACCAGCACGCGCCCTTCGCCTGGTGAGTCGACGGCCTGCTTCACCAAGGTATTGTCTTCAAACACCTTGACGATGCACACCGGCCCATGGAAGACCGTCCGGCCACCAAAGGCCTTGAACACTGGAGGCAGCACGCGAAAGTGGCCCGAATCGTCGTTCTTGTGTTCGTCACAAAGATCGCAGGTGCTGATGACCGCAGGCAGAGAAGACATGGAGAGTGACCTTTCATGGCATGTACGAGATGAAAACGACTTGCCAACGCCACTGACAAGCCTGATCGAGAGCATACAAAAGTGCCGCTCAGACGCCCCCGACCACCGACAGTTCGTGCCAGCGTGCCAGCGCGGAGACCCATGGCCGGAGGCCCTGCAGTGACCTCAGCGCACCCCGAATGCGCGAAACCCGCGCCCTTATTGGCTTTGCGGACACAAAGGCGCAACAGAGTGCACTGAAAAATATGCGTTTTCGCTTGGAAAGCCGTTTTTTCTCCATTAGCATCCGGTATGCCAGCGAGAACGCAGTGTTTGGCTGGTGATTAATCAACTTCCAGAAGGAAAATTCAATCATGGCAACTGCAAAGAAAGCCCCGGCAAAAGCGCCTGCCAAAAAGGCCGCGCCGGCAACCAAGGCCGCTGCTCCCGCCAAGAAGGCTGCTGCGCCCGCCACCAAGAAGGTAGCGGCCAAGGCAGCACCGGCCACCAAGGCTGCTGCTCCTGCCAAGAAGGCTGCTGCGCCCGCCAAGAAGGCTGCAGCTCCTGCCAAAAAGCGCACCCCCAATGCGGCTTTCATGAAGGCCCTCACCCCCAGCGCAGCCTTGGCCGCCGTGGTGGGCAACAGCCCCCTGCCGCGCACTGAGATCGTGAGCAAGCTGTGGGTTTACATCAAGAAAAATGATCTGCAAGACAAGCTGAACAAGCGCCTGATCAATGCCGACGCCAAGCTCAAGGAAATCTTTGGCAAGGCTCAGGTTTCGATGTTTGAACTTGCTGCCCTGATCGGCAAGCACGTCAAGTAAGCCAGACCAGCACTCCGCCAAGCCGACCTCAGGTCGGCTTTTTTCATGGTTAGCCTGCCACGAGCGCCAAGGGGCAGCCGAGCCATGAAAAATGGTTTGCGACCTGGATTTTCGAGAGGTTATTGCAAATGCGACAGATTCGCATTTATACTGACATCATCCTCAACAGCCAGCCCAAACCGCCTGTCTGCCATGATTGTCTGTGTATGCCGTCGCGTCTCCGACCGAGAAATTGTCCGCCACGCCAAAGCGGGGCTGGGTTTCGATGAAATCCAGTTTGAACTCGGTGTCGCCACCCAGTGTGGCCGGTGTGAGAGTTGCGCACGCAGCGTGGTGGATCAGTGCAATGCTGCCCATCCGATTGCCGCACTCCGTGCGGACATGCCGGGGCAGGCCATTCAGCTCGCCACCCACTTCACGGAAGGTCGAGCATGGCAACAATCACAACTCTCGGTGGCGGTCTGATTCTCGTACTGGGCTCAGCCTGGTGGGTGTTTCGTCGATGACGGACAGGGCCCGCCCCAACCCCAGACTCGGTACCCCGCACAACCCCTGACCATGCACGCCCAATCCATTCCCGCACGTCCCAAAATCAGTCGCAACAGCGCGGTCATCGGTGGTGTGCTTCTGTTTCATGCCCTGGCATTGTGGGGACTGCAAAGCGGCCTGATCCGACGCGCGGTCGAAGTCATCATTCCAGCCGAAGTCCTGAGCGAGCTCATCGAACCGCCTGCCCCCAAGGCGCCACCGCCCCCGGCTCCGGTGCCCAAGGTACCCCAGCCCAAAACGGTGGCACCCCGCCCCACGCCGCTGCCGCCGGCCCCTCAACCCGTGGCCATTGCAGATCCCACGCCAGCGCCTGCTGCGCCGACAGGGGTCAGCACCCCTCAACCACCCGCCCCTCCGGTGGCGGCGCCAGTGGCTGCCGCGCCGCCAGCGCCCCCTGCGCCACCGGCCCCGCCCAAGGTCGAACTGCCCTCCAGCGATGCCGACTACCTGCAAAACCCCAAGCCTGCCTACCCGGCCATCAGCAAGCGCCTGGGCGAACAAGGCAAGGTAATCCTGCGCGTGCTGATCGGCGCAGACGGTCTGCCGCAAAAAGCAGAAATCAAGCAATCCAGCGGCTTTGACCGCCTGGACCAAGCCGCTTTGACCACCGTGATGCGCTGGCGCTACGTGCCCGGCAAACGCGGTGGTGTCCCTGAAACCATGTGGTTTCAGGTTCCCCTCAATTTCGTTCTCGAATAATTCACGGAGCACTTTTCAATGGAAACCGAATTCGGACTCGCCCACGTTTGGGCCCAAGGCGACCTGGTCACCAAGACCGTTGCGCTGCTGCTGCTGGGCATGTCGCTGGCCTCCTGGATCGTCATCATCCTGAAGGCGCTGGACATCATCAAATACAAGAAGTTCGCCCGCGCGGCCGAAGACTTCTGGCACAACCCCGATCTGAGCGCCGGTCTCAACAGCCTGGGGACCGATGCGGACAACCCCTTCCGCCAACTGGCGTTGGATGGGCGCGATGCCACCGCGCACCACAGCAACACCAAGGTGCATCTGCACGACAGCCTTGACGTCAGTGATTGGGTGACCCGCTGCCTTCGCAACGGCATTGACGAGTTCACAGCTCGCCTGCAGGGTGGCTTGGCCGTGCTGGCCTCGGTGGGCTCCACCGCACCCTTTGTGGGCCTTTTTGGCACCGTGTGGGGCATCTATCACGCGCTGTTGGGCATCGGCTCGGCCGGCCAGGCCACCATCGACAAAGTGGCTGGCCCCGTCGGGGAGGCATTGATCATGACGGCCCTGGGATTGGCCGTGGCCATTCCCGCCGTGCTGGGCTACAACGCATTGGTTCGAGGCAACAAGGCCATTCTCAACAAACTCAACAGCTTCGCCCATGACCTGCACGCCTTCTTCGTGACAGGAGCGCGGGTTCACAGCGGTGCCAACACCAGCGTGGTGGCCCTCAAGAAAGGGGTCTGATCATGGCCTTCGGACGTCAGGAAGACTCTGAAGAGGTGATGAGTGAAATCAACATGACCCCCCTGGTGGATGTCATGCTGGTGCTGCTGATCATCTTCATCATCACGATCCCGGTGATGAAGCACTCGGTGAACGTTGATCTGCCCCGTGCCAGCAACCAGCCCGAGGCCGCCAAACCAGAGACCATTCGTCTGTCAGTCGCTGCCGATGGCAGCTACTTCTGGAATGAAACTCGAATCGACGATGCTGCACTGGAGGCCATGCTGACCCAGAACGCGGCCAAAGAGCCCCAGCCAGAGTTGCACATCCGGGGTGATCGCGAGGTTCGCTATGAACGCGTGGCCCAGGCCATGGCCGCCGCTCAGCATGCGGGGCTGAAGAAAATCGGCTTCATCACCGAGCCCAAAAACTGAAGCCCAGGCACACATCTCGCGGCACAGCCCATGCGGCAGCTGCCCGATGTGCTGCCGCCCCCAAAACAAAGCCACTGCCCGAAGAGGGTCAGCGGCTTTTGCACATGAAATCCCCAACGCCAAGCCACCGCATCGGGTGGCTTGGCGACGAGAGGCTTACAAGCCAACGGCGGCAATGCCTGCCTTGGCGATCTGAACGTCTTCCGAAGACTTCACGCCGCTCACACCCACCGCGCCGATGCAATGGCCGTCCTTGAGAATAGGAACCCCGCCCTCCAGCAGGCCCTCAACCTTGGGCACGGTCAGGAAGGCGTAGCGCCCGCCATTGATGATGTCTTCGTAACCCTTGGTTTCACGGCGGCCCAGCGCGGCCGTGTGCGCCTTGGCCGGTGCAATGTGCGACGAGATGGCCGGCGCGCCGTCAAGGCGTTGCAGCCAGAGCAGATGTCCACCGTCATCCACGATGGCAATGGTCACGGCCCACTTGTTCTTCAGGGCTTCTGCTTCAGCAGCTGCGGCAATGGCTTTGACATCGGAGAGTTCAAGAACGGACTTGGTTTGCATGAAAAACCTTTGATGGTGGTCGAAAAGAAGCAAGGATAGCGGCACCTCAGCCGGCACCGGGGGATGCTAGATGAAAAACAATTTTCACTATTTGGACAGCATGCCAACCTTTGGCAGGCGGGTCTTTAAGAATCGCCTCATCGTCCCCACTTAGAATGCCTTAGAAGCCAAGTTCTGGCCGTTCCCCAAGGAGATTCATTCATGAACCAACCTTTCCAAAACATCGACCTGTCGGTGGGTTATGGCAATGTTTTGTCGCAAGAGCAGCGGCATCGCGTGCTGCGCAACACCTACTGGCTGCTCGCCCTGAGCATGGTGCCCACCGTGTTGGGAGCCTGGATCGGCGTCGTCACCAACCTGTCGGCCATGCTGTCCGGTGGTATCGGCCTGGTGGTCTTCCTGGCTGGGGCCTTCGGCTTCATGTTCGCCATCGAAAAAACCAAACACTCGGCCACCGGGGTTCCGGTGCTGCTGGGTTTCACCTTTTTCATGGGGCTGATGCTGTCGCGCCTGATCGCCATGGTGCTGGGCTTCAAGAACGGCCCGGAACTGGTCATGACCGCCTTCGGTGGTACGGCCGGTGTGTTCTTCGTGATGGCCAGCCTGGCCACCGTGATCAAGCGTGATATCTCGGGCCTGGGCAAGTGGCTGTTCGTGGGTGTGCTGGTCCTGCTGGTGGGCAGCTTGGTGAATGCGTTCGTCGGCTCCTCTGCAGGCATGTTGGCCCTGTCCGTGGCCGCCATCGGCATCTTCAGCGCCTACATGCTGTATGACATCAAGCAGATCATCGATGGTGGTGAAACCAATTACATCTCGGCCACCCTGTCGCTGTACCTGGACCTGTACAACGTGTTCCAGAACCTGCTGGCACTGCTGGGCATCTTCGGCGGCGAACGCGAATAACGTTGAGTTGGCAGCAAGCGTGCCGCGATAAAAAACAGGCCCTGCGGGGCCTTTTTTCATGTCGACGATGAACCTGGCTCAACTCGCCTCAGGTGACGCCGATAATCCTCATAGACACTCTGACCAGGCTTCATCATGTTTGCGCGCCGTCTGCTGATCCTCGCCCCTGCCTTGCTGATGCTGGCGGGTTGTGACATTCCGGGCCTCGGCCCCGATCCGAAGGTCGTTCAGCGCGAGGCCGATGCCAAAGCCACAGGTGGCGCCTGTCGTTACGCCCAGCGTGGCATTGAAGACTGTTACACACTGAACCCCAAGGCCCCCAAATCCGCCATTTTTGATGGCTGGAAAGAAATGGACCAATACATGCGGGACAACAAGATCGAAGGTGCCCCTTCGGTCATACCGATTCCGACGGCCTCGCCCCCCGAAGGCGCGGAGAGCAAGGCCTCCGCCGAGGCAGACGAACCCAAACCCAAGAAGGGCAAGGGCAGCGACAAGCACTGAGGGCCGCGACCAAGGCGGCCCTGCGCTCAATCCCAGGCTGCGGTGCGCTCGAACACGGCCATGCTTTCCACGTGGGCCGTGTGCGGGAACATGTTCACGGCGCCCGCCGCGGTGCAACGATAGCCCCCCTGATGGACCAACAGCCCAGCATCTCGGGCCAGCGTCGCCGGGTTGCAACTCACATACACGATGCGCTTCGGGGCCGTCCAGCCCTCAGGCAGGCTGCCGGGTTGTAGCAGATGCTGCTGGTGCAGATCAGACAAGGCCTTGGCCAGTGCAAAGGCCCCCTCACGAGGCGGATCCACCAGCCATCGATCGGCATAGCCATCGGCCACCAGCATGTCGGGGGTCATTTCAAACAAATTCCGGGCCACAAAACCGGTGGGGCACAAAGACGCCTCCACCCTTGATGCCTGATTGCCGGCATAGTTGGTGCGCGAACGTGCCACCAGCGCCTCGCTGCCTTCGATGCCAAGCACCTCGCGGGCCTGGGTGGCCAGCGGCAGGGTGAAATTGCCCAGACCGCAGAACCAGTCGATGACGCGCTCGTCTTTGCGCACATCCAGCAAGCGCAGGGCCCGGCTGACCAGCACCCGGTTGATGTGAGGATTCACCTGGGTGAAATCGGTCGGCTTGAAAGGCATGACGATGCCAAACTCAGGCAGCGAATAGGCCAACTGCGGCCCTTCAGGGTCCAGCAGGTGCACCGTATCGGGCCCCTTGGGCTGCAACCACCATTGAACCCCATGTTCGGCAGCGAACCCACGCAAACGTGCCAGATCGCCCTCGCTGAGGGGCTCCAGATGCCGCAGGACCAGCGCAGTGACATCGTCCCCACACGCCAGTTCGATCTGCGGGCACGTGTCTCGGGCTTCCATGCCGGCCACCAAGGCACGCAAAGGCAGCAGCATGGCGTTCACGTGGGGTGGCAACACAGGGCACTCGCTCATGTCGGCCACATAGCGGCTCTTGCGCTCATGGAAACCCACCAGCACCGTCCCCTTTTTGATGACATGGCGCACCGACAGGCGCGCACGGTAACGGTAGCCCCAGGCCGGGCCTTCAATCGGCCGCAGCAAGGTTTCGGGCTTGACCTTGCCCAGATGCCATAAGTTGTCCTCGAGGACACGCTGCTTGACGGCCACCTGAGCCCCCACATGCAGGTGCTGCATCTTGCAGCCCCCACAGGCACCGGCGTGCAATCCAAAGTGGCTGCAACCAGGGCGTACGCGCTGGGAAGACTCTCGGTGGATTTCAGTCAGGGTGGCCTGCTCCCAATTGTTCTTTTTGCGGTTGACCTGAGCACTGACCAGCTCAAACGGCAATGCGCCATCGACAAACACAACCTTACCATCGGGGCGACGGGCGACCCCTTGCGCTTCAAGGTCAAGTGATTCGATGGCCAGCCAGCCCGGTGGCAGGTCGGCGCTGGCTGGGGTGTCAGCGGGAGGCAGCAACCCGGAGCTCGGGTCGTCGGTGATGTGGGGCTCGGAAACGGTTGTCATGCCCCGATTGTCTCAGAGCCTGTTCTCGTGAACAGGCTCTCATGGGCGGCCCGTCACGCCATCCCCATCAACGGATCACAACAACGCATCGCGTGAGATGCCGTGCCGAGCCAGGTGGCGCTTGAGTTTGAACAAAGCCTCGTTCTGAATCTGGCGCACCCGCTCCCGGGTCAGCCCCAGGCGTTCGCTCAAGACTTCCAGGGTCTCAGGCTCACGGTCATGCAAGCCAAAACGCCCAGTCAGCACCTCTTTCTCGCGGCTGGACAAACCATCCACCCAGCGGTCCAACAGGCGCTCGACCTGATGTTCCTGGGTCAGGCCGCTGGGGTCGGTCGCCAACTCATCCACCAGGGTGTCGCCCAGGGTGTGATCGTCCCCGGAACGATCCAGTGAAGCATCCAGGGATCTGGGAGCCTCAGCCATGGCCAGGAGTTCAGTCACCTCCTGCACCTCACGCCCCAGGAACGCCGCCACATCCTCAGCGCGCACCCCGTCGGGCCGGCGCGCCACAAAGCTGGGGTCATTTTCAAGCGAGCGCCTCGCCCGCAGCACCTGCTGCAGTTCGCGCACAACGTGCACCGGTAGGCGCACCACCCGCCCCTGGTTCATCACCGCCCGCTCAACCGATTGGCGAATCCACCAAGTGGCATACGTCGAAAAACGGAAACCCCGCTCAGGCTCGAATTTGTCGATGGCATGCATCAGCCCCAGATTGCCCTCTTCGATCAAATCGGACATGGGAACGCCACGTGAGGCATACCCTTTGGCAATGCTCACCACCAGGCGCAGGTTGTGCTCGATCATCGACTGACGAGCCTCGAAATCGCCTGCCCTGGCCCGGGTGGCGACCGCCAATTCTTCCTGCGGGGTGAACAAAGGCTTGCGCCGCACCTCCCTCAGATAGACCGCGAGCGAATCGCCCCCCTCCACATCGGCGGGCAAGGGGGCCAGCGAGGCTGCCACGGCCTCCCCATCCGGCCCCGCATCCGCAGCGAGCAATCCGTCGTCTGCAGGCGCTTCCTCATGCGCATCAGACTCACCAGGAACAGGTTCATCGTTGCGCACGGTCATGATGGGTCGGCCTTTTGGGCTAGCGGTTGGGCAGGTAGCGGGAGGGATCCACCGGCTTGCCCTGCCGCCGGATCTCGAAATGAAGCTTCACCCTGTCAGAGTCACTGTTCCCCATCTCAGCGATCTTCTGCCCCTTGCGCACCGCCTGGTCTTCTTTCACCAGCAAAAGCTGGTTGTGGGCGTAGGCCGTGAGGAAGGTGTTGTTGTGTTTCAGGATGATCAGGTTGCCGTAGCCCCGCAATCCAGCGCCGGCGTACACCACACGCCCATCCGCAGCAGCCAGCACCGGGTCGCCGGCTTTGCCGGCCAAGTCCAGGCCCTTGTTCTTGGCCTCATCAAAGCCGGCCAGCAAGGCACCACCTGTAGGCCACATGAAGCCGGGATCGTCCTCGGTCGGGGCAGCCGGCGCGGCGGGCGCCGTTGGGGTTGTCGCGGCGGTCGAACCCGATGCAGCCGGCGCGGCGGTACCGGCCTTGGCCGCCCCGGACGCGCCCCCATTGGTCGGCGTGACCGTCGGGTTGCCCACCGGGCGAGTCACAGCGCCGCTTTCAGCTACTGTCGCCGAGGGCGGTATCACGCGCAAGACCTGGCCGACCTCAATCAGATTGGGGTTGTCCAGGCCATTCCAGCGCACCAGATCGCGCCAATTCTGCCCGGACTCCAACCCAATGCGAATCAAGGTATCGCCAGGTTTGACGGTGTAGTAGCCCGGCTTGCCGGCATTCTCGGCACCTGGAAGAGGCTTGGGGGGCACCACAACCGGCGCCGGAGCCGATGCCGAATTGACCGATTGCGGGCCACGCTCTTCGACAGGCGCCTGGCGTCCCGTCTTGGAGGCGCATCCTGTCAGCAACAGGCCCAGCACCGCCACAGTCCACCAAACACTCCGCCCTTGCAAACCCCGCATAAGTATGTCTTTCCTTCAAGCAATGCCTGATTTTAGAGGGACAAAGTGCACCGCCTCAAGAACGGTCTGCTGCAGCCCCTGGGCCGTCTTGTCAATGACCACCAGAGCCTGCTTGCCGGCGGCCATCACCGTGGGGGCCACCAGGCGCCCGCCAACAGCCAGTTGATCACACCACGCCTGGGGCACAGCATCGCCCCCTGCCGCGGCCACGATGCCCGCGTAAGGGGCCCCTTTGGCAAAGCCCTCCATGCCATCGCCCAGCAGCAAATGCAGGTTGCTCAGACGCATGGGCCGCAAGTTGTCACGGGCTTTTTCGTGCAGGCCGCGCAAGCGCTCGATGGAATACACCTCACGCGCCAGCAGGCTCAACACCGCGGCCTGGTAGCCACAGCCTGTCCCCACCTCCAGCACCCGCCCCAGACCGCCCTGGGCCACGATGGGGGCCTGCAGCAGCAGATCCAGCATGCGGGCCACCACGCTCGGTTTTGAGATGGTCTGGCCCAGGCCGATCGGCAGGCTGGTGTCCTCGTAGGACTGATTGACCAGGCCACTGTCGACAAATGCGTGGCGCTCGACCTGGCCCATGGCGGCCAACACACTGGCCGACTGGATCCCTTGTGCCGCCAGTTTCTGCACCATGCGCTGGCGCACCGCCTGGGAATCCATGCCCAACCCGGCAGGTGCAGACCACGGGCTGCCTCGCTCCGGAGCGCGAACCCCACGGGTCGGCACGGGCGCTGGCGCCCCTGAGGGGCGGGGCGCCGCCACCGCCTGATCCAGGCGCGCCGGAAAGCCAGGGCGGCGGTTCACGAACGCGCTCCCTGGGGCTGATGCAGCTTGGCCGCCGTCTGGGACCAATACCCCAGCAAGTCGTGATCGGTCAGGTCCACCTTCAGCGGTGTCATGGCGACATGGCCCTGAGCGGTGGCGTGGAAATCGGTGCCCTCGGAATCGTCCTTGGCCGGGCCCGCTCCACCAATCCAGTACATGGTCTCCCCACGGGGGCTTTCCTGGGTGATCACACGCTCGGCCGCATGACGGCGCCCAAGGCGACACACACGCACCGGCTTGAACTGGTCGTAGGGCAGATTGGGCATGTTCACGTTCAACAACCAGGGCTGTGCGCCGATCATGGATTGGGACTGGATCTGTTCGACCATCTCGCGAGCCTTGCGGGCTGCAGCATCCAACTCGGCCCAGCCCTTTTCCACCTGGGAAAACGCGATGGCCGGGATACCAAATAAGTAGCCTTCCATGGCCGCACCCACGGTACCTGAATAAATCGTGTCGTCCCCCATGTTGGCACCATTGTTGATGCCCGACACCACCAGATCGGGCCGATAGCCCAACAGCCCCGTGAGCGCAATGTGCACGCAGTCGGCTGGCGTGCCGTTGACAAAGCGAAAGCCATTGGCAGCACGGTGTACATACAGCGGCGAATGCAGCGTGAGCGCATTGGACTTGGCACTGTTGTTCTGCTCCGGCGCCACCACCTCAACATCGGCAATGGATTTCAGGGCTTCGTACAAGGCCACGATGCCAGGCGCCTGGTAGCCGTCGTCGTTGGAAAGGAGGATTTTCATGGTCTGATGGATGGACAGCGGATTGTAGGGTGCCCCTCGTGAGCAGGCGCACCCGGCTTGAAAGCCGTCGCTACAGCGACACACCCGCGCCAGACAGCCCACCTATGATTTTGGGTTGAAATTCAGGAGACATTCGAATGCATGCTTGGCTTTGCGAGAACCCCGTGGGCGTGGACGCCCTCAGCTGGAAGGAACTGCCCACCCCTAGCCCCAAGCCGGGCGAGGTGCTGATCGAGATCAAGGCGGCCAGCCTGAACTTCCCGGATCTGCTGATTGTGCAGAACAAATACCAGATGAAGCCCCCCCTGCCCTTTGTTCCAGGCTCGGAATATGCCGGCGTGGTGGCCGCCGTGGGCGAAGGGGTCAAGCACCTGAAGGTGGGCGACAGCGTCGCCTGCCTCTCGGGTACCGGCGGGTTTGGCACCCACACCTTGGCACCAGCCGCCCTCTGCATGCCACTGCCGGCGGGGTTCCCTCACGTTGACGCCGCTGCCTTCATCATGATCTATGCCACCTCATGGCATGCCCTGGTGGACCGGGCCCAACTCAAGGCGGGTGAAACCGTGTTGGTGCTGGGCGCGGCGGGTGGCGTGGGTACCGCCGCCATCCAGATTGCCAAGGCCGCAGGCGCCAAGGTGATTGCAGCGGCCTCGACCGATGAGAAATGCGCCCTGTGCAAACAGATCGGCGCCGATGAGACCATCAACTACAGCGTCGACAGCGTGCCCAATGCCTTCCGCGAGAAGATCAAAGCCCTGACAGGTGGCAAAGGCCCGGACGTGATCTACGATCCCGTGGGCGGCGACTTTGCCGAACCCGCGTTCCGCTCCATTGCCTGGCGCGGTCGCTACCTGGTCGTGGGTTTCGCCTCAGGCCCGATCCCCAACCTGCCGCTGAACCTGCCCCTGCTCAAGGGCGCCTCTTTGGTGGGGGTGTTCTGGGGCGACTTTGCCCGCCGGGAACCACAAGCCAATGCCGCCATGATGGCTGAACTGGCTCAGTGGTATGCCCAGGGCAAGATCAAGCCCGTGATCGATCGCACCATGCCGATGTCTGACCTGAAGGCGGCTTATGCCCACATGGGGTCACGCGGCGTGATGGGCAAACTGGTGATGACCAACCCCTGATGGCAGCAGCCCCCGACGAAGGGGGCCTTTTCAGCCTGCGGTGAGCGGCCCCTGCTGGCAGGCGGCTCAACCCGCTTCGGTCAGAAATTTCTCTGCCAAAGCCTCTGGTCGCAAGGGCCTGGCGAAGTGGTAACCCTGCGCATAGGTGCATTTGAGTGTTTTGAGGCGCTGCGCGATGGCATCGGTTTCAACACCTTCGGCCAGCACGGCCAAGCCCAGGCTGATGGCCAGCGAAATGATGCCGCGCACAATGGCGGCATCTTCCGGATCGTCGATCAGGTCGCGCACAAACGATTGATCAATCTTGATCTTGTCGAACTTGAAGCGCCGCAGGTAGGCAAAGCTGGAATACCCGGTCCCAAAGTCGTCGATTGACAGCTTCACGCCCAGCGCCTTGAGTTGCCGCAGGGTGTTCATCACCGCCTCACCATCGTGCAGCAGCACACTCTCGGTCAGCTCCAGCTCCAGGCGCGCCGGGTTGATGCCCGAGGCCACCAAGGACTCCTCAACCTGGGTCAGCACCGCCCCATGCTGAAACTGCCGGGCCGACAGGTTCACGGCCATCAACAGTTCGGTGTGACCAGCGTCATGCCAGACTTTCAACTGCTGTGTGCTCTCGCGCAGCACCCAACGTCCCAATGACTGAATCAGGCCCGAGTCTTCGGCAAGGGGGATGAACACACCCGGTGGAATCGAGCCACGCTCCGGGTCGTCCCAGCGGCACAGCGCTTCGACCCCGACCATGCGCCCAGAAGACAACTCGATCAGGGGCTGATACTCCAGCCTCAAGGCCTCCTGCTCGATCGCCGCACGCAGGGCGGCCTCGAGTTGCAGGCGCTCCAGCGCAGCATCATTCATGCTGGCCGTGGCGAATTGATAGGCGGCCCGCCCGCCTCGCTTGGCCGCATACATGGCCGCATCAGCCCGGCCAAACAAGGTGTCAAAACGATCCCCATCGGAGGGGAACATCGCCACCCCGACCGACAGGGACACATTCACAGGCAGGCCATCGAATGTCACCGGCTGCGCAACGGCCTCCATCATGGCGCTGGCCAGGTGGGCCGCGTCCGTGGTGGTCTTGATACCGGCCTGCATCAACAGAAACTCATCACCACTCAAGCGCCCCACCACCGATTGCCCACCGCCGAAATTCTGGAGCCGCTGGCCAATTTCACGCAACAGAAAATCGCCCGCCGCATGCCCCAGTGAATCGTTGAGGGTTTTGAAATTGTCGATGTCCACCACCAGCAAGGCCACACCATCGCCTTCGATGCGGGCGCGATCCAGCGCCACCTCGGCCCGCATGGCCACCTGGGTGCGGTTGGGCAGGCCTGTGACCACATCACGGGTGGACAGAAAAGCAATTTTCTCCTCGGCCGCCTTGCGGGAGCTCAGATCAGAGATGGCTGCGACATAGTGGGTCAGCTCGCCACTGGCCCGGTGGCGCAACGCCGACAGGATCAACCACTGCGGATAGACCTCGCCCGTCTTGCGCCGACCCCAGACCTCACCGCTCCACCGGCCATGTTCGTGCACGGCAGTCCAGATGGAGGCTTGAAATGTTTCATCATGCTGCCCATCGGCCAGCAACTTGTACGTGCGGCCTACCGTCTCGTCGGCCGCAAATCCGGAGATGTCCGAATACGCCTGGTTGACCATCATGACCTGGCGATCGGCATCACAGATCACGATGCCGTCACTGCCCTGGTCCAACACACGCCCCGCCAGCTCCAGCTTGGTGGCAGCCGTTCGCTGCTCCGTGACGTCGCGGCGAATCACCAACATGTGCAAACGACTGCCATCCCGGGCAAAACTAGGCACCCGTACGACATCGAACGATCGCGCCATGCCCTGAGCGTCATCTCCCACCTCTTGCAGATGGGAAGCACGGCCCGTCTGCCAGGTGGCTTCCTCATTGAGCGCACTCAAACGCAATGCGGCCGCCATCGGCGAGCCCCGGTCCGCCAGCTCAAGGTTGTTGTGCCCAATGGCCTGGGCCTCCGTCAATCCCACCACCGCCAGAGCGGCGGGGTTGGCCATCAGCCAAGTGCCCCTGCCATCCTTCAGATAAACCATGTCAGGCAGGTGCCGGAAAAGCGAGCGCAACAATCGGTCCCGCCCGCGCAAAGCCTGTTCGGTCAACGCTCGCCGGCTGACATCAACCCCCACCAACCAGAACACCCTGGACACACCCTGCGTCTGCAACATGGGCAAAAGAGACCACGCCAAACGCAGTTTCTGCCCGTCCCGGCAGGTCAGCGTCCACTCCAGATCAACACCGGCCGTGCCCAACTGCTGCAATTCGGACAATTTACGGGTTCGATAATCCTGATCAGGGCACAAGAGTGTCAAACCCAGCGGATTGCCCACCAGGTCCAGAGACTCGTATCCCAGCATGTTCTCGGCCTGCTGATTCCAGAACAGCAAGCGAGGCTCACGCCCCATTTCGAGTGCCAGGACAGCGTGCGGCCAGTCTCTCAGCAAGGCCAGATGGCCCGTGTCCGGCGTCGGAAACATGGACTCCATCGGCATCGGGGCCGTGGTGTCCGGGACATCAAACTCCAGAAAATCGGGTTGCGTTTCTTCGCCCTCCAGCCCTTCGGACAACGCCCGCAGAGGCTGCGGCATCGTCGCCTCGCCAAAATCGGGCCAACTGTCCGAGATCGGCAAATCGGTGCCGGATTGGGAAGAAGGTGAAGAAGAGCGCATATCTATACGTAATGTAATTTACGCATCATATTGCGACAACCACACCAAAGACGCTGTCTTCGCTGGTGCTGCCGGGCGTTCGGCGTTCGGCGTTCGGCGTTCAGCGTTCAGCGTTCAGCGTTCAGCGTTCAGTCTCGGAGACTCAAGGGGATTGAATCAAATTGCGCAGAGCCACGACACGGTTGATCGCTTCGTGGAAAACCCTCGGTCATACCGCAAGAGACTGCCCCCAAGGCAAAGGGGGGCGAGGCGGTGTACAGACCGCCAATAAAAAACCCCGCCATGTTCAACATGACGGGGTTTTCAGGATCTGCTTGGGGTGGCTGATGGGACTCGAACCCACGACAACCAGAATCACAATCTGGGACTCTACCAACTGAGCTACAGCCACCGCAGACAAAAATTATAACCCGAATTTCCTGCTTAACCGCCCGAATTTGAATTTTCTTCAGAAGCTTGCGGTGCGGGCTTGGCGGTCTTGAGCTGAACCTTGTACTTGTCAGCCAAGAACTCGTAGTAGGCACGGGCCTCTGCAGATGCCCACCACTGAGCATACTGAGCACGCTCCTGGGCCTTGCGCGCCTCCTCGACGCCCACTCGCGGGACCACCTTGGCCACGCGAACCACCGCATAACCTTGTGCCCCGAGGTCCACACCCACCCAGGCTGGCAACGCCGACCCGCGTTGGCGCAGGGCTGCATCGACCACGGCCGGGGCCTGCTTGGCGAGCTCATCACGCGACACCGTGACCGCAGCACCCAGGTTCGTCGCGCTGGCAGGGTTGGTCTTCCAAGCCGCCAGCTTGTCTTCGCCCTCTTTGCGGGCCAGGGCCTGGGCGCGCTCTGCAACCACCAACTCGCGCACCTTGGCCTTGACTTCGTCCAGGGCCTGGGTACGGGCTGGCACATAGTCCACGATGCGGGCCGACACCATCTGGCTGGGGCCCACTTCGATGGCCTCGGTGTTGCGCTTCTTGCTCACGGAATCGGCACCAAACAAGGCAGCGAGTACCTTGGGGTTGCCGAGAACAGGCGGCAGGCCAGGGCCGGGCACGCGGGTCACGTCCTTGGCCGTGCGCAAGGTCAACTTCAGGCGTTCGGCCACAGGCTTGAGGCTGTCGGATTGTTCATAGACGGTGTTGGTGAACGTCTCAGCCACCTCGGCAAACTTGCGCTGCGCTTGCTGCTGCTTGAGCTCAGCCTCCATCTCGGGGCGCATGGCCTCGAAACTCTTCTGCTGAGGCACCTTGATGTCGGTCAGTTTGATGATGTGGAAGCCGAAATCAGATTGGACCACGTCGCTGATGTCACCCTTGGCCATGGCAAACACGGCGTCCTCGAAAGGCTTGACCATGGCGCCGCGGGCGAAGAAGTCGAGATCCCCCCCCTTGGCGGCCGAACCAGGATCCTGCGAATTCTTGCGAGCCACATCGGCAAAAGTGGCCGGGGCCTTGCGAACCTCTGCCAGCAGCGCTTCAGCCTTGGCCTTGGCCTTGTCGCGCTCTGCAGCTGGCGCATCCTTGGGCGAGGTGATCAGAATGTGGCTGGCACGGCGTTCCTCTTTGGAGGCCAGGCGCGCCGCGTTCTGCTCATAGTAAGTCTTGAGGTCGGCCTCATTGAGGGCGATGCCGGCCTTGACGCTGTCAAGATCAAGCACGGCATACTCCACAGTAGCACGCTCAGGCATCTGGAACCGTGCAGTGTGCGCCTTGTAGTAGGCCTCGATGTCCGCATCGCTGGGCGTCACCCGTGCCACAAAATCCGCAGGGCGGAAAGTGGCCACCTGAATCTCACGGTGCTCGAAAAAGGCATTCAATGCCACGTCGGCCTGCCCGGCCGGAGCCACCACACTGGCGCTGATGCCACCCAGCACCTGACGGCTCGCCAGATCGGCGCGCACACTGGCCTCATACATCTCGGGGGTCATGCCTTGCGAGCCCAGCAACTGGCGGTAGCGCTCGACGTCAAGCGTGCCATCTTCGCGCCGCAACGAGGCGATGGTGGGGTTGTCCTGAAGTGAACGTGCCAACTTCTGATCGCTGATGGCCAGATGCTGACCACTGGCTGCAGAGGCCAGCACTTTCTCGCGAACCAGCCGTTCCAAGGTCACGTAACGGGCTTCGGGAGATTCGAAGCGCTTGATGTCCACATTGGGCATCTGCACCCGCAGACGCTCGACTTCGTTCTTGTGCGCGGCATCCCACTCGCCCTGCGTGATGGCTTGACCATCCACCTTGGCAACTGTCGTGCCCTTTTCCATGGCCCGGTTGTAGCCATCAATGCCGAACAGAACGAAGGATGGAATGATCAGCAAGAACAGCACGATCATGACGATCTTCGAGTGCTTGCGGATGGACTCAAACATGGCAATCTTTCAAGGGCAAAAAAGAAAAGGCGAACAATGTGTTCGCCTTCGCATCGGTGGTGGTGGGTGCTGACGGGATCGAACCGCCGACCCGCGCCTTGTAAGGGCGCTGCTCTACCAGCTGAGCTAAGCACCCCACCTGAACTGGATCTCAGTTCAAGGCATCTTTCAATGCCTTGCCTGGACGAAACTTAGGAACTTTAGCAGCCTTGATCTTGATTGTATCGCCAGTGCGCGGGTTGCGACCGGTACGAGCGGCGCGCTTACCAACGGCGAAGGTACCAAAGCCCACGAGAGAAACGGTACCGCCCTTTTTCAGGGTCTTCTTCACAGCCTCGATCGTCGACTCCAGGGCGCGCGCAGCGGCAGCCTTGGAAATGTCGGCGTTGTTGGCAATGTGCTCAATCAGTTCAGTCTTATTCACAAGGAGCCCCTCGTACAGAAATGGTGTTGATCAGGTTGTCTCATCAAAAATCTTGCCTCCCCTCAGCTGGGCCATCCTGAGATGGTTGTGTCCGCTGGGCGGGAGGCTCATTCGCAGCTTCAACTGCTGAAAGGATTAAAGCGATGGACCTTCAAGGTGTCAATACAACAAGCTGTTTCGCAACAGCAAGGACGCGGATTCTAGACTCTTTTCGGGGGGTGTTTGGCGCTCGCAGCGGTGTTTTTGCGACACCTCTGCGCGGGCTCGGGCTGGCAGCGTGAAATAGGTCCTGCGCCAGCCCCTTGGAGAGCTCTCTTGCCTCAGAGCACCTCGGCGATTGCACGCCCCACATCCGTGGTGCTGGCCGTGCCACCGATGTCGCGGGTGCGCGGTGCACCACTTTTCGGATCCAGCACTTTCTCGATGGCCGCGAGCACCGCGTCATGTGCGTCCTTGTGGCCCAGAAACTCCAGCATCATGGCTCCACACCAAATCTGGCCGATCGGGTTGGCGATGTTCTGGCCTGCAATGTCTGGCGCCGAACCATGCACAGGTTCGAACAAGGACGGAAAACGCCGGTCCGGATTGAGGTTGGCACTGGGTGCAATGCCGATGGTGCCCGTGCAGGCCGGCCCCAGGTCGCTGAGGATGTCGCCAAACAGATTGCTGGCCACCACCACATCAAAGAAGTCGGGGCGCTGCACAAAGTGGGCCGTGAGGATGTCGATGTGGAACTTGTCCACATTGACACCAGGATAGGCCTTGGTCATCTCGGCAACCCGCTCGTCCCAGTAGGGCATGGTGATGGCAATGCCGTTGGATTTGGTGGCGCTGGTGAGGTGCTTTTTGGGACGCGACTGCGCCAGTTCGAAGGCGAACTTCAGCACGCGATCTACACCGATGCGCGACATCACGGTCTCCTGCATCACGATCTCGCGCTCAGTCCCCGGGTACATGCGCCCGCCAATGCTGGAGTACTCACCCTCGGTGTTCTCACGCACGATGTACATGTCGATCTCGCCCGGTTGGCGTGGCGACCCATCGCGGCGCACCACCGGCGCGATGATGCCGGGCATCAAGCGAGCCGGACGCAGGTTCACGTACTGATCGAACTCGCGCCGGAACAGCAGCAGCGAGCCCCACAGCGACACATGGTCCGCAATCTTGTCGGGCCAGCCCACGGCACCAAAGTAGAGCGCGTCGTGCCCACCGATCTGATCCTTCCAGTCGTCGGGCAACATCTTGCCGTGCCGTTCGCAGTAATCCCAGCTCGAAAAATCGAAGTGATCAAAATGCAGATCGATGCCGAACTTGCGGGCCGCCGCGTCCATCACGCGCACCCCCTCCGGCATGACCTCTTTGCCGATGCCATCGCCGGCGATGACTGCAATGCGTTTCTTGCTCATGGTTCAACTCCTGAAAAAATCAAATGCTTCCTGCAGCAGCAGGTCGGGCGCCTCTTCGGCAATGTAGTGACCACAAGGCAAGGCCCGCCCACTGAGCTGCGAAGCGCGATCGCGCCACAGATCCAGTACCGCGAAGCTGGCCGCCACGGCGCCATGCTCACCCCACAACACGCGCAAGGGCATGCCCAGGCCACGCCCTTGCGCTGCATCCAATCGGTCGTGCGCCAGGTCGACGGTGGCGCTGGCCCGGTAGTCCTCACAGATCGACTCCGCGGTGCCGGGCAAGCCCGCACAACGCTCGTACTCGGCCAAAGCGATCGGATCGAATGCCGCGAGACCCGCATGCCGCTTGCCCATCACCCCCCGCACATAGCCCGCCGGGTCGCTGGCAATCAGTGTCTCGGGCAAGGGGCTGGGCTGAATCAGGAAAAACCAGTGCCAATAGGCGCGAGCAAAGGCTTCTGTGGTGCCCTCATACATGGCCAGGGTGGGCGCGATGTCGAGCAACATCATGCGCTCCACCGCCACACTGCGGTCCAGCGCCAGCCGATGCGCTACCCGGGCACCCCGGTCGTGCGCCAACACCTGAAAGCGGTCAAAGCCGTGGTGCTGCATCACGGCCAGGGCGTCCAGCGCCATTTCCCGTTTGCTGTGCGCCACATGCCCCGCCGAGGCGCCTGGGCGCCCTGAATCCCCATAGCCACGCAGATCCATCAGCACGACGGTGAAGCGGGTGGCCAGGGCATCCGCCACCCGATGCCACATCACATGGGTTTGCGGGTGCCCGTGCAAAAGCAGCAATCCCGGCCCCTGACCGCCACGCCAGGTGCGCAATGCAAGCCCCTCGCGCAGCACCGTGTCGGTAGAGAAATTGTCAAACATGGGTTGGGTTGCCTTCTTGATTGGCCTCAACTCTATCGCGGCAAAAGGCAATAATCCGGCAAGCAATCATTTCCACAGAGGAAACAATGGATCGATCCGATCTGGAGCTGGTGCTGGCCATCCGCCAGCACGGCAGCCTGTCATCCGCCGCTCGGGCCCTGCATGTGACTCCCCCGGTGATCACCAAACGCCTGGCGGCCCTGGAAGGCCAACTCAGGGTTCAATTGTTCCAACGCACCACCCGAAAGGTCAGCCCCACGGCCGACGGAGACGCCCTGTGCGAGCACGCCCAGGTGCTGCTGCGCGGCTTTCAGCAGGCCGAAGCCGAACTGCGCGAGCGCCAGTCAGAGCCCACCGGCCTGATTCGTCTGGCCGCCACCTTCGGGTTCGGGCGGCTTTGGGTCGGCCCGGCCGTGGCCGAGTTTCAACAGCGCTACCCTCGCCTGCAGGTCCAGTTGCACCTGGTCGAACAATTGCCCGACCTGACGGTGGAGGGTTACGACGGCGCGATCTGGCTCTGGAATGTGCCCGGGCCACGGGCCGGTGAGTGGACGTCGAAGCGCCTGGCCCGCAACCAGCGGGTGCTGGTGGCCTCACCCGCCTACCTGAAAGCCCACGGCGAACCCGCTTGCGCCGACGACCTGGCACAGCATCAATGTCTGGTGGTGCGTGAAAACGGCAGCGACCCGGCGCAGCGCTTCGATCACTGGACACTGCAGTCCAGCCAGGGCCGCCGCAAGGCCCTGCACCGCGTCACCGTGAAAGGCGCGCTGAGCAGCAATTCAGGCGAGTTGGTACGCGACTGGTGCCTGGCGGGCCGGGGCATCATGCTGCGCAGTCTTTGGGACATCGCCGGCGCCCTGCAAAACGGCGATCTGGTGAGGGTGCTGCCGGATCACGCCATGGCTGACGCAGACATCCATTGGCTGGCGCCCTGGCAGGCGAGAACCCCCAAACGCGTGCGCCTGCTGATCGACTTTCTGCACAACCGCTTCCATGGCGAACCCTGGAAGATCAACCCGGCGCTCAAGCCCGCGAGCGGACTACCAGGCTGACGCCGACCGCAGTCAAAGCCGTGCCAGCCAGCGTCAGACTGGTGATCGGCTCGCCAAACAGCAACCAGGCCAGCGCCGCGGTGCACGGGGGCACGAGGTACAACAGACTGGTGACGCGGGTGGCCGCACCACGCTGGATCAGCAGGTACAGCAAAGAGCTCGCCCCCAAAGACAAGGCCAGCACCGACCAGGCCACGGCACCGATCAATTCAGGCGTCCAGTCGATCGATTCGGGCTCCAGCCAGGCCAGTGGCAGGCTGACCAGCAAGGCGGCCCCCAACTGCACGGCACTGGCACTGCGCACGTCGCAAGGGGTCACATGGCGCTTCTGGTAGAGCGTTCCGATCGTGATGCTGAACAAGGCCATCACGGCCAGGGACAAGGCCTGCCAGGAGGCCTCACCGCCCTGCCCCATCTTGGCACTGACCACCAGCACCAGGCCACCGAAGCCGAGCAACAGCCCCAGCCATTGCCAGCGGCTGACCCGGCTGCCATGCCAGGACATCCACGCCGCCGTCAGCACCGGCTGCAAGCCCACGATCAAAGAAGACAGCCCGGAGCCCATGCCGGCCTTCACGGCCGCCCACACACCGCCCAGGTAGCCTGCATGCATCAGCACCCCGGTGACCGCCAAGTGCCCCCATTGGGCCCGGCTGCGCGGCAGCGGCACACCCGCCACCAGCACCCAGACACCGAAACACAGCACCGACAAGGCGTAGCGCACACACAGGAAGGAGAGTGGAGGGGCATGGGGCATGCCATAACGGGCCACGATGAAGCCCGTGCTCCAGATCAGCACGAACACCACCGGCATGGCCGCCAGCCAGCGACCATTCGCCTGCCCTCCTGCGCTCATTTGACGCGGGCCCGGATCTCGGGAAGGGCTTTTTGCAGGTAGTACACCATCGACCACACGGTCAGCACCGCGGCTGCCCAGATGAGCCAGGTGCCGCAGACACCGGTGTCCACCCCCAGCAGGGGCCCATCAAACAGAAGAAATGGGATGGCCACCATCTGCACGGTGGTCTTGAGCTTGCCGATCATGTGCACCGCCACGCTCTTGGAGGCCCCGATCTGGGCCATCCACTCACGCAGGGCCGAAATGGCGATCTCACGCCCGATGATGATCAAGGCCACAAAGACGTCGGCCCGCCCCAGATGCACCAGCACCAGCAACGAGGCACACACCAGAAATTTGTCGGCCACCGGATCCAGAAACGCGCCAAACGAAGAGGTCTGATTGAGCTTGCGGGCCAGAAACCCGTCCAGCCAGTCGGTGGCCGCAAACACCACGAACATCACCGTGGCGATCAGGTTGCGCGTCGCCGGGTCCAGGGGCGCATAGAACACCCCCACGATCAAAGGGATCGCGACGATGCGCGTCCAGGTCATGATGGTGGGAATGGTGAAGAACATGGGCACGATTGTGTCACGGCTTGCGCCCCGGCTTGGGGCTTGAATGCGGCTGGAGTACGCCATGAGGGGATCAAGCGTGGCTTGCGCCCCACTTCAGGCACCTGCAACGGGCCGTCGCGCCCGATTTCGGTGCCTTGGACACCGGGATCAGCGCAAAGCCCGGTAGATCTCTTCGGCCAGGTCGCGCGAGATGCCCTCGACCGTGCACAGATCCTCCACGCTGGCGGCGGCTACGCCACGCACCCCGCCAAAGCGCTGCAACAAGCGTGCGCGCTTCTTGGGGCCGACCCCGGCGATGTCCTCCAGCCGGCTGGCCCCCACCCGCACCTTGGCCCGCTGGGCCCGCATGCCGGTGATGGCAAAGCGGTGTGCCTCGTCCCGGATCTGTGCCACCAGCATCAGGGCCGCCGAATCACGCCCCAGGTAAACCTTGTCTCGGCCGTCGGCAAACACCAACTCCTCCAGGCCCACCTTGCGCCCTTCACCCTTCTCCACCCCCACGATGACCGACAGGCTCAAACCCAAGGCCTCAAAAACCTCGCGCGCCATCGACACCTGGCCCTTGCCACCATCCACCAGCACCAGATCCGGCAGGCGGGCCTGGCCAGGCGCGGGCGCGGCACCGCCGGCCTCGCGCAAGGCCTCGGCCACCTTGGCATAGCGGCGCGTCAAGACCTGGCGCATGGCAGCATAGTCGTCGCCACCCGTGATGCCCTCGATGTTGAAGCGCCGGTACTCGCTGTTCTGCATCTTGTGGTGTTGGAACACCACACAGGAGGCCTGGGTCGCCTCACCCGCCGTGTGCGAGATGTCGAAGCACTCAACGCGGAAAGCATCCAGGTCTTCAGGCTCCAGATCCAAGGCGTCCACCAGCGCACGGGTTCGCGCCTGCTGCGACCCCTCCTCCGACAGCAGGCGGGCCAGTTGCAGGTCGGCATTGGTCTGGGCCATCTCCAGCCAGATGCGCCGCTGCTCGCGCGGGTTGTGCACAGCGGCGATCCGCACGCCGGTCTGCTCCGACAAGGTGGCCAACAGGCGCTTGTTGACCGCCACACTGGTCACCAGCAACGGCGGCACCGGCACCCCGGGGTAATGTTGGGCAATGAACGCCTCCAGCACACGGACCTCCACCGGCAGCGCTGGCTCGGCCCCGGCATCGGCATCGGCTGGTGCGTCCGTGTCGTCCAGTAGACCGAGGTTGACAGCATCCTCGACATGCACCGGGAAATACGGCCGATCTCCCAGATGCCGCCCCCCGCGCACCATGGCCAGATTGACGCAGGCCCGCCCACCCTGCACCCGAACCGCCAGGATGTCAGCGTCCTGATCCGAACCTGTGTCCACCGCCTGCTGGTGCAAAACCCGCGACAAGGCACTCATCTGATTGCGGATCTCAGCCGCCTGCTCGAACTCCAGCCGTTCGGCGTGGGCCATCATGCGCGACTCCATCTCCCCCATCACCGCCTGGGCCTCACCCCGCAGAAAACGCTCGGCATCGGCCACGTCGCGGGCGTAATCCTCAGCCGACACCAGGTCGACGCAAGGGCCCGAACAACGCTTGATCTGGTAGAGCAGGCAGGGGCGGCTGCGGTTGTTGAACACAGTGTCTTCACAGGTGCGCAGTCGAAACACCTTCTGCAGCAACTGAATGGTCTCTTTCACCGCCCAGGCGCTGGGGTAGGGGCCAAAGTAGCGATGCTTCTTTTCAACCGCGCCCCGGTAATAGGCCATGCGCGGGTAGGCATGGTTGGCCAGCTTGAGGTAGGGGTAGCTCTTGTCGTCCCGGAACAGGATGTTGTACTTCGGGTTCTGTGTCTTGATGAGGTTGTTTTCCAGCAGCAAGGCCTCAGCTTCAGAGCGCACCACCGTGGTCTCCATGCGGGCGATCTTGCTCACCATGTGACCGATGCGGGTGCCCCCGTGGTCTTTCTGAAAATAGCTTGAAACCCGGCGCTTCAGGTTGAGCGCCTTGCCCACATAGAGCAAGCCCCCGTCGGCATCAAAATACCGATAGACACCCGGCAAGGCGGGCAAGGCAGCCACTTCGGACAGCAGTTGTTCGGAATGCACATCAGACATGGGGGCGTATTGTGGCTCCACCCGGGCGGCCAGCGGCGACAATGCGCCCCACCTTCACCTTGCGCGCAAGCCTGCCTTGCGTCCTCAACGCATGCTTTGGGACATTTTCTGCACCGTCATTGACAACCATGGCGACCTGGGCGTCTGCTGGCGCCTGTCGGCCGAACTGGCGCGCCGTGGCGAGCAGGTGCGATTGTGGGTCGACGATGGCAGCGCCCTGACCTGGATGGCGCCGCAAGGCCAGGCCGGGGTCACCGTGCTGCCCTGGTTCAAGCCCCTGCCCTCCAGCAGCCTCGCCGCACTCGAACCAGCCGATGTGCTGGTGGAGGCCTTTGGCTGCGAGATCGATGCGGGCCTGCTGGCCCAGCACCGGGACCAGCGACCTGAGCGGCCTCCGGTGTGGATCAACCTCGAATACCTGTCGGCCGAGGCCTGGGTGGAACGCTGTCATGCCCTGCCCTCTCCGGTGATGAATGGCCCCGCTGCGGGCTGGACCAAATGGTTCTTCTACCCCGGCTTCACCCCCGCCACCGGGGGGTTGATGCAAGGGCCCGGCGTGGCCGACGAAGCCACGCCCGAATGGCGGCGGGCCCAACGCCAACGCCTGGGCGCTCAAGCCCAGGATTGCCTGGCCTCGCTGTTCTGCTACGAGCCCCCAGCCCTGCCCGCACTGCTGGAGCGCTGGAGGACTGAAGGCCAAGGCGGACAGCCTGTGCACCTGCTGGTCATGCCGGGACGCCCTGCAGCAGCCGTGCGAGGCCTGCAAGCCCAGCCCCCCGCGCTCGCAAAAGAGACCGATCGGCTGCGCCTGGCTTGGCCCGAAGCTGTGCCCCAACCCGAATTCGACCTCTGCTTGCGGGCCTGCGACCTGAATTTTGTGCGCGGCGAAGACTCTCTGGTGCGCGCCTTGTGGGCCGGGCAGGCGCTGGTCTGGCACATCTACCCCCAAGACGATGAAGCCCACCGCGACAAGCTGGACGCCTTCCTCGACTGGCTGGATGCACCCCCCACGCTGCGGCAATTCCACCAGGTGTGGAATGGGCTGAGCAACGCAGCGCTGCCCCGGATCGAACTGCCCGAATGGCAAGCCTGCGTGCAGGCGGCTCGCGCCAAACTGCTGGTCCAAAGCGATCTGGTCACGCAGCTTCTTCGTTTTTGCACAGAAAAACGATAAAATCCGAGGTTTTGCGCAGCACGGGCGTTTCAGCTCAAAGCCTGCTGGTGCGCAGTTCCCCGGCCAGTGCCGCCTGGTCTTTGTTGGATCCACTGGAAACAGCAAAGAATGACAGCGGCGCGCCAGGAAACCCCGATTCAAGCCCAACAGGCCCGCAGGGCCCTACATTTTTATGAAAATTGCTCAAGAAATCCGCGCCGGCAACGTGATCATGCACGGCAAGGACCCGATGGTCGTGCTGAAGACCGAATACAGCCGCGGCGGCCGCAACTCGGCCACCGTGCGCATGAAGCTCAAGAGCCTGATCGCCAACTTCGGTACCGAAGTCGTGTTCAAGGCCGACGACAAGATGGACCAGATCATTCTGGACAAGAAGGATTGCACCTACTCGTACTTCGCCGACCCCATGTATGTCTGCATGGACAGCGAATACAACCAGTACGAAGTTGAAGCCGAAAACATGGGCGACGCCTTGAACTACCTCGAAGACGGCATGGCTGTTGAAGTGGTGTTCTACGAAGGCAAGGCCATCTCGGTCGAACTGCCCACCAGCATTGAACGCGAAATCACCTGGACCGAACCAGCGGTCAAGGGCGACACCTCCGGCAAGGTCTTGAAGCCCGCCAAGATCTCCACCGGCTTCGAGATCCCGGTGCCGCTGTTCGTCTCGCAAGGCGACCGCATCGAAATCGACACCCGCACCGGCGAATACCGCAAGCGCGTCTAAGCTGCTTCAGCCGCTGTTTGAAAAGCCACCCACGGGTGGCTTTTTTCATGGGCCATCGCGGAAAACCCGGACACCCAGGCGTCACACACAGCCGCTCATGACCGCGACAATGCCAGTCATGGTCATCGAAATCAATTCAGAAGCCGTGCTGGGCGCTCCCAGCCCCTCCTCCTCCGTGATCGTGCTGCGCGACGCTCCTGCGGGCCTGGAGCTGCTCTTGCTGCGGCGCCACAGCCGCTCCGCGGTCTTGGGCAATGCCCATGTCTTTCCAGGCGGAAAGCTGGATCCCGCCGATGAGCAAGCCCTCGCACTGGCCTGCGATCAGCCGATTGACACGCTGCCACATACCCTCAATGAACCTGAGCTGACCCCCAGCACCGCACTGGGCCTGTATGTGGCGGCCCTGCGGGAAACCTTTGAAGAATGCGATCTGCTGCTGGGTGAACCCGCCCAGGGCGAAGCACTGAAGCAGGGGCTGGACCGGCTCCATGCGGGCCAGCCCCTGCTGAGCCTGTTCGAAGCCATGGATTGGGTTTTACCCACTCGCGCCTTGCAGCCCTGGTCGCGCTGGATCACCCCCAAGGTACCCTCGGTGACAAACAAACGCTTTGACACCCGATTTTTTGTGACCAAGGCGCCCCCCGGCCAGGTTGCCGCCCATGACAACCACGAAGCCACCGAGGCGCTGTGGATCCGCCCCGCCGAGGCCTTGCAGCGCTACTGGAACCACGACATGGATCTGGCGCCGCCGCAGATCATGACCCTGAGTCAACTGGCGCGCTTTGAACAGGCCGACGAGGCGCTGGCCAGCGCCCGACAGCGAGCCCCCGCTCTGATCGAGCCCGAACCCTTTGACCAGGACGGGCTTCGAGTGATCTGCTACCCGGGGGACCCCCGGCACAGCCGGTCCGAGCCGCTGTGGCAAGGCCCGACCCGACTCACCTTCCGCAACAAGCGCTTTGAACCCGAAGGGGGCCTGGCAGCACTGCTGCCAGCCGCCGCCTGAGCCCGGTCAGGCAAGCCGGCTTCAACCTCAGGCGTCAGGGATCAGGCGCTTGCCCAGGCTGACCGACGCGTCAGCGCTGAAGCCCAGGCGCGCATAGAAATCAAGCACCGCGGTGTTCTCGGCACGCACCATCAGGTTGATCTTGGGACATCCACGGGCCAGCAGATCAGCCTCCACCCGCTGCATCAACAAACGGCCCAGGCCATGGTGCTGCCAGGCCGGATCAACCGCCAGGTAGTACACCCAGCCCCGGTGGCCGTCATAGCCCGCCATCACCGTGCCAATCAGCCGCTCGGTGTCACCCAACTGAGCGGCTGGCAGAACGGCCACCAGAAACAGCTCGGGCTGCTCTGCCAACTTGCGTGCGATGTCCTTGTGGGGATCGTTCCAGGGCCTGAGCAGACCACAGGCGCCCCACAAGGCCACGGCCGCCGGCTCATCAGCCGGATGAAACACCCGGATGCAGAGGCCGGCAGGCGGCGTCAACTCGGGCGGGACCACGGTCGAACCCGAGTCAGACATGATCGCCGTCCCAAGCCCGCGCCATCAGCGCAGCAAGGCCTTGAGAGCGTTCTGCAAGCGACGTGCCGTGGCCGGATCGCTGGGCGAGGCCAGCACCGTGGCCGCATCCTGGCCCCAGGTCTGTTGCGGCGACGGATCGTTGCGGCGGGTCAACAGCTGCAATTGCAGCGTGCGTCGCGCATTGATGTGCTCGGCCGGCGTCGGCACCTCAGCCGCCATCTCCAGGCGCAGCAAGGCAGTAGAGGCGTCGCCCTTGGGGGTGGCACCAAGCGCCTGGCTCCAGGCGCCACGCACGGCCGGGCTGACCCGCCCACCCAACTCCTGGGTGCCCGGCAGTTGCGCCGGATCGCGCTGCTCCCAGGCGCCCAGCAACTGGGTGAGGGCCTCGCCATGGGCCTGGGCGGCCAACTTGCGCAGCGCCAGTTGGGCGTGCTCCAGCGCCTCACGCTGGGCGCGGAATGCCGTATCACCCAGGCGCGGACCACGGTCTTCGCGGGGCGCACGGTCGCCGCGGTCACCGCGGTCAAAACGGGGACCGCCACGGCCATCATCACGCGGGCCACGGGCGCCATCACGCCCGGCCCCGCCATCGCGGCGCTCACCCGGACGGCCCGGACGGCCAGCCGGTGCGGGCTCAGCCTTCTTCATGCCAGGGCGGTCATCGCCTCGCACAGCCACCACCTTGCGCGGGGCCGGGGCGGGCTTCGGAGCCTCTTCGGCTGCAGCCTGGGCCGGCTCGGCAGCCCCTTCGGTGGCGTCAGTGGCCTCACCGGCCTCGGCAACAGGCGCCTCAGCAGCGGACGCCACCTCGGCACCCTCAGCTGCGACAGCGGCCGCCACGGCCTGCTGGGCCTGGGCCTGGCCACGCAAGGCAGCGTCCAGCGCCGCCATGGCAGCACGGATCTTCTGTGCGTCGCCACTGGCGTTGGCGGCTTCCAGCGCCTTGGCCGCGTCCAGCACCACCTTGTCACGTTCGCTCAAGGCCGCCGAGGCCTTTTCGCGTTCGGCGCTCTTGCGGTTGAAGGCTTCGTCGATCGGCTTGCGGAAGGTATCCCACAGCTTTTGTTCGTGCTTGCGATCCAGCGGCACGGCTTGGGCCTCGGCCTGCCAGCGCTGTTGCAGGGCCTTGACAGCGTCCACGCGCAGAGAGGCGGCAGCGCCCAGGGCCTTGGCCTCTTCGATCATGGCGTGGCGCACAGCCAGGCTGGCTTTCTGGGCCGCTTCCAGCGGGGCAGCGGCGGCCGAGATGGCCTCCTTCCAGAGGGGCTGGATTTCGGCAAAAGCCTTTTCACCCAGGTGCCCGGCATCGCGCCAGCGGTCACTGAACTGGTACAGCGCGCGGTTGATGGCTTTCCAGTCGGTGCTGGCAGCATGGGCCGATGCCCAGGCCTTGAGCTCTTCGATCAGCGCCAGTCGCTGGGCCTTGTGTTCGGCCGCATCGGTCTTGATCTTTTCGAGCCAGGCTTCGACCACCTTGTGGGCCTCGTTGCAGGCCTCGTCAAAACGCTTCCAAAGTGCGTGGTTCGGCGCACCACCCTGGTCGGTCTGCTTCCACTGATCGCGCAGGGCGCGCAGGGTTTCCTGCATCTTGCGACCCCCCAGGGTCTGGCCTTCAGGGCGGTTCAACAGGGCCTCGGCGCGGACCACCAGGGCTTCACGCACCTGGTCGGCGCTCCAGCGCTGCCAGCCTTCGAGTTCACCGGCCGCCACCAGTGCGGTGTGCACCTGGTGCTCAAGAGCAGCATCGATCAGCTTGCCATGGTCCTTGAGCACAGCACGAAGCGCGGAGGCCGCACCAGCGCTGCCCTTGCCATGACCTTCGGCGGTTTCCTTCTCGAGGCGTTCCAGGGCCTGGCGAACAATGTTCGAGGCCTTGTTGCGCAATTCGGGGGGCACGGCCGGACGGGCAGCACGGGGCGGCTTGGCTGCTGCAGCACTGGCGGCAGCGGCTTCGGAAGCTTCGGTGGGCAGCCCACGGGCCACACGCAGTTCATCGGCCCAGACGGGCACGGTGGGCAGAGGTGCCGCGGCATCTTCCGAGGCGGCCAGCGCCTGGGCAATGGCGACCTGGAAAGCCTCCCAAACCACCAGCAACTGAGCACGGGAAGCGTCCAGCATGGGCGGAAAGCGGGCATCAACGCTGGCCCAGGCGCCATCGCCGGTGAGGCCTTGTGCCTGGTCCTGCCAGGCCTGCACGTCGCCGCGCAAGCCTTCGAGCACCGCATGGGCATCGCGCCAGGGCTTGGTGGACAGCACTTCGATGCGTTGCGCCAGCAGCACGGCGGCCTCGCGCTGTACCTGAACGCGGTGCTGCAGGTCTTCGATCACCTTGACGCGATCGGCCAGTTGCACCTTGAGCACCGACAGCGGTTCGCGGCTGAGCGGGGCGCCAGCCTTGGCCGCATCGCGCTGCCAGGCCATGGCGTCTGCAATGTTCAGTCGCGATGCCGACAGCAGGGCCTGAGCCTTCTCGGCCCACTCGGCGGCGATCACTTCCTGACCCTTGGCGCGCTTGAGCTCGTCCAGGCGCTCACGCACGGGACGGGCTGCGCCCTTGTCACGCACGCTGAGTTCCTTGAACACCTCCTGCAATTGGCTTTCGGCCGGATTGCCCGCCAGCCACTCGCGAATGCGCGAGGAGCGCTCACCCGAGGTGGGGGCAGAAAAGGCACCGCCCGTGAGCGCGTCCAGAGGGTGGACTTCTTGGGCTTTGGCCGGAGCCGGGTTCACTTCAGGAGCTTCGGACATTTTGTTGCGGGAAGAAAAACTGAACATTTTGTAGATCGGTAAACACGGCGCGCCGCCTGATCAGGCGGGCACGACGCCGTGACGCAGACATTTGCGGCACGGAATCAAAACGCTATTTTCGCCGGAATTGGACAAGCCCCTCCAAACCGGCCGGGTGAAAGATGTCAACAGTGTTGCTGAGGGGCGCCAAACCAGGCCCCGAGCCGCCGATCAAAAGGGCTGAAAGGCGGCCTGGCAGCCCCCTTCAGCGGGTGTCCAACAGCAGTTCAGCCGAGGGAGTCCAGGTGCCTTCGTTGCGCAAGGTCTTGGCCGCGCCGAGAAACAAGCGGCTCACCGGCACCGCGCGACCCAGCAAGTAGTCACGAACCACCACCCCCCGCTCCACCGCCAGGGCTTGCAACAGATCGTCCGTGACGGGCACGCTGGCCAGCAACAGCGACGCCATCTCGGAGGCCGGCAAATCCTTGGCCAAGCCCAGCAGATTGCGCGGTTTGGGCAAGTCGGCACGCTGGTACACGGCCTTGAGCAAAGCGGATTGCTCTGCCTCGGTGACCGCCTCGACCTCAGTCCCCTTGTGGCCCGCAAGCACCGCCTGTCGCCGCTTTTCGGCCAGCATCATCTGCGCCAATTGCTGATGGCGATAGCCCTCTCGCTCCTGTTGGACATTGACCTGCCCGACCACGGTGAGCTTGAGCGCCGGGCGGTCCAGCAAGGCCTGGGCGACCTTGTCCAGCCGTTGCCGGGCTTCTGGTGTCAGGCCCGAAGCGCCCGGGGCAAAGGCGATTTCGTTGCTCTCGGAGTGGCCGCCTCCAAACGCGTTGGCCAGCAGGCTGAACGGCGAGGTAAGCGCCTTGGCCACCAGGTTCAACAGAAGGCGCCCCACGATGGGTGCCAGGCGGAAATCCGGATCGTTGAGCGAGCCACTGATGGGCAGATTGATGTCGATCACCCCATCCCGATCGGCCAGCAAGGCCACGGCCAGCTTCACCGGCAGCGAGGCTGGAGCCCCTTCGACTTGCTCGCCGAAGCTGAGCTGATTCAGGATGATGTTGTTGCTTGCATTGAGGTGCCCGTCCGGATCAACCTTGTAGGCCACGTTCACGCTGAGTTTGCCGCGCTCGATGCCATGGCCTGCGTACTTGATGGTGTAGGGCGATAGCGGTGGCAGGTCCAGCTCGCGCACCTTGCCCTGGATGTCCAGCGCCAGGGGGGTGGCCAACGGATTGAGCTTGCCCGAGACCTCGAGCGAGGCCGTGCCCTCGGCACGCCCGCGCAGTTCCAGATCGGCCAGGCCCGCCAGGCTGGCGTTCGCGGCCTCGGGCACCGACGAGAAGGCCCCCAGGCGCCCGGTCAACTCGCTGAGGCTGGCCGAGTAGTTGGGCCGCACAAAGCGATCGGAGAACAGGACGCGTCCATTGAGCAGGCTGATCGGCCCCATGCGGATCACGGGCTTGGTGGCGACGGCTTGAGCCGGTGCTTGCGGTGTCTGCGGCGGCTTGGCTGCAGCCGCCTCCTTGGCCAGGCCGGGCTCAGGTGTGCTGTTGCGCACCAGATTCTGCAAATTGATGCGCCCCTGGTCGTTGATCACCACTCGGGCATAGAAGTCGCTCAAAGCGGTTTCGGCAATCCCCAGCGTGAGCGGCAGGCCTGGCTGCAGAGCCAGGTCGATGCCCCGCAGGCTGAGGGCCTTCCAGCTCAGCAGCTCGTCGCTGGTGGGCGGACCGGCGTCGGTCCCCACCTGGGCCAACACACTGTTGGCCCGCACATCCTCCAACGCACCGTCGCCCTTGACCCGCACAGTGGCGCCGGCAGCGGCCACGGTCACCTCCAGCCCCCCCCGAAAGCTGGCGTCGGCCCGCGGCAACTCCAGGTTCAGCACATCGCCAAAATAAGGTTCAACCGCATGCAGAGGCAGTCGCGTCAACTCCAGTCGCCCCTGGGTGGAAAACGGCACCAACTTGACCCGGCCGCGGTAATCCAGGCGACCCGGCTCGGTGGCGCCCCCCCCATCACGCGCCGGCGCCCCCAGACGGGCCGCCAATTGAAGCTCCACCGGCTCAGTGCCCAGTCCGTTCGGGCCGCCACTCCATGGGCCAGCCAGCAACTGCAGACCCGCGGCATCCAACGCCACCCCTCCAGGCTTTCTGGTCACCACAGCCGTCGCATCGCGCCAGGCCAGGCTGCCTTCGCGCAAGGCCAACTGCCCCAGACGCCATTGCCAGGCGGGCGGTTGGACGGACGGCACATGCCCCTTGTCTGCGACAGCACCCGGTCTCAACTCTTTCGTCGAGGCGCCCGGACTCTGGGCCTTGAACCAAGACTCATACATCCAATGCCCCTGCGCATCGCGAGACACGGCCGTCCGAGGCCCGCTGAGGGACAGCAGCTCCGCACTGGCCGTGTGCTGCCCCAGATCGATACGGGCATCGCTGAGGCTCAGTTGATCCCACCCGGCCAACTCCTGTTCGCCCTGCCTCAAGCGCAGGGCATCCACCGTCAGGCTGCTCAGTTGAACCGCCAGATCGGGGGCGCGCCAGCCGACCCCACCCACCAGGCTGAGCCGCCCTTGCAGCGTCGGATTCAGGTAGGGCGTCAGGTAGGGTGCGGCCGCCGCCAGCGGCAAGCCCTCAACCCGCAAGGCCACGGACGCGGCCCGGTCAGTGCCCTGCCCTTCGAAGCGCAGGCGGGCGCCAGCCGGGCCTGGTACAGCGACGCCCGGTCGGCTTTTGCCACTCACCTTGTCGGCGCCCTGGTCCGCTCCCTCGGTGGGGCCTGCCAGCACCAGACTGCCTTGAAAACGGGCTGGTGCCTGCATGGGCCAATGCAAGGCCTCGACCTGCAGCCCCACATCAGAGGCCGACAGCACGGCCGCAGGCTGAACCCCCTCATCCCGCCAGCCCAGCCGGGCATGCTGCAGTTCAATGCGGTCCACCTGCACATGCCAGCCACGCTCTGCCGAACCAGCCTCGGCAGGTGCCCCAACCGCCTTGCCAGGCACTGCGGCAGAGGGCGCCGATGCCGCCGACCAGGCGAACTGCCCTGCTGCGTCTCGGCGCAGATCCAGAGTCGGGCCATCCCATCGCACCGCACGCACATGCACGGAACGCTGCAATGGCTGCAGTGCGGCCAGGTCCACCGACAGTGAGGGGAAGGCCAGCAAGGTGCCGCCCGAAGCATCGTTCACGCGCACATGCTGGGCACCCAGCGTGCCAGACAGCACCAGCTTTTGCTCAGGCACCTGCTCGAACACCAGCTTCAGATCGGCCTCGACCTGCCCCGACGCCAGGCGCACAGGCAAGGCCTTGGGCCAATAGGGCAGAAAAGGGGCCAGATCCAGCGGCGCCATCCGGGCCAGCACCTCTGCACGGCGGTTGTCTGCAAAGGGCGTGGCTTGAGCAGACCATTCAAATGCCGTCCCGTTCAGCTGAAATGCCAGGTGCGGCTGCACCAGCACCGAACGGCCCGAGTCGAAGTTGCTCAGAAAAGGCAGGCCCAACTGCAACGCCGTCAGATGGTGGTCCTGACCAGCCACGGTATCGCGAAAATCGATCGCACCATCCACCAGGCTCAGGTTCTGCAGCGCAAAGCGCAGCGGCGCTGCCGCCGGGTCCGATGGCTTGCTGGCCAGGGCGATCAAATCGTCGACGTCGTAGTGCCCGGGCTGGGTGTGAGTCAGCAGCAGATGGGGCCGCTCGATCACCAGGGCATCCAGTACCGGTGCCAGCCTCACCAGGGACTGAAGCTCAGCATCTATATAGAGACGCTCCACGGCCACTTGCTCGGCATCGCCGTCCAGCGTGCGGACCACCAGATCGCGCAGCGTGAGCTCCAGGCTCCAGGGGCGGAAATCCACCTCGCCCACGCTCACCTGACGCCCCAAAGCCTCGCTCGCTCGCGATGCGATCAAATGCCGCAGCAGCGGCGGCACCAGGGCCCAAGCCAAGACCCAGACCAACAGAATGCCTGCTGCACCCACCACACCCCGTCGCAGCCACGGGTTCTTGCTCAAAGACGCCAGATTCATGGGCAGCATTGTGCTGCGGCCGGGAGCGAAGCATTGCGTGAAATTTCACGAAAGCCTCTCTGGAGGCCCCAGCATCCGGAATAAGAAAGCCCGACAGACCGAACACTCGATCTGCCGGGCTTGACGGCTGGCTAAAGGGCCTTTTGCCGTCAGACATGCAAGCGGGAGAGAACAGTCCCGGCTTGCAGGGAAGGCAAGAGATTGCCTTCAGGGTTTGCCGGGTTCGCTTCGTCATCGCCACCCCGTCATACGCAGGGCGTGGACTGTCACTTGCCGACGGTCGCCTGAAACGCTCAGGCCTTTTCAGGATAGTTCGGACAAGAGCCGATTCAAGAAGCGATTTCCAATCAGAAGATGAACTTCGATTGAGTTTTTTAACGACTGTATGAACGTCCAGATCCGGACCTCTATACCCCATTTTTAATACCATTTTAAATATAACAAATCGATTCAATACTGTTGACTTGTTATTTGCAATGCTTCTAGAATCCGCCCGTCCCCAAAAACAAGGGACAACCCGAACCCGCTGCCGACCCCGGCTAAGTCAGTTCACCCCTTTGCAACCCCCTTGGGTGCCCCGGTGAACTTGATGGCGTACCAATCCAAACGAGGGTTGGTTTCACGGCACACACCGCTGCTTGCGCAGCCCGTGCCGCTGTGAACCACCCCACGCGTAGAAAGGAAGAGCTATGACAGCGTTAGGTCAAATCGCCCGAGGCTTGCGAACTTTCGCATCTGATATCGCCGAAGGTTTTTTTGAGATCACACACAACGGTTTTGCCCTGCTGGGCTTGGCTGTTGCCTTTGCTGTGATCACCCTGACTGCCCGCCCTGACCTGCGTCAGGCTGGCGAAGAAGAATTGATGGGCTGGTTGCAGTCCCGTCAGGAAGCCCTCACCGGGCTTCAAAACGAACGCGACGCCCGTGAACGTGCGACCGCCACCGACCCACGGGCCCTGCCCAAGTCGCAGGCGGCCGTGGCTTATTGGCTGAGCCGCAAGTACCGTGTGGCCCCCGAGCCCGTGAGCGCCCTCGTGGCTGAAGCCTGGGATGTGGGCAAGCGCAACAGCCTGGACCCGACGCTGATCCTCGCCATCATGGCGATCGAGTCAAGCTTCAATCCGTTCGCTCAGAGCGCCGTCGGAGCCCAGGGCCTGATGCAGGTGATGACCCAGGTGCACAGCGACAAGTACCAGGGTTTTGGCGGCCATCTGGCGGCCTTCGACCCCGTGGCCAACCTTCGCGTTGGCGTCAAGGTCCTGCAGGACTGCATCGCCAAGGCGGGCTCCATCGAAGGTGGACTGCGCTTCTACGTGGGCGCGGCCAACGTCGAAGACGATGGTGGCTACACCGCCAAAGTGCTGGCTGAACACAGCCGCCTTCAACAAGTGGCTGCCGGCCGCAACGTGCCCATCCTGCCCCCCGTGGTGGTGCCAGTGCCTCCGGCGCCCGCCCGAGCCGCAGCGGCCCCAGCCAACAGCGAAAAGGTGGCTCTGCTGAGCCAATCCTGAAAGCCCTCTGAAGTGAGCACGGTCACTGGGGGCTGGCATGCAGGCCTTGGGCCGCATCAGTTACACTAGCCGGGTACGCGACTGGCGATAGGCGCAGGCTCCTGCTGGGGCCCTGCCGCTGACGTGGGGTTACCACTGGGAAGCGTGCCGCTCCAGGGCCTTGGCCCGAGCGATCAGCCGTTCGCCTGGGCAGCCCTTGTTCTTCTCTTCCGAGCAACAGGGACCACGTCTTTAAGGACTGCCATGTACAACCGCAACATCCTCGTCGAGCAAACCGATCCCGAAATCTTTGCTGCCATCCAGGCTGAGAACGCTCGCCAAGAGCACCACATCGAGCTGATCGCCAGCGAAAACTACGCCTCACCCGCCGTCATGTGGGCGCAGGGCTCCCAACTCACCAACAAGTACGCCGAAGGCTACCCCGGCCGCCGCTATTACGGTGGCTGCGAGCACGTGGACGTGGCCGAACAACTGGCGATCGACCGCGTGAAGCAGATCTTCGGCGCCGATGCCGCCAACGTGCAGCCCCACTGCGGCGCGTCGGCCAACGAAGCGGTCTTTCTGGCTTTCCTGAAGCCCGGCGACACCATCATGGGCATGAGCCTGGCCGAAGGCGGCCACCTGACCCATGGCATGCCGCTGAACATGTCTGGCAAGTGGTTCAACGTGGTCTCTTATGGCCTGGACGCCAATGAAGCCATCGACTACGACGCCATGGAGCGCAAGGCCCATGAGCACAAGCCCAAACTGATCGTGGCAGGGGCCTCTGCCTACAGCCTGCACATCGATTTCGCCCGTTTCGCCAAGGTGGCCAAGGACGTCGGCGCCATCTTCATGGTCGACATGGCCCACTACGCCGGCCTGATCGCCGCAGGCGTCTACCCCAACCCGGTACCGCACGCTGACGTGGTCACCTCCACCACCCACAAGAGCCTGCGTGGCCCGCGTGGCGGCATCATCCTGATGAAGGCCGAGCATGAAAAAGCCATCAACAGCGCCATCTTCCCCGGTCTGCAAGGCGGCCCGCTGATGCACGTGATCGCTGCCAAGGCCGTGGCTTTCAAGGAAGCGCTGCAACCTGAATTCAAGGCCTATCAGCAACAGGTGATCACCAACGCCCGCGTTGTGGCTGAAACCCTGACCCAGCGTGGTCTGCGCATCGTCAGCGGCGGCACCCAAAGCCACGTGATGCTGGTCGACCTGCGCGCCAAGGGCATCACTGGCAAGGAAGCCGAGGCCGTGCTGGGCGCCGCCCACATGACCATCAACAAGAACGCGATCCCGAACGACCCGGAAAAGCCGATGGTCACCAGCGGTATCCGTGTCGGTACCCCCGCCATGACCACCCGCGGCTTCAAGGACGAAGAAGCCCGCATCACCGCCAACCTGGTGGCCGATGTGCTGGACAACCCGCGCGACGAAGCCAACATCGCCGCGGTGCGCGCCAAGGTCAATGCCTTGACCGCCCGCTTCCCTGTGTACAAGTGACCCCCACGCTCCTCACTGCGTGTGTCGCTGCCCCCCAAGGGGGCTGGCCTTGCTTGGGGCGGCCCGGCGCGGCGGCTCTGACCCCCACGCTCCTCACTGCGTGTGTCGCTGCCCCCCAAGGGGGCTGGCCTTGCTTGGGGCGGCCCGGCGCGGCGA
>NZ_JBWKOU010000001.1:16237-220837 GCF_059416245.1 Curvibacter sp. GW821-FHT09D12 | reverse complement strand
TCTGACCCCCACGCTCCTCACTGCGTGTGTCGCTGCCCCCCAAGGGGGCTGGCCTTGCTTGGGGCGGCCCGGCGCGGCGACTCTGACCCCCACGCTCCTCACTGCGTGTGTCGCCACCCCCCAAGGGGGCTGGCCTTGCTTGGGGCGGCCCGGCGCGGCGGCCGCTTTCTGCCATTGAATCACCGAGGCTTTGAACCATGAAATGCCCTTTTTGCGGACACGCCGAAACCCAGGTGGTGGAAACGCGTGTCTCCGAGGAAGGCAACTTCATCCGCAGGCGGCGCCAGTGCGGCGCCTGCGAGAAGCGTTTCACGACTTACGAGCGGCCAGAGGTCAACTTTCCGGCGGTGGTCAAAAAAGATGGCCGTCGCATCGACTACGAGCACGCCAAGCTGCAGGCCTCATTCAACCTGGCCTTGCGCAAGCGACCGGTCAGCACTGTGCAGATCGACAGCGCCATCGAACGCATTGAAGAAAAGCTGCTCAACCTGGGCCAGCGTGAAATCGCTTCACACCGCATTGGCGAATTGGTCATGCGTGAGCTCAAAAAGATGGACAAGGTGGCCTACATCCGCTTTGCCAGCGTGTACCGCAGCTTCGAAGACATCGACGAGTTCAAAACCCTGGTCGACGAAGTTCGAAAGTAGCCACGGCAGCCCTTTGGGCCCCTCACACCGCAAACAGGCCCCGCATGCGGGGCCTGTTGCCTGATGGCATCAGCGCGCCGTGACCTGGCGGGGCGTGACCACCGGGAAGGCGGCCGGAAACTCGTCGATCAGGCCCAGCAGTTCGCCCACTTTCTCGGCCTTGCCGGTGATCTGCACCTTGCCGGCACCAACGGCCTCGCGCAGGCTCAACTGCTTGGTGTTGATGGCGTCCAGGACGCTGCGCGGCAGCGTCAGCGTGGCGTCGGCCTGGGGATCGGTCTTGCCCTTGAGGTAGGTCAGGGCCGAGTTGTCCAGGGTCATGGCGTAGCGCTGCTGGGTGTCGGTGAAGACCCAGTTCAGCACGAAGGTCTTGTTCACCGCTCGCACCCCATCCAGTCGCACCCCCATGAAATCAAACAGATTCTCGATCGACAGGGCTTGCACCACGTCGGCACTTGAACTGGCGGTGGCCCCTTTGGGCACACCGTTGCGCAACTCGCTGGCCCCTTGAAGATAGGCGTTGCGCCAGGTCGCCGATTCAGCCTGATACCCCATCTGCTCCAGGGTGGCGGCCTGCAACTCGCGGGCCTCTCGGTTGTCCGGGTCGCTGAAAACCAACTGATTGACCACCTCGGCCACCCAGCGGTACTCCCCTTTCGCAAAATCCGCCCTGGCCTTGGCCAGCACAGCCTCGGCCCCGCCCATGTAGGCGACCCACTTGCGGGCCGCAGCCTGGGGCGGCAAGGGGTTCAGGTGGGCCGGGTTCGCGTCGTACCAGCCCAGGTAGCGCTGATACACGGCACGGGCGTTGTGGCTGACCGTGCCGTAGTAGCCACGGGCAAACCATTCGCCAGCCAGCCCGGGCGGCAGCACCAGTTCTTGGCCAATCTCATCTGGGGTGTAGCCCTGGTTGAGCAGATGCAGGGTCTGGTCGTTGATGAACTTGTAGAGATCGCGCTGCTTGCCCAGCACACGGGTGATTTCTTCACTGCCCCAGGTGGGCCAGTGGTGCTGGGCCAACATCACGTCGGCACGGCCCGCATAACGTTCTCGGGCCTCGTTGAGGTAGCGGGCCCATTCATTGGCGTCGCGCACCTGGGCGCCCCGCAAGGGATACAGGTTGTGCAGGGTGTGGGTGGCGTTCTCAGCCATGTTCAAGGCCCGCAGTTGCGGGTAGTACATGTGCATTTCGGCCGGCGCCTCGGTACCGGGTGTCAACTGAAACTCCACCTGCACCCCGTCGATCACCTCGTTCTGGATGGGCTGGGTAATCAACCGGGTAGGCGCAATCAAGGTGACCTTGCCCCGCGAAATGTACTTGCCCAGGCCCGCATCGACCTGCTGGCGCTCGCCGCGCGGCAGCAGATGCCCGAACTGGAACAGGGCGCGTCGGCTCATCGCGTTGCCGGCGAGCACGTTCTCGCTCACGGACTCTTCCATGAAGCCCTGCGGGGCGTAGATGGCCACCCGCCCGGCCGCCACGTCTTCGGCCGAAGCCACCCCCTTCACCCCACCGTAATGGTCCACATGGCTGTGGCTGTAGATCACCGCCTTGACCGGCTTGCTTCCACGGTGCTCCCGGTACAGCGCCAGCCCTGCAGCGGCCACGGTGTCGGTGGTCAGCGGGTCGATCACGATCAGGCCACTGTCGCCCTCAATGATCGTCATGTTGGCCAGATCGAAGCCCCGGATCTGGTAGATGCGGTCGGTGACCTTGAACAGGCCATGCAGCATGTTCAACTGCGCCTGACGCCACAGGCTGGGGTTCACCGTGTCAGGCACCCGCTCCTGCTGCAGGAACTCAAAGCCTTTGAGTGTCCAGGCCACGCTGCCATCCGCGTTGCGGATGGTTGCAGCATCCGGCAGGCTGGCGATGAAACCACGCTGGGCGGCCTCGAAGTCGCGCCGGTCTTCACGCGGCAGGCCTTTCAGGGCTTCGGACTGTGCCAGCACCGTGGCAGGCTCGGCGGGTTGCGGCTGCTGGGCCCAGCCCGGCTGAGCCATCCATGCCAGCAGGCTCAAGCCCACAGGCGCAGCAAACGATCTGATTCTCATGGTGTGTCTCCTCACAAAATGGACGCCGGGCGATCCTAGGCCCGGTCCAGCAATGAGGTGATCACCGAAGTGACGGCAACCGAACAAAGGCGGCTGCGGGCGGCTCCATGGCGCCCCACTCGGGCACGGGGGCTCAACGCGACAAAGGGTGTGCCAGCTTGTACAGGCGCCAGGCACAGGCGCTGCCCACCAAGGCCATGGCACAGGCGGCCCAATACACGCTGGACAAGCCGAAGGCCTTGGCCAGAAAGCCTCCGCCCAGCCCACCCATCACCCCCGACAGGCCATAGCCAATCACCGTGAACAGCGCCTGCCCCCGGCCGCGCAGGCGGGCCGGAAAGTAATGAGACACCAGCGCAATGCAGGCGGTGTGATGGGCTGCAAAGGTCAAGGCATGCACGCACTGCACCACCAGCAAGACGGCCAGCGAGGCCCCGAACGCCGCCGTCAACCCCATGCGCACCGCCATCACCAGCCCGCACAGCACCAGCCAGACAGTCAACGGCCAACGGGGCAACCAGCGACTCTGGGTGAAGAACCAGCTCACCTCCACCACCACCGACACGGCCCACAGCACCCCGATGACCGCCTTGCTGTAGCCCAAGGAGTCGAGGTACAGCGAAAAAAACACATACAGGCTGACGTGGGACAGCACATGGAAAAAGAGGGAGGCAAAGAACCAGCGCACCTCGGCCAGGCGCAGCACGGGCCAGACCGACAAGTGCTCGTGCCGCGCGTGCTGCACGGCCTCGCGGTGGTCTGGCAGCCACCAGGTGCTGCCCACCACCGCCAGCAAGGTGAAGAGCGTCCAGCCCGGAAAATGACCCATGCCGAACAGCTCGAACCAGCTGCCCGCCGCAAACACCGTCAACAGAAAACCCAAGGAGCCCCAAAGCCGCACACGTCCGTAACGCCTGGCATCAAATTGCCCGCCCTGGCTCACCAGGTGGGCCATGGCCGCCTCGCTCATGGGCATCATGGCACTGGTGTGCGAAAACATCAGCAACAGCACCGCGCCCAGCCACACCGCCCCCGCCTGAGGCCACCACAGGCCCAGCGACAGCAACAGGGCGGCCGTGGCGCTGTAACGCATCAGCCGCACGCGTTCGCCCGTGCGATCCGACAGCGCGCCCCACACATAAGGCGCAAAGAGGCGGGTGAGTGACTGGGCCGAGGTCAGCAGGCTGATGGCCAGCAAGGGCAGGCCCAGGTCCTTGAGCCACAGCGGCAGGTAAGGATTGAAAAACCCGATGTGTGCGAAATAACTGGCCGACAGCGCGCCAAACGGCAGCAAGGCGCGCATGGGCGCCGCCTGGGCCGGCGCCACTGAAGGGGCAGACACCGCAAAAACCCGTCGACTCAGGCCACCGAGCCCGGGATCGGGGGTACCGGCAGGCGCACGTCGCCGCATTGGGCACGGTGGCGCAGCACATGGTCCATCAGCACCAGCGCCAGCAAGGCTTCGGCAATCGGCGTCGCCCGGATACCGACGCAGGGGTCGTGGCGCCCTTTGGTCACCACCTCCACCGGCTGACCGTTGACGTCGATCGACTCGCGCGGCGAGATGATCGAGCTGGTCGGCTTGATCCCCAGGCTGACCTCAATGTCCTGCCCGGTGCTGATCCCGCCCAGGATGCCGCCCGCATTGTTGCTGCGAAAGCCTTCCGGGGACAGCGAATCACCGTGGGTGGTGCCCCGCTGGCTCACGCTGGCAAAGCCGGCCCCGATCTCCACGGCCTTGACGGCGTTCAGACCCATCATGGCGTGAGCGATGTCGGCGTCCAGGCGGTCATACAGGGGCTCACCCAGGCCCACAGGCACGTTGGAGGCCACCACCCGGATGCGGGCACCACAGGAGTCGCCGGCCTTGCGCAGCGCGTCCATGTAGTCTTCCAGCGGCTGCACATTCGCCACCGGCGCATAAAAGGGGTTGTGGGGCACATGGTCCCAGCTTTCGAACGGGATCTCGACCTCACCCACCGCCGTCATGCAGCCGCGCAGCACGATGCCGTGCTTCTCGAACAGCCACTTGCGGGCCACCGCCCCGGCCGCCACCGTGGGGGCCGTCAACCGGGCCGACGAACGCCCACCGCCGCGCGGGTCGCGCACGCCGTATTTGTGCCAATAGCTGTAATCGGCATGGCCGGGCCGAAAGCTCTGGGCGATGTTGCTGTAGTCCTTGCTGCGCTGATCGGTGTTGCGAATCAGCAAGGCAATCGGGGTGCCCGTGGTCTGCCCCTCGTACACGCCGGAGAGGATCTCCACCGCATCGGCCTCCTGGCGCTGAGTGACATGGCGGCTGGTGCCTGGGCGGCGCCGGTCCAGCTCGACCTGGATGTCGGCCTCACTGAGTAGCATGCCCGGTGGGCAGCCATCGATCACGCAGCCGATGGCCGGGCCGTGGGATTCACCAAAGTTGGTGACGGAGAAAAGGGTTCCAAGGGTATTGCCGCTCATCCGGCGATTATCCCAGAGTGGTGCCAAGGCGCTGGCAAGCCGCCGACTCACAGGCCCTGGTCGGCACTTCCTTGCCAAATCCGCTCCGACAACCCTGTTACAGCCTGCTACGATGTATTGAACAGGGGACATCCCAGCGCGAGGCGCCAATGCCATCACGGAATCCGTCAGAGCCAGGTCAGCAGGCTGGCCCCCCCGCTGCAGCCACGCCGTTGCCGGCGGCAGGGCAGGCCATGGTGGTTCGCGCGCTGGATGCCAGCGACAGTGCCATCGTGGTCACCGACGCCCGGCAGCGCATCTGCTACGTGAACGAGGGCTTCAGCCGCATGTTCGGCTACCGCCCTGAAGAGGTGCTGGGCCACCCACCAGACGAAGTGTTGCTGGGCCGACACTCCGACCCCCACCTGCCCCAAGCCATCCGCGACGCCCTGGCGCTGCATGGACACACCCGCGTTGAAACCCTGGTCTATGGGCGCAACGGCCAGCCCCGCTGGGTGTCGATGGTGGTCAATCAGACCGCCCAGGTGCTGAACGGCACTCAGTCGATCACCGTGATGAACGACATCACATTGACCAAGATGCACGAAGTGCTGCAGAAAAAAGTGCTCGAAGGCATGGTCAACGAGATGCCGCTGACCGAGTTGATGAACCTGGTCTGCCGCGAGGTCGAACGCATTGCCCCCGAGGTCACGGCCACCATCCTGGCGGTTGATGAGACCGGCTGCGTTCACCCACTGGCGGCCCCCAGCATGCCCCCCTACATCGGTCAGGCCATCGAGGGCGTGCCGATCGGCCCCAGCGCAGGCTCCTGTGGTACCGCCGCCTGGCGGGGTGAGCCGGTCCTGGTCACCGACATCGAGACCGACCCGCTGTGGGCGGACTACCGGGCCGTCTTTGCACCGACCGGTCTCAAGGCCTGCTGGTCCAGCCCCATCAAGAACCACCAAGGCCAGGTGGTGGGCACCTTTGCCTTCTACTTCCAGGACCGCCGTGTGCCGGACGCGCTGCACCATCGCCTGGTCGAAGTCTGCCTGCACCTGTGTGCGCTGGCCCTGGAGCGCGAGGCCGCGCGGGCACGCATCCACCAACTGGCTTATTTCGACGTGCTCACCGGCCTGCCCAACCGCACCATGTTCCGCCAAAGTGCAGAGCGTGCCCTCGCTCAACTGGACGGGCAAGGAGGCTCGGCCGCCCTGCTCTACATCGACCTGGACCGCTTCAAGCGGGTCAACGACAACCAGGGCCATGCGGCCGGCGACGCCCTGCTGTGCGAGGTGGCGGCCCGACTCATGCGCAGCATCCGTCCACGAGACCTGGCGGGGCGCCTGGCAGGCGACGAGTTTGTGCTGCTGCTCACGGGTTGTGCTGCCGAGCAAGCGGTACAAACCGCCCAGCGGGTGCTGCAAGCCTTGGCCGTTCCGGTTCAGATCGATGGCCAGACCCACCAGCCCCAGGCCAGCATCGGCATCGCCTTGTTCCCCACCGATGGTCAGGATGTCGACACCTTGCTGCGCCATGGCGACCAGGCCATGTACCAGGCCAAGAGCGATTCACGCCACAGCCTGCAGCTCTTCAATGCCGAGATGAACCAGCGCACCCAGGCCCGGGCTGCGCTGGAGCTGGCACTGCGCCAGGCCCTGCATCTCGGTCAGTTGAGCCTGCATTACCAGCCTCAGGTCCGCAGCGATGCCGCACAGACCCTGTATGGCGTCGAGGCCCTGATGCGCTGGCAGCACCCTGAATGGGGCATGGTGCCACCCGACCGTTTCATCCCGGTGGCCGAGGAGGCGGGCTTGATCCGCGCCATGACCGACTGGCTGATCGACGAAGTGTGTCTGCAGCTGATCCGGTGGCGTCAAAGCAACTTGCCCGTGCCCCGGGTCGCGCTGAACCTGTCCGCCAAGAGCTTTCACGAAGCTGATTTTTCGGCCCGGATGGAGGCCCGCCTGCGCCAACACGGCCTGCAGCCCGCCGACCTGATGCTGGAAATCACCGAGAGCGTGATGATGGACACCCGCTCCACCACAGCGGCCAACATCCAGGACCTGCATGTGCGGGGGTTTCACCTGTCGCTGGACGATTTTGGCACCGGCTATTCCAGCCTGAGCTACCTGCACCGGCTGCCCATCCGGGAGCTCAAGCTGGACAAGAGCTTTGTGCAAGACCTGTCCACCAGCCAGGCGGCGCGCACGCTCACCCTCTCGGTCATGAGCATTGCCCGCAGCCTTGACATCGAGGTGGTGGCCGAGGGCGTCGAGACGCTGGACCAGAAAAATTGGCTGCAAAGCCAGGGTGGGCCGGTGCTGCAGGGCTACCTGTTCAGCCGCCCCCTGCCTGCGGCCGATGTCGAACGCTGGCTGAAACAGCACCCGAGCCCGGGGCTGGGCTGAGCCCTCCACGAAAAACCGGGCCCACAAGCCCGGTCGTCGACGCCCCGCGCAAGCCGGTGAACGGCCTGCCCAAGTCGGGAGAATCAGCTGGCGCTGTTGTCTTCCTCGGGCCAATCACGGATGTAGGCCTTGAGCATCTTGTTCTCGAAGTTCTGGCTGTCCACGACGGCCTTGGCCACGTCATAGAAACTGATCACCCCCATCAGCATGCGCTGGTTCATCACCGGCATGTAGCGCGCATGACGGTCCAGCATCATGCGGCGCACCTCGTCGAGGTCGGTCTCCGAGGTGCAGGTCAGGGGGTGGTCATCCATGGCGCTGCGCACCAGGGTTGTGCCAACGCCGCCGCCGTTCCTCACCACGGTCATGATGACTTCGCGGAAGGTCAGCATGCCGACCAGGTCGCCATGCTCCATGACCACCAGCGAGCCGATGTCTTTCTCGGCCATGATCTGGACGGCCTTGGCCAGAGGTTCGTCGGGGGTGGCGGTGTAGAGCGTGTTGCCCTTGACCCGGAGGATGTCGCTGACTTTCATGTTTCGTCTCCTGGCGATTGATTGGAAAGAATATAACGAAGAAATCCCCGTTCGCCGACCGATTTTGCAACCTGCATGACACAGGTTCGACCCGTTGGGTGTCCAAAGCACGGCAAGCTCTGCGTGTGCGCACGCGGGCCACACCGAGCAGGCCTTTTATGATGATGCGCTCGCATACAAGACGAGAAATCAGAGGAGACCCTGCATGGCCGGCTATTCAGACCCCGGGTTCGACACCCTGGCACTTCACGCGGGCGCGGCGCCCGACCCCAGCACCGGCGCCCGCGCCGTGCCCATCCACCTGAGCACCTCCTTTGTGTTCGAGTCCAGCGACCACGCAGCCGCCCTTTTCAACCTGGAGCGCGCTGGCCATGTCTACTCACGCATCTCCAACCCGACCAATGCGGTGCTGGAGCAGCGCGTGTCAGCGCTCGAAGAAGGCATTGGGGCCATCACCACGGCCAGCGGCCAGGCGGCCCTGCACCTCAGCGTGGCCACGCTGATGGGGGCCGGCTCGCACATCGTCGCGTCCACGGCCCTGTATGGCGGCTCGCAGAACCTGTTGCACTACACGCTGCGCCGCTTCGGCATCGAGACCACCTTTGTCAAGCCAGGTGACATCGATGGCTGGCGCGCCGCCGTGCGCCCCAACACCAAGTTGTTCTTTGGCGAGACCGTGGGCAACCCGGGTCTGGACGTGCTGGACATTCCCACCGTGGCCTCGATCGCCCACGAGGCGGGCGTGCCCCTGCTGGTCGACTCCACCCTCACCTCGCCTTACCTGATCAAGCCCCTGACGCTGGGGGCCGATCTGGTCTATCACTCGGCCACCAAGTTTCTGTCCGGTCATGGCACGGTGATCGGCGGCATTGTGGTCGACGGCGGCAGCTTCGACTGGGACGGCCCGGCCGCGGCAGGCCGCTTCAGCGAGCTGACCCAGCCCTACGACGGCTTCCACAACATGGTGTTCAGCGAAGAATCCACCGTCGGGGCCTTTTTGCTGCGGGCCCGGCGCGAGGGCCTGCGCGACTTCGGCGCCTGCCTGAGCCCGCATTCCGCGTGGCTGATCCTGCAAGGCATCGAGACCCTGCCCCTGCGCATGGAGCGGCACATGAGCAACACCGCCCGGGTGGTCGAGTTCCTGGCCAGCCAGCCTTTTGTGTCGCGCGTCGGCCATCCGCTGCTCGAATCGCACCCCAGCCATGCCCTGGCCGAACGCCTGCTGCGCTTCGGGGCCCGCGGCGCCGGCTCGGTGTTCAGCTTCGACCTCAAGGGCAACCGCGAGCAGGGCAAGAAGTTCATCGAAGCGCTCAAGCTGTTCAGCCACCTGGCCAATGTGGGCGACTGCCGCTCGCTGGTGATCCACCCGGCCAGCACCACCCATTTCCGCATGAGCGACGAGGCCCTGGCGGGCGCCGGCATCAGCCAGGGCACCATCCGCCTGTCCATCGGCCTGGAAGACCCTGACGACCTCATCGATGACCTCAAGCGGGCCCTCAAGGCCGCAGAAAAGGCGGGGAGCTGAGCCATGATCCTCAACGTCAACGGACACGACACCTACTGCTACACCGGGGGCAAGGCCTTCAACCCGGCCCAACCCACCGTGGTCTTCATCCACGGGGTGCTGAACGACCACAGCGTGTGGATTCTGCAAAGCCGCTACCTGGCCAACCACGGCTGGAACGTGCTGGCCATCGACCTGCCCGGCCACTGCCGCAGCGCCGGCGAGGCACCGGCCAGCGTGGAACAGGCCGCCACCTTCATCGGCGAGCTGCTGCAGGCCGCAGGCGTCGACCAGGCGGCGCTGGTGGGGCACAGCTGGGGTTCGCTGATCGCGCTGCAGGCGGCCGCCCAGCTCAGGCAACGCATCAGCCACCTGGTGCTGGTGGGCTGCGCCTTCCCCATGAAGGTGTCACCAGCCCTGCTCGAGAGCTCGCTCAGCGAGCCCGAGAAGGCACTGCGCATGATCAACGTGTTTTCGCGCAGCACCCTGTGCGCGCCCCCGTCCACCCTGGGGCCAGGCACCTGGGTGTTTGGCGGCGGCATGGCGCTGGGCCGCCGCGTGCTGCGCAGCAACCCCCGGGTGAACGTGTTCCACCGCGGGTTCCAGGCCTGCGACCAGTACGCCGGCGGCTTGCAAGCCATGGCCGATCTCAGCTGCCCGGTGCTGTTCGTGCTGGGCACGCAAGACCAGATGACACCACCCAAGGCGGCCCAGGGCCTGATCCAGGCCGGCCAGGCCGCGGGCAAGGCGGTGCGCAGCGTGAACGTGCCGGTTGGCCATCACCAGATGAGCGAAGCCCCCGACGACACGCTGTTCGCGATCCGGGATTTCCTGAGGGCCTGAAGACACACGGGCGACAGCGACCGACGACTGGGGCTGCCTAGACTGCCCCAACCCAGGAGCCGCCCCATGTCCTCAGCCCAAGCCAGCACCGAAAGCAGCCCGCTCACCCGCAGCGTCGACCCACGCCAGTTCACCCGCTTTGCTGATTTTTACCCCTTCTACCTCGGCGAGCACAGCAACCGCACCTGCCGGCGCCTGCACTTTCTGGGCTCCACGCTGAGCCTGGTGTGTCTGGCGATGCTGGCCGTCACGGGCCGCCCCCAATACCTGCTGTACGGATTGCTGTGCGGCTACGGCCTGGCCTGGGTGGGGCATTTCGTGTTCGAGAAGAACAAACCCGCCAGCTTCAAGCGACCGCTTTACAGTTTCATGGGCGACTGGGCCATGTACCGCGACCTCTGGCTGGGGCGGGTGCCGTTCTGAAAAGCGCCACGCCGCTCAAGGCAGCGCATCGGCCATTGTGAGATCCGACAGGCCGGCCTTCTGCCAAAACGGATCGATGCTGCTCTTGTGCTGCAGCAGCAAGCGCTCCAGCAGTGGCGCGAGTGAGGTGCTTTCGGGCGCAGCCAACAGCACATGGCGCGCCACGGGCGAGCCCTCATCCACCTGCAGCAGGCCCACCCAGTCGAGATCGCACAGGGTTTCCAGCACCGGCTCCAGTTGCAGGCTGTCCACCTGCAGAACAGCGGCAAGCTCAGGCAGGCTGAGCCCATGGTGGGGCTGACCGCGCGCCCGGCGCAAATGCTCCAGCACCTCCAGCGACAGCTGAAATGTCCAGCCCGCGCCCGTGCCATAGCGGGCCACCCCCGACAACAGGCTGGGCAGGTAGGCCGTGGTCACCGCCCCCAGCAACACGATGACCCAGGCCACGTAGATCCAGATCAGCAGAATCGGGAAGGTGGCAAACGCCCCATACACCGCCGAATAGGTGGGCACCTGCGCCATGTAGACGGCCAGCGCCTTCTTGGCCAACTCCATGCACAGAGACACAAACAGGCCCCCCGTCCAGGCGTGCGCCCACTTGACCTGGGTGTTGGGCACGAAGTGGTACAGCCCGGCCAGGCCGGCCGCCAACACCAGGAATTCGACCGAATCCAGCAGCACCCGGATCGGGGCCGGCAGGCCCGACACCAGGCCACGCGAGGCACTCATCACGTACGAGGTCAGTGCCAGGCTCATGCCCAGCACCAGGGGCCCGAGCGTGAGCGCGGCCCAGTAGATCAGCACCCGCTGGCCCAGCTTGCGCGGACGCCGCACACGCCAGATGTTGTTCAACGTGCGGTCGATGGTCAGGATCAGGGTCAGCGCCGTCACCAGCAGGGCCGACAGGCCCACCACCCCCAACTGACTGGCCTTGCTGGAAAACTGGGTCAGGTAGCCCAGCACCTGGCGGGAGATGGTCTCGGGCACCAGGCTCTCGATCAGCCAGCGCTGCAACACGCCCTGCACCTGGCCAAAGATCGGGAAGGCCGTGAACACCGCCAGGGCCACGGTCACCAGCGGCACCAGTGCCAGGGTGGTGGTGAAGGTGAGGCTGCTGGCGGTCAGGCCCAGACGGTCCTCGCGAAAACGTTCGCGCAGCGTCAAGGCCGTCACACGCCAAGGAAAGCGCATCAGGCTGCGCCAGACATGCCTCAGCTCCAACATCAGGCGTAACGACCAGGGGCGTCGGGAGGAAGTGGAACGGGCAGACTCGAACATGGCCGCTATGATGCCATCGCCATGACACAGCCTGATCGCACCGCCCCCCTCCATTCGCCGGTTCACGCCCCCCTCCCAACTGAAACCGCGCTTTCTTCTGACCCATCGGTACGGCTGACCCGATGGCTGGCCGTCGGCAGCCTGATCGGATTGATCGCCCTGGGCCTGGCCTGGGAGCTGGTGCTGGCCCCGGTGCGCCCCGGTGGCTCGCTGCTCGCGCTCAAGGTGCTGCCGCTGTGCATCCCGCTGGCGGGCCTGCTGAAAAACCGCATGTACACCTACCGCTGGGTCAGCCTGCTGGTGTGGCTGTATTTCACCGAAGGCGTGGTACGTGCCTACGGCGACCGCGCACCCGGCGCCTGGCTGGCCGCGCTGGAGGTGCTGCTGTGCCTCAGCCTGTTTGCCGCCTGCGCCCTGCATGTGCGCCTTCGCCTGCGCAACGCGCGCCTGGCTCAGGCCCCGCAGTCTCCTACAACCCCTCCGAACTGAACCGGGCCGATCGGCCCCCCTACGACCATGTCTGCCCAACTGATCACCGAACTCACCCGCATCGTCGGCGCTGCCCATGTGCTGACCCATGACGACCCTGCCACCGACCTCAGCGCCTGGGAGCAGGATTGGCGCCGTCGCTCGCGCGGCACGGCCCTCGCTGTGGTGCGTCCGGCCAACACCGCCGAGGTGGCGGCCGTGGTCAAGGCCTGTGGGGCAGCGGGCGCGCCCTTGGTACCCCAGGGGGGCAACACCGGCCTGGCCGTGGGGTCCATCCCCGATGACAGCGGTCGACAGGTGGTGCTCAGCCTCACGCGCATGAATGCCGTGCGTCAACTCGATCCGAACAACCTCACCTTCACCGTCGAGGCCGGCTGCATCCTGCAGAACCTGCAGGCAGCGGCCGAGCAGGCCGGCTACCTGTTTCCGCTCAGCCTGGCGGCCGAAGGCAGTTGCACCATCGGCGGCAACCTGGGCACCAATGCCGGGGGCACCCAGGTGCTGCGTTACGGCAACACCCGCGAGCTGTGCCTGGGCCTCGAAGTGGTCACGGCCCAAGGGGAGGTCTGGGACGGCTTGAGCGGCCTGCGCAAAGACAACACCGGCTACGACCTGCGCGACCTGTTCATCGGCAGCGAAGGCACGCTGGGCGTGATCACCGCGGCCACCCTGAAGCTCTTTCCCCAGCCCGCGGCCTGCCTGACCGCCTGGGCCGCCGTGCCCTCGCTCGAGGCTGCGGTCAGCCTGCTGGGCCTGGCCCACCAACAACTGGGCGCCGGACTGACCGGCTTCGAGGTCATGGGCCAGTTCGCGCTCAGCCTGGTGGGCAAGCACATGCCCCAGCTGCGCGTGCCCTTTCTGGGCCAGGCCGATGCCCCCTGGGGGGTGTTGCTGGAGAACTCCGACAGCGAATCAGAGACCCACGCCCGCGAACGCTTCGAGACGCTGCTCGAACAGGCGCTGGAACAAGGCCTGGTGCTCGATGCCGTGGTGGCCGAAAACCTGACACAGGCCCACCAGCTGTGGCATGTGCGCGAGAGCATCCCGCTGGCCCAGGCCGAGGAAGGCCTGAACATCAAGCACGACATCAGCATCCCGGTGTCGCGCATCCCGGCCTTCTGCGCCGAGACCGATGCGCTGCTGCAACGCGAGATCCCGGGCGTGCGCCTGGTCAACTTCGGCCACCTGGGCGACGGCAACCTGCACTACAACGTGCAGGCCCCCGCCGAGGGCGACCCCAAGGTGTTTCTGCGCGAACAGGAAGAGCGCGTCAACACCCTGGTGTACGACCAGGTGCAGCGCTACCAGGGCTCGATCTCGGCCGAGCACGGCGTGGGCTCACTCAAGCGCGACAAGCTGCCCCATTACAAATCGCCGGTGGCGCTGGAGCTGATGCGGGCCATCAAGCGCGCCCTGGACCCGCACAACCTCATGAACCCGGGCCGGGTGATCGAGGTTTGACCCCAGGTTTTCACACCCCCAAGGAATCCCCATGCCTCTGAATCAGGAACTCTTCGATGCCGGCCTGAAAACCCGCCGTGAAGTGCTGGGCAGCGAGTACGTCGACGCCGCCATCGCCAATGCCGACGCCTTCACCCGCCCGCTGCAGGAGTTGGTCACCCAGTACGCCTGGGGCGAGATCTGGAACCGGCCCGGCCTGGACCGCCGGACCCGCAGCCTGCTCAACCTGGCCATGCTGACCGCGCTGAACCGCCCGCACGAGCTCAAGCTGCACCTGCGCGGTGCTCTGACCAACGGCGTCACCCGCGAGGAGATCCAGGAGGTGTTCCTGCAGACCGCCATCTACTGCGGCGCCCCTGCCGCCATCGACAGCTTCCGCACGGCCAAAGAGGTGTTCAAGGAAGTGGACGCCGCGGCGCAGGGCGCACAGGGCTGATCCACCACGCACCGCTCAATCCAGCCGTTCGACCGCTGGCAGCGTGAGCTGGCCGTCAATCAAGGCGGCTCGGGGCTCGTAGGCGCGCAGCACCAGGCGGAAGGCCCCCTGGGGCGCCGGCAGCCAATTGCGGGCCTGCTCGGCCGTGGCGGGTGCTGCGTGCTGGATGATCAGATCCACCGCCCCGTCGGCCTCCATCCGCAGACCCGGCGTGCGGTCGCCGATGGCGTAGCGCCGCAAGGCGTTGGCGCTGAAGAACAGGCGCCCGTCGGACTCGACCTCATACATCGACAGCGACCAGAAAGCATTCACCGGCAAGCCCCCTGCGGGCAGACGCAGACGGTAACGATGTGCGCCGCTCAGGGCCTGGCCCTGGGCATCGACGCCGGTGCTAGGGTAAACCGACTCCACGGGCTCCAGGGCCAGCAGGCCACTGAGCGCGATGCGCGCCCGGTAGGTGTAATCGGTGCCGAACTGGCCCAGGTTGGCCTGACCGTAGCGCCAGCCATTGACTGTGCGGCCCGACGACAGGGCTCCGGCCTTGAGTTCGGCCAGCAAGCCGGGCAAGGACTGCGTCCAGAGCGCCTGAACCGCAGGTGACAGGCCGTCCCACCCGCAGGTGGCGCCACACACCCCCACCGCCGCCAGGCGGCTCAGCAAGGCCTGTTCGTAGGCCGGCGGAGGGTTGCGCACCAACATCCGATTGGCCAGGTCTACAAAGGCCTGTGGGGTCGGGCCCAGGGGGGGCGCAGCGTCCCAGACCGGTGCCTGGGGGGCGGCGGCCAGGGCCTCGGCCCCCAATTGGTCCTGCAGGCGGTGCACGGCCGGCAGGTCGTCTGGTCCATCGACCAGGAGGCGCGCCAGCACCAGCACATCGTTGGACGGTGCGCGGATCACACGGGCTGCCGCAGGCATGGGTCCCGGCCAGTCGGGCCCGACCAGCACATGACGGCTGGCCTGGCTGCCGTTCAGCCGGCGCCCCAGCATCGCAAAGTTGTTGCCCACCATGTCGATGAAAGCCAGCGAGTGGTATCGCCCGGCCATGTCGGGCAGCGACAACGCCCAGGGGCCCTGGCGCAGGTCCAGCCAGAGCAGCGAGTACAGCGTGTCGACGTTGGGGGTGGTGACCTGCCGGCTCTCCGGGCCGGCCAAGGCGCGGCGATGTTGCCACGTGGGGCTCGGCAGGGTCTCGGTTCCTGCGCCCAGTGACGCCGCCCGCAGGCGCCCCATCGCCACCAGTGGGTAGGCATAGTCGAAGGCCTGGGCCACCAGGGTGGCTGGGTCGTCCGGTGCGGTCCCGGTCAAACCACCTGCGGCCACAGGGGCCGCACAGCCCAGGGCACTGGCCAGCACCGAGGCCGCAGCCAGGGCCGGACGCGAAGACAACAGAGACAGCAACATGGTCGGTTCTCCCTTCATCAAAAACGGGTTCAGGCAGGCCCTGGCAGATCGCCTTGCGCCGGCGGGCCTGGACAAACGGCACAGGACCTGGCCATTCTGCGAGGACCACGCCAAGCCCCCCTGCCGGTCAGCCAGGGCATCTGGACAGAAGGTCCAGTGCGGCCCCAGTGAGCTGGCCGCCGGCGAACACCCTAAAATCGCCGGTCACCCACAGCCCACCCCGCCCGCCCCATGACTCAAGCGACCCACCGCCCTGTTCGTTCCCAGTACGAAGATTTCATGCGCCACGTCCACACCACCGGCGTGGCCAAGGGCGACCGCACCGGCACGGGCACCACCAGCGTGTTCGGCTACCAGATGCGCTTTGACCTGAACGAGGGCTTTCCGCTGGTCACCACCAAGAAAGTGCACCTGCGATCCATCATCCAGGAGCTGCTGTGGTTCCTCACCGGGTCGAGCAACAACCAATGGCTCAAGGAGCGCGGCGTCACGATCTGGGACGAATGGGCACGCGAAGACGGCGATCTGGGCCCGGTCTACGGTGTGCAATGGCGCAGCTGGCCGACGCCGGACGGCGGCCACATCGACCAGATCGCCGAAGTGATCAAGACCCTCAAGAGCAACCCCGACTCGCGCCGCATCATCGTGAGCGCCTGGAACGTGGCCGAGCTGGACAAAATGGCGCTGATGCCCTGCCATGCGTTCTTCCAGTTCTATGTGGCACCGGCCCAGGGCCCGGGTGAGCGCGCTCGCCTGTCCTGCCAGCTGTACCAGCGCAGCGCCGACATCTTTCTGGGCGTGCCCTTCAACATCGCCAGCTATGCGCTGCTGACCCACATGGTGGCCCAGCAATGCGACCTCGATGTGGGCGACTTCATCTGGACGGGGGGCGACTGCCACATCTACAGCAACCACCACGAGCAGGTGGAAACCCAGTTGGCCCGCACCCCCTACCCCTACCCCACGCTGCGCATCCTGCGCCGTCCAGACAGCCTCTTTGACTACCAGTACGAAGACTTCGAAGTGGTGGATTACCAGTGCCACCCCGCCATCAAGGCGCCGGTCGCCGTCTGAGGAGCCTGCCCATGCCTTTGAACCTGATTTTTGCCCGGGCCGCGAATGGCGTGATCGGCCGTGACAACGCCCTGCCCTGGCACCTGCCCGAGGATCTGGCCCACTTCAAGCGAACCACCCTGGGCTGCCCCGTCATCATGGGGCGGCGCACCTGGGATTCGCTGCCACCACGTTTTAGGCCCCTGCCCGGGCGCCAGAACATCGTACTGAGCCGCGACCCGGCCTGGACCGCCGCAGGCGCCAGCCGCGCCAGCTCACTGGCCGAGGCCCTGGCCCAATTGCCGCCCGATCAGGAGGTGTGGGTGATCGGTGGGGCCGAGGTGTATGCCCAGGCGCTGCCATTGGCCGACCGGGCCGTGGTCACCGAAATCGATCAGGACTTCGAAGGCGACGCCTACGCGCCACAATTCGGCCCAGCCTGGACCGAGGTGGCACGAGACACACCGCCGTCATCGGGCGGCCTGACATTCAGTTTTGTCACCTACACACAACAACGAGGAGCTTGATATGTCCGGACACGGATTCCACGTCCACGGCCCGCACGACCATGAGCTGGAGCACGCAGCCCAGCACGGTGGCGACCGCATGACCAACCAGATCGCGATGTTCACCGCCATCATCGCCACGGTCGGCGCCATGTTTTCCTACATGGGTGGTGCGACCCAGGCCAACGCCGGGCTGTACAAGAACAACGCGGCCATCAAGAAGACCGAAGCCTCCAACCAGTGGAATTACTTCCAGTCCAAGAGCACCAAGCAATCGCTGGCCGAACTGGCCCGTGACCTGGCACCCGAAGACAAGAAGGCCACCTACCAGGCCAAGGTCGAGCGCTACGACAAAGAAAAGAACGAGATCAAGGTGGTGGCCGACAAGCTGGAAGCCGAAGCCAAGCAGTGGGATGAACAATCCGACGAGCAGATGCACCTGCACCACCGCTGGGCCCAGTCGACCACCGCGCTGCAAGTGGCCATCGCGCTGGCGGCGATTGCCCTGCTGACCAAGAAGCGCTGGCTGCAGTACGGCATGTTCGGCGTGGCCGGTGTCGGTGTCGCCATCGGTGCCGCCGCAATGCTGCACATCTGACGCGACAGCAGACCCTGCCAAAAAAACGGGCTCCTCGGAGCCCGTTTCTCATGGTGCCGGCAATTTGAACAAGGCCTGCAGGGTTTGCGCCACCGAGGCCCTGGCCCGCTCGGTGGCCGCCGGATCATGCCCCACGTGAGGATCGCGCTGCACACAGGCGTCCTGGTAGCTGAACACCTGACCCGTGGCCTGGTTCACCAGGCGCCCAGGCGCTTCTTCGCGGATGCTGCAGGCCCGCACCGTCTGCGACCCCTTGGCCGGCACCGCAGGCTGTGGCGCCAGAGGCGAATCAAAACCGTGGTGCGCCCCTTCGTACAGGGTGATCTGCACGTCCTGCCCGGCCTTCTGCAGGCGTTCGACATAGGCCTGGCACGGTGCCGCGGGGTTGTAGTCGTCGGCCAGGCCATGGTGGATGCGCACCGGGGCGTCAAGCTGCAGATCGCCCTGGTACTGGGTCATGCAGTCGGGGTAGAAGGGGATGTAGGCCGCATAGCGGATGCCACTGCGGTTCCAGGCCTCGTTGAAGCGCTTCAGGCTGGCAAACACGGTGGCCTGGCCGCCGCGCGAGAAACCCATCAGCACCACCCTTTGCGGATCGATGCGCGGGTGCTTGGCCAGCAGCTCCAGCGCCCGATAGGCATCCAGCGACAGGTTGAGGCGCCCCAACTGGGCCTGATTGGCCCCGGTGGTGGTGATGCCGCGGCCGGTGAAGCCATCGATGGCCAGCGTGGCGATGCCCATGGCATTCAGGTCACGGGCCCACATCTCGCCGTTCGCGCCCATGCCGCTGGAGCCATGCACCAGCACCACCGCCGGCTGACGACCCGGCACATTGGCCAGGCGCAACTCGGCCCCCACCGTGACGGGCTGGCCTGCCGCAGCATTGCCCGTCAGAAAGTCGGCATCGCTGAGGGTCAGGCTGGGCAGCGCGTGCAGCTCGACCCGGCTCGCCAGGGTTTTGGGATCGGGCAAGGGGCTCAGGGCCTGGGCCGCCGTGGCCCACGACAAGGCCCCGATCAAAAGCCCCAGTCCTGCCAGCGCGGGCCGCAGCCCGGTCAAGATGAACCTCATGAAAAGTCTCCTTCAGGTGTGTCGCGGGATGGCCGGTTCGGTCCGGGCTCAGGCGAACAGGGTCTTGTACTGATCGCGCAGCAGGTTCTTCTGCACCTTGCCCATGGTGTTGCGCGGCAGCTCGGCCACCACGAAGCACTGCTTGGGAATCTTGAAGTTGGCCAGCTGGCTCTTCAGCGTGGCGATCACCTGGGCCGCCTCGACCGTGGCGCCGGGCTTGGCAATCACCACCGCCACACCGACCTCACCAAAGTCGGGGTGCGGCACGCCCACCAGGGCGCTCTCGGCCACGCCGGGCATCTCGTTGATGTAGCTTTCGATCTCGGCGGGGTAGACGTTGTAGCCGCCGCTGATGATCAGGTCCTTGGCGCGACCCACGATGGTGACGTAGCCACGTTCGTCCACCTTGCCCACGTCACCGGTCTTGAAGTAGCCGTCGGATGTGAACTCTTCGGCGGTCTTTTCGGGCATGCGCCAGTAGCCCTTGAACACATTCGGGCCCTTGACCTGGATGCCGCCGATCTCGCCCACGGGCAGAGCCACCCCCTCGTCAGACTGCACGCGCAGCGACACCCCGGGCAGGGGAAACCCCACCGTGCCGCCACGGCGTTCCGCCTGACCACCGTGGCGGGCATCGGCCGCGTAGGGGTTGGAGGTCAGCATGATGGTCTCGCTCATGCCGTAACGCTCCAGGATGGTGTGGCCGGTGCGGTCCTGCCACTCCTTGAAGGTTTCGATCAGCAAGGGGGCCGAGCCCGCGATGAAGAGACGCATGTGCGAGGCCGCCTCGCGCGTGAGGCCCGGGTCGGCCAGCAGGCGCACATACAGCGTGGGCACGCCCATGAACACGGTGGCCTCGGGCATCTTGCGGATCACCAGCTTGGGATCGAACTTGGCCAGCCAGATCATCTTGCTGCCATTGATGAGCGCACCATGGATGGCCACGAACAGGCCGTGCACGTGGAAGATGGGCAACGCGTGGATCAACACGTCGCCCGGCTGCCAGCCCCAGTAATCCTTGAGCATCACGGCGTTGCTGAGCATGTTGCCGTGGCTCAGCATGGCGCCCTTGCTGCGGCCGGTGGTACCGCTGGTGTACAGGATGGCGGCCAGGTCATCGGCGGCACAACTCGCCGGCTCGTGTTCGTCGCCGAAATGGGCAGCACGCTCCAGCAGCGAACCGGTGCGGTCGTCGTTCAGCGTGAAGACATGGGCCGTGCCCGCCTTGAAGGCGATCTTGCTGACCCAGCCGAAGTTGGCCGGGCTGCACACCACCACCGAGGGCTCCGCGTTGCCGATGAAATACTCGATCTCGGCGCTCTGGTAGGCCGTGTTGAGGGGCAGAAATACATAGCCAGCACGCAAGGTGGCGAGGTACAGCACCATGGCCTCGACCGATTTCTCGACCTGCACTGCCACACGCGCGCCGGCCGGCAGGTTCAGCGAGGCCAGCAGATTGGCCATGCGGGCCGTGGCGTGATCGAGGTCGCGCCAGGTGTAGAAAAGGCCGTTGTCGGTTTCCACCGCCGTGGCGTCCAGGTCGGCAGGGAACTGCGCCCGCAGGGCCGCAAACAGGTTCTGGTTGGTCGTCATGATGAAAGCAGGAAGAAAAAAGATGGGAGGGTCAAAGACCGGTCTCAGAAGGCCGGTGGGCGCTTGGCCAGAAAGGCGGCAATGCCCTCGCGGTGCTCGGCACTGTCGGCATAGGCGTAGGCCTGGTCGAGCAGGGCCTGGGGCAGCGCCGGGGCCAGTGCACGCAGGGTCTGTTTGTTGAGGCGGGCGGCCTGGGGTGCCAGTGTGGCGATGCGGGCCGCACTCTGGCGGGCATCAGCGGCCACCTGATCGTCGGGCAGCAGGCGGGTCAGAAAGCCCCGCGCCAGCAGCGTGGGGGCATCGAGCGTGGCGGCCTCCAGCAGCATCTGGCGCACCGAGAGCTCGCCTGCCGCGGCCCGCACCAGGGCCACCTCGCGCGGTGCCATCGGAAAGCCCAGGCGGGCGATGGGTGCGCCAAAACGGGCCGATGCCCCTGCCAGGCGCAGGTCACAGGTGCTGGCCAGTTCCACCCCGGCGCCCATGCAGGCACCCTCGATGCAGGCGATCAGCGGCACATCGCAGGCCAGCATGGCCGACAGGCCGCCCCACACCTCCACCTCGTGGAAATGACGCAGAGCCGCCTCGTCAAAGCGGAAATCGGGGTACTCGGAAATGTCGCCACCGGCGCAGAAATGCCCGCCCTCGCCACGCAGCACAATGCAGCGCACATCGTCGCGGGCCTGCAGGTCGACAAAGGCCTGGCGCAGCTGCCGCCACATGGGGCGTGACATGGCGTTGAGCTTGCCTGGATTGGACAGGATCACCTGCACCACCCCTGGCAGGGCTTCTCCTTCAAAGCCCGGCTCGACCCGTACCTGTGCTGACATGCGTTGACCTTTCTGGATGGGATGAAGTTGTCAATCGAGCTTGGCGCCGGAGGCCTTGACCACCGCTGCCCAGCGCTTGATTTCGCCGTTCACGAACGCCCCGAATTGCTGCGGGGTGCTGGCCGTGAATTCGGCGCCATTTTGAGCCCAGGCGGCCTTGATTTCTTCAGATTGCCCCAACACGCGCACCTGCTCGACGATCTGGGCCTGCAAGTCGGCCGGTGTGCCCTTGGGCGCCCACAGGCCATACCAGGTGGTGACGGTGTAGTCGGTCAGGCCGAGCTCGGCCGCGCAGGGCACGTCCGGAAAGGCGGGGTTGCGCTTGGCGCCCGACACCATCAAGGCCTTGATGCGCCCGCCCTTGATGTGCCCAGCCGACGAGCCCAGGCCGTCAAACACCATGTCGACATTGCCGGCCATCAGGTCTTGCAGTGCCGGACCGGCGCCCCGGTAGGGGATGTGGGTGATGAAGGTCCGGGTCTGGAGCTTGAACAACTCGCCGGCCAGGTGGTGCGAGGTGCCGCCCCCCGCCGAGCCAAAGTTGAATTTGCCGGGCGCAGCACGCACCGCCGCCAGAAAGGCCTTGAAGTCACCGGGCACTTTCTTGGGGTTGACCACCAGCACCTGGGGCACATTGGCCAGCAAGGCCAGCGGAATGAAGTCTTTTTCGAGGTCGTAATCGAGTTTGGGGTAGACCGAGGGCGCAATCGCATGGTGCACGCCGCCCATGAACAGGTTGTAGCCATCGGGCGCGGCGCGGGCCGCAATGCCCGCTCCCAGCGTGCCCCCGGCGCCGCCGCGGTTGTCCACGATGAGCTGTTTGCCGGTCTGCTTGGAGAAGGCCGCCGACAGCGGCCGGGCAAAGGCGTCGGTGCCCCCGCCCGCCGGAAACGGCACCACCATGTTGACGGGCTTGGCCGGCCAGGGGCTCTGTGCCCAGGCCTGGCCCAGCCCGGCCAGTGGCCCCAGGGCAGCGGTGCTGCCCAACAGGGATGCGGTGCGCAACAGGGCGCGGCGTTGGATCGATGGGTTCATGTCGGTCTGTCTCCAGTCGTGATGGGTTTCGGGCGGCCTTCGTGGTGCCGTCCCGGCTCAGGGAATGCCCGGCCTGAAGCCGCCCGAGTGCCCCTTGAGCACCCTGTGCGGCAGGCCGGCTTCAGGGCTTGAGCAGGGCCTCGATCTCGGGGGCCATGGGGATGCGCCCCTGGGCCAACTGGCCCCGGTGCTTGTCCAGGCGCTTGAGGTCATACAGGTAGTTGACCATCAGGCCATACGACTGTTTGAGCCCCTTGGATGAGGGATCACCGGCCCAGTTCAGCCGTTCGACCCGGGCGCCATTGCCCAGGTGGAAGCGTGCCACCGGGTCCAGCGGCTTGCCCTCTTGCCACTCGGCCCCCAGGTACTGGGCGGCACAGCGCAGCAGCAACTGGCGCACGGGCGACTTGGCCTCCAGGGCCAGCGGCTTGTCCAGGGCCCCCAGCACATGTTCAGCGCTCGGCGGCTCGAAGCTGACAGCCCGCCCCAGCTCGCGCAGCGCTCGCTCGTCCAGGCGCTCCAGCTGGGCCGCCAGGTGACGCTGCAGCCAGGACCGCAGGCCCGGAATGGGCGACAGGGTGGCAAAGGTCTTGAGCTTGGGGAACTCATCCTTGAGTGTCTCGACCACGCGCTTGATCAGCGAGTCGCCGAAGCTCACGCCGCGCAAGCCGACCTGGGTGTTGCTGATCGAATAGAAGATCGCCGTGGTGGCCTTCTGCAGGTCTGCGGCCGCCGCCGACTCATCGAGCAGGGGCACGATGTCGCTGGCCATGTCGTCCAGCAGGGCCACCTCGATGAAGATCAGGGGGACCTCAGGCAGGCGCGGGTGAAAGAAGCCATAGCAGCGGCGATCGCTGTCGAGGCGGTTCTTCACGTCGGCCCAGCTCTTGATGTCGTGCACGGCCTCGTACTGGATCAGCTTCTCGATCAGTGACGCAGGCGAATCCCAGCTGATGCGGCGCAGGTCCAGAAAACCCACATCGAACCAGGTGGAGAACATGTACTCCATCTCGACATCGAGGGCCTGCAGGCGCTTGTCCGCCTTGAGATGGGATTGCAGCTCGGCGCGCAGATCGACCAGAAACTGCACCCCGCCCGGGTAGACACTGAAGCGCTGCAGCAGGCGCCGGCGTGGCGACACGGTGGCGCGGCGGTAGTGCACCTCGGCCACGGCCTCGTCAGCGGTCCCCACCGCGGCCGCAAAACGGGCCTGGGCCTCGCGGGCCTTGTCGGCGTCGGCCACAAACATCTCGCTCATCAACAGCCACAGATCGCGCCGGCGGGCCGGTGTGGCCCCTTGGTACCAGACCGCCAGGGCTGCGGCCCGGCGCCCGCCCTCGACCTCGCTGACCCGCGGGTCGACGATGCCGCGCAGTTCCTCCAGGGCGCGCCGCAACATGCGTGGCGACAAAGCCTCGTCGCCCTGGCGCAGGGTGGCGTCCAGGCGCTCGCGGGTGCTGCGTTGGGCCGGCTTGCCACGCGGGCTGGGCGCCGGCGCACTGCCGGGGCCCCGCAAGGGGGGCGTGGGTGCGTCGCTCTTCACCGGAGCGCCCGCAGCCGCATCATCCTTGGCCAGAGCGGCAGGCAACAGTTTGGAGACACGGCGGCTGATCCAGGTGGTAGTGGCGTTCATGCGAGCACTCGGCTGGGTTGTTGACGGGCCAGATCACGCAGCGCCTCACGCTGACGCAACAAATGGGTTCTCATGGCGGCCTCGGCCCCTTCGGGATCGCGGGCCGTCAAAGCCGCCAGCACCGCCAGGTGCTCGGACAGGCTTTGGCCGATGCGCCCCGGGGCCTGCAAGGACTGCAGGCGGGCCAGGCGCAGGATCTTGCGCAAATCACCAATCGTCTGGGCCAGCCAGCGGTTGTCGGCCAGGCGGATGATGGCCTCGTGGATCTGGTAATTGACCTGGTAGTACTCGGTCAGTTGCTGGGCCTGCGCGCAGGCCTGCAGTTGTTGGTGCAAGACCGCCAGTGCGGCCAGGTCGGCGTCGTTGACATGGCGGGCTGCCTCGTAGGCGCAGCGCCCCTCCAGCAAGGCGATGAGGGGGAAGATCTCGTCCAGATCACGCTCGGTCACCTCGTTGACGAAACAGCCACGGCGCGGCTCGTGGCGCAACAGGCCCTCGGCGCTCAGCACCTTCAAGGCCTCGCGCAGGGGGGTGCGAGAGATGGACAGGCGCTCGCACAGGGCCACCTCGTCCAGAAACATGCCCGGCGCCAGCTCGCCATTGAAGATGCGCTCACGCAACTGATCGGCCACCTCGCTGTGCAAGGAGTTGGGCTTCAGGCGCATGGCTGCTCCGATGCCGCATGAGCACCCTGCCCCAGCCTGCCGGAGGCCCGACGGAAGGCGCGACAGCAGAAGGGGGCGGTTCTGTAATTTTTCATAATTACAGCTAATTATTTTGATTTGGGCGCACAAGGCAAGCACTCGAAGCTCGGTGTTTACCCCCGCAGGCGGGGCCCATGTCGCGTGATTGGAGGCGGTTCAGGCCACGCCCTGACGGCCTGACAGGCCTTGCCCGCCAGGGCGCGCTGCCCCTGGGGGCAGCCTGCCCCCAGGCTGATCCCTCTCAGCCGGCGCGAGCGCCAGGCAAGGGCTGGCGCTGGGCCCAGCGCCACATCAAAGCGCCGCCCACCACCATCGGCACGCACAGCCACTGGCCCATGCTCATGCCCATGGACAACAAGCCCAGGAAGGCATCGGGCTCGCGGAAATACTCAGCCGTGAAACGGAACACGCCATAGCCCAGCAGGAAAGCGGCAGACACCTCCCCCAGGCGACGGGGCTTGCGTGCATACAGCCACAGCAGCACGAACAGCAGCAGCCCTTCCAGCAGCATCTGGTAGACCTGCGAGGGGTGGCGCGGCAACATCGAGCCCGACTGCGGGAACACCATGCCCCAAGGCAGGTCTGGCGGGCTGAAACGCCCCCACAGTTCGCCATTGATGAAATTCCCCACCCGCCCGGCGGCCAGGCCGGTGGGCACGCAAGGGGCCACAAAGTCGGTCACCTGCAACCACGGGCGGCGGTGGGCCCGGGCAAACCACACCAAGGCCACGATCACGCCGAGCAGGCCACCGTGAAAGCTCATGCCACCGGTCCAGATCTGCAGGATCTCGAGTGGGTGGCTCAAGTAGTGCAGGGGCTTGTAGAACAGGCAGTAGCCCAGGCGCCCGCCCAACACCACGCCCAGCACACCGTAGAACAGGATGTCCTCGACATCGCGCCGGCTCCAGGCCTGCGGCCCTTGCAGAGCGGCATAAGGCAGGTGTTTGAGGCGTTGAATGCCCAGCAGCATGAACAGGCCGAAGGCAGCCAGGTAGGTCAGGCCGTACCAATGCACGGACAAGGGCCCCAGCTGCAGGGCCACGGGGTTGAATTGCGGGTAGATCAGCATGCGCGAGATTGTGCCCGCAGAACGTGAAGCCCCGATGGCAGCGGACCCGCCCCCCTGCTCCGCCCGCCTTCAGCGCGGGACTTCAGCGCCCCAGCCAGCGGTGGTACAGACCATGCCCCAAGGCCAGCAAAGGCCACAGCAGGCCGGGCCACCAGTGCAGGGACACCAGGGCCTCGCGCCAGTCGGCCGGCCCATACAGCAGGCCCAGGCCGGCCAAGGCCACCCAACCGCCCAGGGCCGCGGTGGCCAGGCCCAGCCACCAGGCCACGCGGGCGCCTCTGCGCCCCCACATCTGCAAGGCATGGGGCCCCAGCCAGCGCCCGGCCAGAGCGCACACGGCCCACACCAGCACCCCATGCAACACCTGGGCCGCGCGGTGCGCCTGCGTTTGCCAAGGGGGGGTGTCAGGCGACCACTCGCCGCCCCAGGCCCACAAAGCCATGCCGCTGAGCCACAGCCCCAGCAGCAGCCCAACCAGGGCGCCGATGCCACGTCGGCTCCAGCCGGCCCGCCAGCGCTGCGGACGGTGCGACCCATGATGGGGTGGGTGGCGCCGGTTCATGTCAGCCACACCCGTGCGCCTTGGGCGCGCAACACCCGTGCCAGGCGCCCCCGAGGCACACCTGCCGGGCCCTGCAGCACCCACTTGGTCAGGGCATCGGCGCTCACGCAATCGGGCGCCATCACGGTGCAGGCGGTGGGTGCTTGCCAACGCCGGCCTGGCGAGCCCGGGCGCATCCGCCCGGTGGACACCCAGTCGGCGCGCTGCGGCCCCGTCACCGACGAGGCCAGGGCCGCGTTGTGCAGGCCCCGCAGACCGGGCTGGCGTCGGGTTCGCGTGGGCGCCTCGGGCAGGCGCAATTCGATCGGCCAGGGCGCGGGCCCGTAGGCTCGCAGATCGCCCCCGGCATTGACCAAAGCGGCGGGCACGCCCTGCTGGCGCAACACGGCCAGGGCGCAATCCACCGCATAGCCTTTGGCAATGCCGCCCAGGTCGAGCGGCATCGCACCGTCGACGCGCAAAGTGAGGGGTGTCAGCCAGCGCAGCCCCTGCCAGCTGGCCAGGGCCTGGCCCAAGGCCGGTGCCAGCGCGGGGCGCAGGCCTCGCCGAGCCAGTTCCACGCCCGCCCGCAAGGGGTCGAAGGCCCCCGCGCTCTGGCGCTGCCAATGGTGGGCCAGCGTCAACACCCGCGCGGTGTGGGGGTGAAGGTCGATCAGGTCGCCGGCACGCGCGCTGGCCAGACGATGCAACTCGCTGCCGGTCTGGTGCGCGCTCATGAGGCGGTCCACCTGTGCCACCTCGTCGAAGGCCTGGGCCATGGCCTGCTCAGCCCGAGCCGCGCTGTCGTCGCGCAGACGCAGCATCACCAGGGTGCCCAGCAGGGGGCGGGCGCGTTGGTGCAGCAAATCAGCGGCCCTCGCGCGCCTTGACCAGGCCCTGCACCAGGGCGCTGAGGCGTTGCACGCCTTCGGTCACGTGCTGGCAAGACAGGGTGGCGCCCGAAATATTGCGGATGTCGTCGCCAAAACGGATCTGCGAGGGGCCTTTGCGGCCCTCGAACTGGCGTCGCCAGGCGGGGGTACGGATCTCGGCCCCATGCGACTCGCGATAGACCAGCACCTCGACGCCGCTGACCTGGCCCTGGGTGTTGAAACCTGCGGCATAGTCGATCAGCTCGTACTTGCCCACCACGCGATCCAGCAAGACCCAGCCTTGCACGGCCTCACCCGCGCGCCCGATCCAGGCCTTGGGCGCATAGCCAGACGGCACCCCCAGACCGGCCGCCTTGAGCGCGGCCACATCAGGCGCCAGCGCCTGCTCGACAAAGTCGGTGGCCTGCGGCAGCAAGGCCCGCTGGGCCTGCTCCAGGCTCAGAAAACTGGCGGCAAAGGCCTGCGCGGTCCACACCAGAGGCGGTGCGCCGAGCGCAATTTTCTGCAGGGTTTGACGCCGGGTGATCATGGTGTGCGGCTTTCAGCCAAGGCGAGTGACAGGGGCCCCGATGTTAGCGAATCGCGGTGCTCGATCAGAAGTGGAAGCCCACGCCCAGGTTGAACATGTCCAGCGACTTGTCGCTGAGGTAGCGCTGGAAATCGGCCTTGAGCACCACCTGCGGGTTCAGGTAGAAGCTGGTGCCCACGGTCATCACCCGCACGTCGGGCAGGATGGAGGGCGACAGGCCCACCGGCAAGCCGGTGTAGGCGCTGGCCGTGTTCAGGCGCTCGTAACGGGCAAACGGCACAGCCGCGTATTCGCCCTGGCTCCAGACCCGATAGGCAGCCTGGGCATACCAGCCGCCAAAGCGGCTGGGCACCGGCGTGGCCTGACCTGCAAAGGTGGCGTTGAGGGCCGAGATGTCGCTGAAGCGGCCCTGGGCCGCCAGGGCCGACAGATCCCAGCGACCGGGTTGCCAGCGGGTGTGCAGTTCAGCCAGGGTGAGCGAGGCATTGGGCGCGGCGAAGCTGGTCTGCTTCTGACCCACGCCGCCATTGAACACGCTGCCGCCCACATTGAAGCCCGGGATGCCGTTGTAGTTGAGCGCGCCGTAGAAGGCGGCGTTGCGGGCCTTGGCCAGTTGCCCCTCCTGATGGATCGCGCCCAGTGGGGAGTCGCGTCCCTCGCTGCTGGCGGCGTCCCACTTGGTCAGGTCAAAGCTGGTGACCATGCCCGCGTCCCAGCGCAGGCCGCCCGCCGTGGTGCCACGCAGGCCCAGGCCCATTTCGCGCCAGGTGCTGGGGATGATGGCGGTCTCGACCAGGTTGCGGTTCACGCCGAAGTAGCGCGTGGGCTCGTGGCTTTCATTGAGGTAACCCACCGGCATCAGAAACAGGCCCGCCTTGGCCGACAGGCTGTCGGTGAGGTCGTGCTCGATGTACATCTGCTCGAACTCCACCTCACCCTTGTCCGAGGCCGACACCACGGCGTTCTCAACTTCCAGTTCGGCCGCCATGCGGGTGCGCTCGTTGAAGCGGTAGGCAAAACCCAGCACGCCGCGGCGCAGGGTGGCGGTGGCGCCCGAGGCGTTGTTGCGCGGCCGGCTGTAGTTCATTTCGGCATAGCCGAAGAAGCTCAGCGGATTGTCCACGGCCCGTGCGGGCTCGGCGGCCGGGGCCGCCGTGGCCACCGTCGTGGTCGTGGGTTCACCCGCCTTGGCGGTCGCGCCGCCGTATCCGGCCCAGGCGCCAGCGCCCGCGGGCGCAGCCCCCTGCCCAGGCTGGGCCTGTTGCCGCTTGACGGTGTCAAGTTCTGCGCGCACCTGCTTCAATTCTTCGCGCAGTTGACGCAGCTCGGCCAGCACCTCAGGCAAGGCCGCCGGGGGCGGGGTCTGCGCCTGGGCCGTGCCGGTCAGGACCAGGGTGGCCAGCGCCAGGGCGCTGCAACGGAAAAGTGGAAGGGACTTGTTGCTCATGGGGGCTTTCGCAAATTGAAATGGGGGGCGGTGGGGGAGCAGCGTTCAGTTCTCAGGGCTTGTAGCCGTCACTCAAGGTGCGCAGGAAAGCCACCAGGTCCTGGATTTCAGACTCGTTGAGGGCCGGTTCCCCGCCCAATGGGCGGTTGTAGGGCCCCTCGGTGGTGTTCACATTGCCGCGCAGCGCGGGTGGCAGGTCGTTGAACTTGACGGGCTGGCCACCGGCATCGAGCGGGTACCACTTCTCGGGGTTGGTGTCGCGCTGCACATAAAAGCGCACCACGTCCTCCAATGAGCTGAACCTGCCGTTGTGGAAGAAGCGCTTGCGCAGGGCCACGTTGCGCAGGCTGGGCACCTTGAACAGGCCACAAAGGTCCGTGCGGGCGCTGAGGTCGGTGCGCGAGGGACCACACAAGCCCAGGTCGTAGAAGGCCGGGTCGGCATTGGCCGCGATCTCGGTGTTGCGCGGCACCCCCAGGCTGTCGAAGGTGAAATCGGTGAACAGCGCGCCTGGCGCATTGGCCGGCTTGGTGCTGGGGTGGCAGGCAGCACAGTTGCCCTTGTCGCTGCGGTTGAACCAGGCCAAGCCGCGCAGTTCGGCATCGCTCAAGGCCACTGAACCGGCGGTGAACCGATCGAACTTGCTGCTGAAGGGCGCGAAATCGGGGTCCTCGCGCTGGTAGCGCTCCAGTGCATAGGTCACGCGATCGAACGCGGTCTGAGGTTGATCGAAGATGCCCTGACCAAATGCGGCCTTGAACTCGGCCGCGTAAGAGGCCTGGGCCAGCTTGGCGATGACGGCCGCCGCGTCGCTGTTGGCCATTTCATTGGCACTCAAGAACGGTCGAACGGCCTGATCAGCCAGCGAACTGGCTCGGCCGTCCCAGGTAAAGCCCCCCGTGGGGGTGCCGTCGCTGGCAAAGAAGAACGCGGTGTTGTAGCGCAGGTAGTTGAGCGCGGGCGGGGTGCGGGTGCCGGGCTGGTCCAGCGCGGGCCCGCCGGCCACCACGGCGCCGCCGAAAGGCGAGGCGTGGCCCAAAGTGGCATCGTGGCAGGTGGCACAGGACATCTTGCCCGAGGCCGACAACGAAGGGTCGTTGAAGATTTTCTGCCCCAGCGCAGCGGCAGCCGAAAGACTGTCTGAACTGGTCGAGGCGGAAGAACCGCCCCCACCGCCACAGGCAGCCAGCACAAGGCCCACGCCCAACAGGGTCAGGCCAGCCAGCCAACGAGACGGCCGCGGGCCCATCGCCTCGCACTTGCGCGGGCGGAGAAGGTGAAACGCCATGATCAGTCTGCCCGGCTCACCCAAGGCCGCCGCCGGACAAGGACCTTCGCCCCCGCGCCACGACACTCCAATGAATCGGGATTGTTGTTATTTGGTGAAGCGCAAGTTTACATGTTAATGATAACAACTCGCATTAAGGTTTACCAAACAACACGGACTTTGTGACCAAGGCGCTACAGGCGCCATCACGGGGCAGGTCGCTCAGCAAGTCGGCTTGGCGCGCCCGGGTTGGCGCGAAGCCTCAGCGCCGTTTGCGGATGCCCACGCCCAGGGCTTCCTTCTGCCGTTCAATGCGGTCGCGGCGGCGTTTCTCCATTTTGTCCATGGCCCGCCGCTTGGTGTAGCCCGAAGAATCGGCCCAGACCCACCACAGCGCCGCCAAAGCAAATGGCACACCGATCACGTACCAGCTCCAGGTCGCGACAAAACCGATCTCCAGGTATTTGAGCAGCAACAGGATCAGGCCCAGGCCCAGAAAATACATCACGCACTCCAATGTGAGGATTGACCAACACCTGCCTCCACGGCGGAAGACAAGACCCCTACAATTCCCGAATCACAATGTAACGCAACCCACGGACACGAGATGATCATGAAGCGCACCCTGTTCACCCTTGCCGCCGCCCTCGCCTTTGCAGCACCGGCCATGGCCGACCTGGCGCTGGCCACCTCCAAGAACTGCATGGCCTGCCACTCGGTGGACAAAAAAGTGGTGGGCCCGGCCTACAAGGATGTCGCTGCCAAGTACGCTGGCCAGAAAGACGCCGTGGACAAGCTGAGCAGCAAGATCCTCAAGGGCGGTGGCGGCGTCTGGGGCCCCGTGCCCATGCCCGCAAACACCCAGGTGAACGAGGCCGAAGCCAAGAAGCTGGCCAGCTGGGTGCTGAGCCTGAAATAAGCCTGAAACTCAGGCCCGCAACGCCCGGGCCCTGAAACGGTCGACCGCCTGCCCCACGGGCAGGATGTCGCAGCCGGCCTGACGGGCCCAGCGCAGGGCCTGTTTCAACTGGGTCGGCGTGCAGCCCCAGCGCACCGCGGGCTCGGTGACCGCATGGGTGTACAGGATCAGCCAGCCCCCACTGGCGGCGGTCTGTTCGATCAGGGCCTGCAAGGCCGCCGCCGCCAAACCGTCGCCGTACAGCGCTTGGGCCTGCAAGCCGTTCAGGTCGACCTGACCCTGGTGAATGCCAGGACGGGTCAGGCGCAAGGAGTCAAAATGCGCCGCCGCCAGGTGCTTGGACAACACCCCGTAATCCCCGAGCGGAAACGAGAAATGGCGGGGGGCCGGCACGCCCACGTCACGGATGAAGAAATCCGCATTGCGACGGATTTCGTCGTGCAGCTGTTGCGGGCTGAGTCCTGCGCAGGGGCGATGCGAGAACGTGTGGCAACCCAGCTCGTGCCCGCCCTCGGCCAAAGCCTGCAAATCAGCCACGGCATGGCACAGCTGCCCCTGCTCAAGTTGGTCGGTCAGCCCCCCGGCGATGTACCACGTGCCCCGTGCCCCCTCGTCCTCCAGCAGTTGGCGACCGAGACGGCAGGCGCTGGCCGGCGCATCGTCAAAACTGATGCTCAGCACCCCCGGCCCCTGCCCGAGTGGCAACAGGCGGCGGGCGACACGGCGGGCCAGCCACCGGTCGGCGCGACTCAGCAGGGACAGGCTCATGGTCGCCGCCCCAGCCCGGCACGAACTGCTGTGCCGGCCACGTTCTCGTAGGTGTACTCAAGCCCCAGACGCAACACGTTCTGTTGGATCGAGGTACCGCCCCCCACGGTGGTGAAACGATCGCGCTGGCCCTCGGCATACAGGCGCCAGCCCTGGCTGATGGCGTAGTCGATCGAGGCGCCCAGGCGATTGACCTGGTTGTCGGGCTGCCCCAGGGGGGCGCCGGCCACCGCGGCCCCCTGGTTCTGCTGGCGGTCATGCGCGGCCATCAGGCGCAGCCGGGTGAGTTCGGTGAGGCGCCAATCCAGCCCCAGCCGCAGGCCACTGGCCAGGTAATACAGCGCCGAAGGGGTGCCCGAGTCATACAGGCGACGGCCCCACTCCACATCGAATCGGCTCAGGGGCGACGGCTGGTAGCTGGCCCGCAGGGTGAGCAGACGGTGGTCAAAATCGTTCTGCCCAAGGGTCTCGTATTGCCGCTGCAACCAGCCCAGGCGCCCCCCGACCCGGGTCAGCGGGCTGTAGACCCAGTCGACGTCGGCAAAGTAGAGCCGGTCGGTGTAGTGGGTGTCGAGGATGGCGGCATCGGCGGCAGCCCGATTCGGGTAGTCCACGGCGGTGCGCCGGCTGCCCACGCTGAGGCTGGAGCCCAGCGGCGAGGTGTAGCGCAGCGCCAGTTGCAGCGTCTGATCGTTGCGATCCAGGAACTGGTTCTGAGGGTTCTCGTGCCGCACCGAGGCGCGTTCCAGGGTGATGGGCAAGGACAGGTCTTCGGTGATGCGCAGCGCGAATTCCGAGCCCCCTTGCTGCTGACGCATCAAGTCTCGTCCGACCTGAATGGCGTTCTGGGGCTGGTAGAGCCGATCATCGGTCCCGTAACTGAGACGCCCCCGTAACAAAGGGCTGAGCTGCCAGAACAGGCGGGCATCGAACTGGTGGATCTCATGGTCCAGCTGCGTTTGCTTCTGATACTGGCGCTTGCCCTCGGCAGCCTTGAGTTCCAGCCGGGTGTCGTCCGATCCGAGCGGGACGATCATGGCTGCGCGCAGATCGACCGACATCACACTGTCACCTGGACCCGAACGCCCCAACAAAGCCTGGGTGTCGGCACCCGCCGGCAGACGCAAGGGGTTGCTGTCGCTGGCCCAACTGCTGTCCAGTTGCACGGACAGTTCGACCACGGCACTGGCCGAGCCCGCCCCGCCAACGCCCAGCGTGGCCAGGAGCAGGCCACGCAGGCGCGGGCCCCAGGCCTGACGACGTGGACTCTGCTCAGGAAAAGGACACGAAGACATGGTCAGACGGCGCAACTCGAAAGACAGAAAAAATGAGAGGGGCGGACCACAAGAATCCACGGACCCGGGGCTCTGATTATCTGCTGAGCCCGACCTGGCTTCACGGCGAGCCGAAACGATCCAGCAGGCGTTGTAGATGGCGAGCTTCGGCCTGCTCCGAGAATTCAGCCTGCACATGGGCCGCGGCCGCACGGCCCAGGCGTGCGCGCCAGGCACTGTCCAGCCACAATGCTTCGATGCGGTCTGCCAGGGCCGACGCATCGCCTGGAGGCACCAGCAGGGCATGCTGACCGTCTTCTGCCAGATCCAGGGTGCCAGGGCAACGCGTGGCCACCGCGGCGCGGCCAAACATCATGGCCTCGATCAGCGTGACCTGGCCCGACGCCGTGGTCTGGTTCTCGATCGGCACCACATTCACCCGGGCTTGCTGACACAAGGCCTGGCATTGCTCACGGCTCAGGCCGCTGCGCAGCTCGACGCCTGGTGGCAGGTCCAGCCCGGCCAGGCTGCGCGGCGGCGCCACGATGATCGTGCGGTAACCCAATGCCCCCACCGCCGCGACCAAGGTGGGCCAGTCGCGGTTGGCCGAGCCCATGGCCAGCACGAAAGGTTGGTCTTCGTCCTCGGGCAGCCAGGGCTGCCGCAGTTCCCGGCCCAGGGGCACGTACTCGAAACGGCTCGAAGGCAGACGCAACCACTGGCTGTAGGCCTCGATCTCCTGGCGCGAATGCACCACGAACACATCAACCGCTCGCAAGGCCTGGCTGGCCAGCCAGTGCTTGAGCCCGCCCTGCAGGGCCCCCAGGTTGAAGGTCCAGGCCACCAAAGGGCCGGGAGCCCCCCCAAGCCGGCGCAGCGCGCCGGTGGTGGTGGCCAGGGGCGGAAAGGCCGTCAGGAAACCATCGCCAGGCCGCGCCTCGCGCCAAGCCTGGGCGGTCTGACCCAGAAAATCCAGCCAGTCCCTGCCCGAGGCATGGGCACGCAAGGCGTCATGGCGGTAGGTGGCTGGAATGATGTTGAACTGATGGCCCGTCAGGCCATCGGTGATCCAGGGCTGCTGGCGAGTCTGGAGGTAGGGCGTCAGCAGATGCCATTTCATAAAACCGGGTCGCCCATTTCAGAAAAAGAACCATCGGGAGCAGTGCGCGCACTGCACGGCGCCGCCATGATAGCGGCGCCCTGGCCAGCACCGACTGGACGGCTCAGCCTCATCGTTCAAAGGCCGTCTTGCGGCGCAGAAACCAGGACTCGAAATAGCGGAAACTGAAGCTGGCCGCCAGCACGGCCGTCACCAGGGTGAGGACAAACACCAGCCCCCCATCCCCGGCCGGCCCCCACAGGCCCAGCCCCTTGAGCACCGCGTTCTTGCACAGCATGTGCAACATGTACAGCCCATAGCTGATGGTGCCGAGGTAGGCCAGGGGGCGCCAGCTCAGCAAGGGCTGGAGCACGTGGTCCTCACGGACCACACAGGCCCCGACCAGCATTGCAAACAGCCCCCCCAGCAGCAGGACCGGCGCCTCGCCCCAGGCCAGCGCCCCACCCAGGGCCAACGCCCAGGCCAAGGGAGCGCCGCGCCAAGCCAAGGCGCGTTTCAGCACGGCGTGGCTGCGCGGCTGGTCAAGCAACAAGGCCAGCAAGGCGCCGGCCAGCAAGGGACTGGGCAAGAAGGCCCAGTTGCCGCGACCACTGGCCCAGGCCCATTGGCTCAGACTCAGCAGCAGCACCAGGGCCCAGGCGCTGCGCCCCCGGCTGCCCAGCAGCAGCATGAGGCCGGGCCAGATCAGGTAGAACTGCTCCTCGGCAGCCAGGGACCAGGCAAAGTAGAAGATGACCCGCCCCTGGATCTCGACAAACAGGTTGCTGGTGTAGGTGGCAAAGTACGGCAGATTCTCAAAAAAGGCCCGCCCGACAGGCGAATGACGCTCCAGCACCCAGACCGTCAAAACATAAAGCGCCAGAGTGGCGTAATACAGCGGAAAGATGCGCAAGCTGCGGCGCACGTAAAAGGCCTTGAGATCCACACGCCCCTGACGGCGCTGCTCGCGCAGCAGCAGCGTGGTGATCAGGAACCCGCTGATGGCAAAGAACAACGACACCCCCTCCGCCCCCACATGGCCCAGAAAAGGCCCGTGAACCGAGGCCGCAGTGTGGTGCCAGATCACACCCAGGATGCTGAAGGCCCTCAGGCCATCCAGGGAGGCAAAGCGTTGCTGGGCCTGGAACCGGGAAAACGAATCGCTCATGGACATTGACGCCGCAGGCAAGTGGCAAAAGGAAGATATCGACACCCAGAAGGTTGGCGCCAGCATTCCATTTTGGCGTATGTCAGGCTGGCACCCGTCAAGTTGAGTGATAGAGCGACAGAGCAGCCCTGATGCACGACAAGCGACTGGCATAATTTCAGCCGATCTGCGGTCAATGTCTTGCTGTGCCCGGCGTGACGGGGCCACACCACACCGCAGCGACCTTCCACCCACCCCAGGACCGCCCAGGAGGCGCACATGGACCGCACCGCCCCAGCGACCCCAGCCCCGCGCCGACGCGCGGTCCTGCCACGCTGCCGCCCGGCCTGGGTCTGGGCATTGGGTCTGGGCCTGAGCCTGCTGACGGGCCTGAGCGGCGCCGCGGGCCCCAAGGGCAAGGCCGGGCCTGCGCCCGCATCGGGTGCGCCAGCCCATGTCGAACTCGCCACCCTGCCACTGGCCCAGCGGCCCGGCGCCCTGGCCCAGGCCCTGGGCCGTCCCCGCCGTCTGCTGATCGGTGTGGGTTCGACCGACACAGGCACCGTGCTGGGCCAGGGCCTGATGCCCGACATCTACCAGCATTACCTCAATGGCGTGGGCAAGGACTCCTGGCTCAGTTGGAACAGCCCTGCTGGGGCCTACGCTGATCTGGTGGCCGAACACGCCGAACTGGTGGGCGCCGTTCCGATGTTCACGCTTTACCAGATGGCTGCCCGCGGCGACGGCAACATCAGCGGCCTGACCGACCCCGCTTTCATGGGCCCCTACTGGCAGCAGGTGCAACTGCTGTTCGACCGGCTGGGGCGCTATGGCAAACCAGCGCTGGTGAACCTGGAGCCCGACTTCTGGGGCTACACCCAGCGCGCCCAGCCCGACCCCCAACGCCACCCTGCACTGGTGCGGCTGAACCCCGACTGCACCGAACTGCCGGACACCGTGGCCGGACTGGCCGCCTGCCTGCTGCGCAGCGCGCGGCTGCGTGCACCACGCACCTATGTGGGTTTTCCGCCATCCATGTTCCACGACCTGCAGGCCGGTGACTTGGCCTACATGCTCAAGCTGGGCGCGGACAAGGCCGACTTCGTGGTCATGCAAACCCAGGACCGCGACGCCGGCTGCATGGAGGCCCAATCGCGGACAGCCGCCTGCGTGCGCAACGGCGGGCCCTGGTACTGGGACGAAAGCAACACCAGCAGCCCCAACTTTGCCCAGCACCTGGCCCAGGCCCGGCGCTATTTCGAGGGCCTGCAACGCCCCCTGCTGTGGTGGCAAACCCCGCTGGGCGTGCCCGCGCCGGCCCCCAGCAGTGGCCCGCCGTGGCGCGACAACCGGGTGCACTACTTCCTGACCCACCCCGAACAACTGGTGGCCGCCGGGGGCGTGGGCGTGGTGTTCAGCCAGGGCGAACGCAACCAGACCACGCTGCGCAACGATGGCGGGCAGTTCAAGGCCCTGTCCAAGGCCTATCTGGCGCGCCCGGCCGCCCTGCCCTGATCCGGCCCGCACCATGGACACGGTTTCTCCAGCCGCCGCAACGCCCCCGCCGCCCCAGGCCCCAACAGGCCAGGCCTGGGCCAGCCTGTTGCTGGTGCTGAGCCTGGCGTGGTCGCTGCTGCCCGCCGGCCTGAGCTGGGAGTTCACCAACCAGGCCGAGAACCTGAGCAGCGGCAACGCGATCATCCAGTTGCAGTGGGGCAGCCTGTTTCTTCTGGCTGGTGTACTGGCCTTGCGCCGATTCGAACGCTTCCAGGAGGTGATGGCCCAGGTGAGTCCCTTCCTGCTGGCCTTGCTGATTTACTGCCTGCTGAATGCCTTGTGGTCAGTCCAGCCCGGGGTGACGGTGAAGAAGGGGGTGCAACTCGCAGGCATGGTGCTGATCGGCGTGGCACTGCAACTTCAGGGCCTGGACCATGGGCGATGGCTGCGCCTGATGAGCGGCACCATGCTGCTCCTGCTGGTGGCGTCGGTGCTGGCGGTGGGCTTGATCCCCGATACGGCCATCGAGTACGCCACCGCCGGCAACGAGGCCTGGGTCGGCGGGGCCTGGCGCGGCATCACCGACCAGAAGAACAGCTACGGCATCATGACGGCCTTCACCGTGATGACCCTGGTCAGCCTGTATGCCACGCACCCCCAGCGCGGCATGCCGACCTTGCTGCTGCTGGTATTGCTGGTTTTTTGCGGGCTCAATCTGGTGATGTCGAAGAGCACCACCAGCCTGCTGGTGACCGCCCTGGGGGTGGGCTGCTTCGCCCTGTTCCGCTGGAAATACGTGGCCGACGAGTTTGTCGTCAGCCGGGTGCTGATCGTGGTGGTGGCACTGCTGCTGGTCTACCTGCATGTGCTTTACGTGGTGCAGGGCCGACTGCCGACCTGGGACGAGTTCTTCAAACCCGTGGCCGACCTGCTGGGCAAGCGAACGGACATCAGCGGGCGCTTCGATATCTGGGACATGGTGCTCGACGAGATCGAGAACCACCCGTGGCTCGGGGTGGGCTATGGCGCCTTCTGGCTGGGCAAGGGCAGTGCGTCGCAGGCCATCATCGACAAGATGTATTGGGTGCCGTTCCAGGCCCACAACGGCTACCTGGACATCTTCAATGAACTGGGCCTGGTCGGCCTGGTTCTGTTCGCCGCCTTCTTGATCCACCACCTGGTGACGCTGTACCGCCTGTCACGCTATGACGCCAGTGAAGCCGCCTTCCATGGCGCCGTCATCGTGGTGATCCTGGTGCACAACCTGACCGAGAGTTCATTGCTGCGCGGCGTGAATTTTCTGGCCATGCTGGTGGTTTACTCCTCGATCGCCGTGAGTTGGTCGCTGCGCCGCCACCGCCTGCTGGCTGCGGCGGCAACGCCCCCATCAACACCTTCGACCCCCTCGACCCCCTCGACTCCAATAGTCGACCCCAGTCCTGGCACGACAGGGCCTCAGGCCCGGTACTCGAGATAACGCGCGCCCGTCAGCGCCGACAACTTGCCCAGTTGAGCGCAGGCCACGCGCAGCCAACGAAAGGCCCGCAGGCGGTCCACCGGGCTCAGGGCCAGCGCCAGCAGGCAGGCCACCCCGAGCTGCAGCAAGGCCCGCAGGCCCAGAACACCTGCGCGCAGCACGCGGCGGGGGCCCGACAGCGGGTACAGTTCGACCCGCACAAAGGTCTGGGCGCCGCGGTAAGCCCGCCGCAAGATCCAGCTCACCCGGGCACGATCTGCCGGGACCTCTTCGGTGACCACCGCCTCATCGCACCACACGAACACAAAGCCCGCCCGGTGCAGCAGCGAGAAAAACAGCGTGTCTTCACCACCGGAGCGCCCAAATTCCGGATCAAAAGGGCCCGGCAGGCTGCGCGCCATGGCCGTCCTCAGCAGCACGTTGCCGGTGCGCGAATCCTCCGTGAAGATGCGGGTACCGGTGCTGAAACGACGTCGATCGAACAGGCCGGCATTGCGCATCCATGCCGGCGTGGCCTCGGTGTAGGTGGGCAGCACAGGGGCCATCACACCGTCAGCCCCTGTCGCCGCCTGGGCTTGAACCAGCAGTTTCAGCCAATCCGGGCCCGGGCACTCGTCGTCATCGATGAACGCCAGCCAGTCGCCGCATGCCTGGGCCACGGCCAGGTTGCGGGCCTTGGCGATGTTGGGCTCCGGCAGGTGGGCAAAACGCAATGGCAGGCGCTCGGCCCAGGCTTGCAAGACCGGCAAGGCACTGTGGGCGGGGTCGTTGTCGATCACCACGATGTCGAAGGCGGGCAGACGCTGCTGGGCCAGCAGGGCCAGCAAGGCATTCAGCAACTCGGGCCGCCGGAAAGTGCAAACGCAGACGCTGACGTCAGGCATGTGGAAGCTCCCGGCTCAGGCGACGCCGCTGGTAGGCGATCAGGCCGAGCAGCAGCAGAAAATCAAAGGACTCCATCGCGATCAGGGCCATCACCGCGCCCAGGGCACCCCAGTGCGGGATGGTCAGGCTGGCCACCGCCAACATGAACAGAACGACCACACAGCCTTCGATGAACAACTGGCGGAACGCCCCGATGCTGACCAGCCAGGTGGTGGCGATGGTTCGGGCCACACTGACCAGGAAGTACGCCCCCCAGGCCATCACCAGGGCGTTGATGCCCTGGTACTTGGCCCCGAGCACGTGGGCCTGCAGCCACGGAAGGGCCAGGACCAGCATCAGCATGTAAACCAGGGACAGGGCCTCGATGCCCCCCAGCGAAAACAGCGACAGGCGATTCAACGAACGCCAGTCGCGCGAATGGATCAGTCGGCCTGCCAAAGGCCGGGCCACCCTGGACCAGGCCACCACCATGAGGCCCACCGGAACCAGCAGCAGACGGGAGGCACTGACCTCGGCCGTGGCCTCCACCCCCGACATGGCCGAGGCCAGGTACAGAAAGCTGTAGTTGCCCAACCAGCCGACGACCATGCCGGGCATGGCCCAGCGGCCTTTGTCCCAGACCGCAGCCAGGGTCTCACGCCAGACCGGCAGGGGCGTGTCGACCGGTGCCGGGGCAGGCCGCTGACCGGCCATCAGGGCCAGGCCCTGGGCCCCACTGAGCACCGCCAGGATGGACGCCGCCCCCACCTGCTGGCTCAGGGCCAGCGCGGCGCCACCGATCAGGGCCAGCACCACATACAAGCCATCGCTGAGCAACAGGCTGCGCAGGTCGGCCTGGATGAACCAGACCGTGCGACGGTACTCCCGCACCGTGGTGATGGCGACGAAGACGGCAAATCCCAGGCCGACCGGCCCTGGCGCCACCTCGGGCACACCATCCCAGACGACCCAGGCCGCCACCAGGCCGAACAGCACCCCCAGACCTGCGCCGGCCAGCCATTGCCAGCGCTGCAGCCGCCGGATGGCCAGGGCCTGCTGAGCGGGCGGCATGTGAGGGGCCAGCGTCGTCAAAGGACTGCCGATGAGGGCCTCCAGCAAGCCCACGGCGAACAGGCTGGCCGCAAACAACTGAGAGTAGAGACCGTAGTCGCTCTTGGTGCCGAAGCGGATGAGGCACATGCCGACCGCAAAATTCAGGCCGCTGAGCAGCACCTGATCGACAACGGACAACAAGGAATGGGTCCAGAAAGGCTTACCGACCGCCACCAGGCCCCCTGTCAGCGCGCACGACCGCGCTGGAACAGGCGCGAGAGCGCAGTCCACCAGGCACGGGGGCCTGCGGCCTCCGATGAGCCCGCGCCAGAGCGCCCGTCGAAGCGGTTGTAGACCGTGCCAAAAACACGCACGCCGACATCCTGCATGGCCTGCACGGTGACACGCAGATCGGCAATGCGGGTGCGGTGCTCACGACCCACGACCAGGGCGGTCCCCACCTGGCGCGCGATGACCTTGCTGTCAGAGGACGCCGTGGCGGCCGGCGTGTCGACCACGATCACATCGAGGTCACGGGCCAGCTTGTCGATCAGGGCAGAAAGGTTGGGGTCTTGCAGGATTTCCAGCGGATTGGGTGGCAGTGGGCCGGCAGGCAGCACATACAGGTTGGGAAGCACCATGGTCATCACGTCCAGCGTGACATCGCTGCGCCCGGACAGAACGCCCGACAGGCCCTTCTTGTTGTTCATGCTGAAGTAAGCGTGCACCTTGGGGGAGCGGAAATCCGCATCGATCAGCAAGGTGCGCTTGCCCACCTGGGCAAACGAGAACGCCAGGTTGGCAGCCATGTAAGTGCGCCCCTCGCCACCGCTGGGGCTGACCACCGCCAGTTGCAGGGGGGTCAGGCCCCGCGCCTCCAGCAACAGCTCGGAGCGGATGCGCCGGATGGCCTCTGCCTCGGGACTGTAAGGAGAATTGGCGATCGGCAGGGGACAGGTGGCATCCAGCCCCACCCGCAGGTTGGTGGCCGTGACGTAGTTGAACTGGTGGGCCAGCACGGCCTTGATGTCCTGCTCGGACAACAGATTGAGTTGGCGTGCGGCCTCACCAAAGCGCAGTTGCGAAGTCTCCTGCAACTGGATGATCTGCTCCACCTGGGCCCGCGACAGCTTGCCGGCCTGGATGAACAGCTCACCCATGCGGTCGCTGCTCAAGGCCGGGGGCACCGGAGCGGCATGGGCATCGAGGATCGGTTCTAGTTTCATGAGGAGGTGTCGTCAGACCGTGGACTGACCAATCTGACCAAAAATACGCAGACCCAGGCCGCGTTCCATGTCTTCACGGCAACGCAGGCGGCGCACCGTGACCTCCAGCACAAAGGACAGACCCAGCCCCAGTGCCAGCCCCACCAGCACCGACATGATCAGGCTCTTGGTGATCTGGGGCTTGGAGTGCCGCAACGGGGCTTCGGGCTTGCGCAGAACCGACAGGTTGGTGCCATTGACGGTGCCCGACATGAGGATTTCGTCGTATTTGGCGACCGCCGTGTTGTAGACGCGCTGGGTGCTTTCGAGCTGACGCTGGTAAGAGCTGATGACGTCACGGTGGCGTTTGGACTCCAGCAGCGAGCGCTGCTGCTCGTCGAAATTGCGCCCCAACGCGCGCTCCTGGTCGGCCAGACGGCTGCCCTCGAGGCGCAGGCCTTCCAGGGCGGCCTTCGCTTCACGCCTGACGCGCTCCACCAGCACGGTGCGTTCATCCTGCAGGGCTTGCAGACGGGGGTGCATCTTGCCGTAGGTGGCCGACAGTTCGCTGATGCGGCGCTCCAGATCGGAAAGGCGCAGTTTGAGTTCGGCCACGCGCGGCAACTGGGCAATCTCGGGCACATCCGGCACATCGCTGCCCGAACGGATCATGGTGTCGAGGGCGCGCATGCGGGCCTCGTACTCCTGGCGCTGGGACCGCAGGGCCAACTGCCGGCTCGAGATTTCACCCAACTGGCGCGATCGGTTGTCCAGACGCTCATCGGTGTCAACGATCTGGGCTTTTTGCTGGTATTCGGTGAGCTTTTGCTGAATACCGTCGATTTCATTGCGCAGCAGTTGCAACTGCGCGTTGTATTGCTCGGTACGGGCTCGCGCGGGTGCCACGCTGATTTCGCTGTTGATGTCGGAATAAGCCTTGATCAACGCATCGAGAAAAGCGCGGGCCGCCTCGGCAGATCGATCGGAATACTGAATCTCGACGATGCGACTGGTGCGGCGCAATTGAATATCCAGGCTTTTCAAAACCCGCTCACGCAGCAATTGACGATTTTTCTCGGCACCGGGGGCTTCCATCAGGCGCAGGGTATCAATCACGCGATCCAATACCTCATTGCTGTGAATGATGTCGACCTGGGTCTGCAAATAGGTTTCATCGAGGATGGCCGGAAACTGACGCCCCGAAATCGGGTCATTGACCCGGAACTCAATGAACAATTCAGCCGACGAGGTGTAACTCTTGGGAATCAGCATCACCGCAACGCCGGTGACGATCACCGTCACAAAGGTCACGATCAGCACCGTCCACACACGGTACCTGAGCATGGCCCCCAACTGATTCAGGGTCAATCCAACCGGATAGGGATTCAAAAAATCCTCTCCTTCACATAAATCACATCACCGTCCTTCACAGCATCCGTCAGCTGCGGTGAAAAATCACGGGCCTCCGTGCCCTCGGATTTTCGGTGGATCTGGATGCGGCTCATCGAACCACGCTCGGTCACGCCCCCTCCAAGCGACAGGGCACGCATGACATCGAGATCCGGCTCCATCGGATAGCTGCCCGGGCGACGCACCTCACCATGGATGTAGAAGAACTTCTGCTGGCCCACATAGACCATGTCGCCCTGGCTGAGGACCAGGTCCAGCGGACTGCGGTCGGGATTGGCCACCCGGTCCAGGCGGATGGGGATGCGCACCGGTGTCCCTGCGGCCCCACCCTCCTTGCGCAGCAGCACCGCCACCGTGTCGGCTTTGGGGGTGAGGCCACCGGCCACCGCCAGCAGATCGAGCACTGTGAATCGGCCCTGCAGCGGGTAGCGGCCCGGGCGCACCACCTCACCGAGCACGGAGACGGCCTGACTGCGGTTTTGCCGGACCGTGACCGACACCTCGGGATGCAGCAGGTATTCGCGTTCCCGCAAACGCAGGGCAATGAGTTTTTCAAGCTCGGCCTGCGACATGCCAGCAATGCGCAGGAGCCCGATCAATGGCAGGGTGACCTCGCCCTCGTCAGTGACCGAGACCTCTGCAGACATGTCTGGCTGGCCGAAGACCGTGACCTGCAGCACATCACCCGCACCAATGCTGAGCGACGCCATCTGTGAGGTCGCCGCAGCGGTGGTCACGGCGGGTGCAGGTGTGGCGGGCTTGACAACACCGGTGCTGGGACCCGCAGGCCGCTCGGTTGGCACTTTCGAGGTCGAGGTCGAGGTCGAGGTGGCGGCGGGGTTGCTGGTCGCAGCCGCCGCAGCCGCAGGCGTCGTCGGTGCCTGTGCACTGGAACCCCCATTCCACCCCAGATCAAAAGGCAGATTGGAAACCAAAGGCGTGGCAAACACCCAGGCCGGACCAAGCAGGCAGGTCAGCAACAAGGGCCCGCCTATTTTCCGCAGCAGGCGAAGAAACAGAAACTTCATTCAGATCAATCCATTCAAGATGGCCATGAAACTCTCGACTGGACCCTCGCAGGACAAGGCCAATGGATGACGCACGAAACGCATCAAATCCTCCAGTATCGACATTCAGGGCCTCCGAAAATCAAGGGCCAGCCCGATGAAGCCAGTGTTTGCCTGTGCGCCAGACCTGGCCCAAAATTGTAGTCTTCAACCAACGCTTGCGCGCGGCCTTTGCCAATGCGGCATGGGCCACCCATTGAGGCCTGGAAACAGCTCCTTCGCCCAACGCAATCGACGACGTCTGAAACCGGGCTTTGTAAGGCTGCGAGCCACGCCCCAGGTCCAACAGAGAAAATCCATGCGCCTGCGCTGCCTCTGCCATGCCCATGAGCAACACCAAACCCGGTGAATAGGCGGCGAACTCGGGATCGTAGGTGATGAACCAGACATGGCACTGATCGCGATGGCGCATCCCCAGATGCAAAGCCACCATCTGGTCGCCCGCGTAGAGCACGGACAACATGCCGCCGAAGACGCCTTCATCACAGTGGAACACGCCGTCCAGCGCACCGCGCATCCAGGGCAACTCCAGGGGATTGCCGCCCGTGGTGCTGACGAATTGGCGTGATTTCAACGCCAGCAGGCGCTGATAGGCACGGGGATCTTTGCTGGCCATCTCCAGGCGCAGCGGGCCGACCTGACGCTCCAGCCGCCGGCGCGCGTTGCCCACCGATTGGAAAATGCCGGACGATCCCTTGGCGCTGCGCGCACTCAGACGCTGGCGATAGGCCTCGATCCCGCCCTCCAGCTCCATCACCGGCGAATGGGTCTCCAGGGCGATGTGGGGTGCAAAGGTAGCCTGTGTCAGGGGCATGTGGTCAAACGCGAAGTAGCGGGCATCACAGGCCCGCAGCAGTTGCGTCGCGTCGATCTCCACGCCCTGGCGCAACACCAGGCCATGGTAATCATTGAGCTGGTAGCCGACCGAGCGCAGGCGACCCCAACGATCGCGGTGGAATGGAAACACACCACACAACTGGCCCTGCTGCTCGATCAGGGCCAGGCGCAAGCCCAGGTTCTGGCGCGCCACGATGCGGGCAAAGCCAGGCTGGTAGAAAGGGCTGCCCAGGTCCGGGCGCGTCAGAGCCAGCGCCTGCCACGCACGGGCCAGGTCGTCATCGAGTTCACGGCCGTCGATGATGGAAATTTTGTCAGTCAAATGATCAGACCCGGCCGATAGACAGAGACTCACGCATAAGAGCGTCGGTGTTCACGCCACTCCTGCAGCAGAAGCCAGAGGAACACCGGCGCCTGCAACAGGTACCGCCGCCACAGATGCACCGGGTCTGAAGTCAAACGCCACAACCACTCAAGACCGCTGTCCTGCATCCACCGCGGAGCACGGCGCTTGAGGCCCAGGGCAAACTCCTGGGCTGCACCCACGCACACGATCACCCCCGAGTCCAGCCGGCGCACATGGCGCAAGGCCCAGCGCTCCTGCTTCTCAAACCCGAGGCAGACAAAAATGAAATCCGGCTGGCAGGCCTGGATGGTCCGAACGATGGCATCCGCCTCACTGCCCTCCGGATCGAAATTCATCGGCGGGCAACACACCACCACATCCATGCCCGGAAAGCGCTTGGCATAGCGATCACGCAGCAGGCGCTCCTGCCCAGGACGCCCCCCCAACACAAACACCCGTTGCCCACTGGTCATGCTGTGGCGGCACAGAGCCACAAACAGGTCCGCGCCCGTCACCCGCTCAGGCAGCGGCGTGCCAAGCATGCGGCTGGCCCAGACCACAGGCATGCCATCCGCAAAGGTGTAGTCAGCGCTGGCGTACAAGGCCTTCAACTCGGGGTCACGCTCCAGCCGCACGACATGGTCGACATTGGTCGTCACCACCACCTTGGGGCCTTGGGTGGCGGCAGCATGCAGCAACAGATCCGTGGACTGCTCGAAGCTCAAAGGCAATATGTCGAGGCCAAACAGGCGCACGGCGCCAGGCAAGTGGTCAGAGGGCATGGGATTCGGGGAAGTGACTCAGGTTTCGTCTTTTTGTTCAGAAGCAAGCCGCCAACGGTCCCCATCCCTGATCATGACAAACCGTTTTCTGGTTTGATCGCGGTAGGTCGCTGATTGATACCGCTGCACCGCAGCGACGCTCAGGCGTTTTCCATCCAACCACTTCACAGCGGTGACATTCAAAGAGACATGAATGTTGCCGGCGCTGTCAAAAACCCGCTTCTTGAAAGCGATCCATTGGCTCACCGATTTGAAAGGAGACGGGAAATACCCGGGCATGTAATGTGCGCGGTATTTTTCAAGCGAGCGCTGAGACCAGTCCTGACGCCAGGCTTCCAAAGCCTGCAATGCCGAAGAACAGGCACGGTCGTCTGTCGGTGGGCACAAGGCAGCACCCGACTCCATCGGCCCCGCCGACACCGGGCGCAGCGCTTCGGGTCGGATGTCAAGCGGACGTGGGTCCAGCACCGCAGGCACAGCGACCGGCGTCGCGACCCCCATCGGGCGCGTGCCCAACAACGTCACCTCTGAGCGACGCGATGGCGCCGGCGCTTCCGGCACCACGGTGGGGCTCGCTGCCGAAGGTGCCGACGCAGGAGGCACTGGAGGCACGGGGACCGCAGCCTGCGCCGTGACCGTGGCAGGTGCCGCCGGCACGGCCCTGTCGCGGATCAGGCTCTCAATCATTTCATTCTTGCGCAACAAGGCCTGGCGCCCCGGGTCCAGTTCCGCGGCCAGTTTGAAGCTCTTCCAGGCCAGCCCCAGGTGGATGCGGCCCAGGCTCTCGTGGGTGGAAGCCTGCTTCGGCGCCAACTCTCGTGCCTTGGTCAGGTTCTGACTGGCCCGCTCAAGGTCATCGGCACGGGCATCGATGGCCGCGAGGTTCACATAAGGCGCGGCCTGGGTCGGGTAGGCATCGCGCAGTCGTTCGAACACCTTGCGCGCCTCATCGGTGTCGCCAAGCTGCATCAGCACGATGCCCCGCTTCAACTGCATCTCCGGCGGCAAATTGCCGCGGCGCTCCACCTTGTCAATCAGCGCCAGTGCATCGTTGTAGCTGCCGTCGGCAATCAAGGCGTCGAGATCGGACTTGAGGTTGGCATTCACCAACGCCAAGGTGTCGGGAAGGCCTGTCACCGGAATGCAAAGGGCACATGCTGCAGTCGCAACGGCAAGCATCACTGGCATTCTCATCAACACAGGCCCTCGGCAAAATAGGTATGGTGTGGCAACGAAGCTGTGTTGAACCTTGGGTGCAATCGCCTACAAACCCCATCCAAAATCAGCTTCAATCTGATAAATCAGATCAGGATGGTCTGAGCAATCACACCTCAGGCAACATAGCAACAATTTTTGCACATTTTTTCAAATGTACCCAAGGAATGATGCCCGAAAAATATAAAGCTTTCGATAACGAAATCACCAAATATGGCCGTTTGTCACACCGACACGCCAATCGGAAACCTTGGCAAGCCACACGCAAAGAGAGAGGCGACATCACCCCGCTCAACCCCCCTGCCAAGGTCTGCAGCAGAATCTGCCAGTGTGAAGAAACGAAATGATGAAATGCAAAAAGCCCAGCATGGCTGGGCTTTTTTTGGGACATCCGACAGGGATGAAAAGATGGAGGCGCGATCCAGAGTCGAACTGGACTAACCGGATTTGCAATCCGGGGCATAACCGCTTTGCTATCGCGCCGTGCTGACTGCTCTGACGAAAAAGGGAAGCAATGGCTTCCCTTTTCGGAAATCTGGAGCGGGAAAAGAGTCTCGAACTCTCGACCTCAACCTTGGCAAGGTTGCGCTCTACCAACTGAGCTATTCCCGCGTTTTGACTAAACTTCTCAACAAACTCTTTGATCAAGTTCGTTGCGATCCAAAAATTATAGCCCAAATTTCGCTCTCTTCAGAACTCGCAGACCGAAATTTGAGCCCAACCGCTTCAATGCTTCAAGCCGTCAGGGGCAACCGCAGGCGCAGGCGTGGCCGCAGCAGCCGTGCTCGCAGCCACTTCCTCATCGGTCAGCGGCACAGGCACGCGCTCCAAAGCCACCTCCAGCACCTTGTCGATCCACTTGACCGGCACGATCTCGAGACCGTTCTTCACGTTCTCGGGGATCTCCTGCAGGTCTTTGACGTTCTCTTCCGGGATCAGCACGGTCTTGATGCCACCGCGCAAGGCCGCCAACAGCTTCTCCTTCAAGCCCCCGATGGCCGTGACCTCGCCTCGGAGCGTGATCTCACCCGTCATGGCCACATCGCTGCGCACCGGAATGCCCGTGAGGGCAGAGACGAAAGCCGTGGTCATGGCGGCACCGGCACTCGGGCCATCCTTGGGCGTGGCCCCATCGGGCACGTGGATGTGGATGTCGTTCTTCTCGAACACCTCGTTCTTGATGCCCAATGCCCTGGAGCGACTGCGCACCACGGTGCGCGCCGCCTCGACGGACTCTTTCATCACGTCACCCAGCGAACCGGTGCGGGTGATGTTGCCCTTGCCAGGCATGAGCGCCGCTTCGATGGTCAGCAGATCGCCCCCCACCTCGGTCCAGGCCAATCCGACCACCTGACCGACCTGGTTCTGTTGCTCGGCACGACCGTAGGAGTACTTGCGCACCCCCAGGAACTGATCGAGGTTTTCGCCGTTCACCACCACCTTGGGCGTCATCTTCTTGAGCAGCAAGCCCTTGACCACCTTGCGGCAGATCTTGGAGAGTTCACGCTCAAGGGAGCGCACACCCGCCTCACGGGTGTAGTAGCGCACCATGTCACGGATGGCCTCTTCGGTGACCAACAGCTCGGTGTCCTTCACGCCGTTGTTCTTCATCTGCTTGGGCAGCAGGTACTTTTCGGCAATGCTGGTCTTTTCGTCTTCGGTGTAGCCCGAGAGGCGAATCACTTCCATGCGATCCAGCAGCGCGGGCGGGATGTTCATGGAGTTGGAGGTGGCCACGAACATCACGTCAGACAGGTCGAAGTCGACCTCCACGTAGTGGTCGCCAAAAGTGTGGTTCTGCTCCGGGTCCAGCACCTCCAGCAAAGCACTCGAGGGATCGCCCCGGAAATCCGTGCCCAGCTTGTCGATCTCGTCCAGCAGGAACAAGGGGTTGCGCGTGCCGACCTTGGTCAGGCTTTGCAACACCTTGCCGGGCAAGGCGCCGATGTAGGTGCGGCGATGCCCCCGGATCTCGGCCTCGTCACGCATGCCACCCAGCGCCATGCGCACGTACTTGCGCCCGGTGGCCTTGGCAATCGACTGCCCCAGTGAGGTCTTGCCCACCCCCGGAGGGCCGACCAGACACAGGATGGGTGCCTTCACCTTGTCGACCCGCTGTTGCACCGCAAGATATTCAAGAATGCGGTCCTTGACCTTCTCAAGGCCATGGTGGTCTTCGTTCAGCACGTTTTCAGCATTGCCCAGATCGTGCTTGATCTTGGTCTTCTTGGCCCAGGGCAAGCCCACCAGCACGTCAATGTAGTTGCGCACCACGGTGGCCTCGGCCGACATGGGCGACATCAGCTTGAGCTTCTTGAGTTCGCTCTCGGCCTTCTTCAAGGCGTCGCGGGGCATCTTGGCGGCCTTGATGCGCTTCTCGATCTCCTCGATGTCCGCACCCTCTTCACCTTCACCCAATTCCTTCTGAATGGCCTTGACCTGCTCGTTCAGGTAGAAGTCGCGCTGGTTCTTTTCCATCTGCCGCTTCACGCGGCCACGGATCTTCTTGTCGACATTGAGGATGTCGACCTCGCGCTCAAGCTGTTCGTACAGATTTTCCAGGCGTTCCTTGATGCCCGCCAGATCGAGAACCGCCTGCTTGTTGTCCAGCTTCAACGGCAAGTGGGCCGCAATCGTGTCGGCCAGGCGACCTGGATCGTCGATGCTGGCGATCGACGTCAGGATCTCGGGCGGAATCTTCTTGTTGAGTTTGACGTACTGGTCAAACTGCTGCATGACTGCGCGGCGCAGGGCCTCGATCTCGCTGGCCTTGGCACCTTCGGGCTCCACCTCGGGCACGGGCAACGGCAGCACGGTGGCCGAGAAGTGGCTTTCGGCGTCATCGATCTTCTCGACCGTGGCACGTTGCTGCCCTTCGACCAGCACCTTGACGGTGCCATCAGGCAGCTTGAGCATCTGCAGAATGGTCGAGACGCAACCGACCGAGAACATATCAGCCACCGAGGGCTCGTCCTTGGCGGCGGTACGTTGGGCCACCAGCATGATGCGGCGCTCGGCTTCCATCGCCAACTCCAGAGCCTTGATGCTCTTGGGGCGGCCGACGAACAGCGGGATCACCATGTGAGGGAACACGACCACATCGCGCAGCGGAAGCAGCGGCAGGTCGATGGACGTGGCAGGCAGAGGGGGTTGTCCGGACATGGATATCCTTTGGTTACCTGTTGAATATGGTCCGCAAACGGGAGATTTCAACCCGCCGGGGCCGACACGGCAGCCAAGCAGCCGCCGTGCCAGCACCAGGCTGGGTCATGTTGACAGCCCAAGGGCTCAAGCCTTCTTGGCCGCCTCGCGGTACACGAGCAGCGGCGGCTTGTTCTCATCGATGGTGGACTCGTCCACCACGACTTTCTCGACATTCGAGGCATTCGGCAGATCGAACATCGTGTCGATCAGGGCATGCTCAAGGATGGAACGCAAGCCACGTGCACCCGTCTTGCGGGCCAAGGCCTTCTTGGCGATGGCCTGCAGGGCCGCCGGGCGGATCTCCAGGTCAACGCCTTCCATGGCCAGCAGCTTGTGGTACTGCTTCACGAGAGCGTTCTTGGGCTCGGTCAGGATCTGCACCAGCGCATCTTCACTGAGCTCAGCCAGCGTGGTGACCACCGGCATGCGCCCGACCAGCTCGGGAATCAGGCCGAACTTGATCAAATCCTCAGGCTCCACCTCGCCGAACATTTCGGTCAAGGTACGCTGCTTCTTGCTCTTGACCGAGGCGCCAAAACCGATGCCTGAGGCCTCGGTGCGGTTCTCGATCACTTTCTCGATGCCGGCAAACGCGCCACCGCAGATGAACAAGATATTGGTGGTATCGATCTGCAGGAAGTCCTGATTCGGATGCTTGCGCCCGCCCTGGGGAGGCACGCTCGCCATGGTGCCTTCGATCAACTTCAGCAAGGCCTGCTGCACCCCTTCGCCCGACACGTCGCGGGTGATCGAAGGGTTGTCCGATTTGCGCGAAATCTTGTCGATCTCGTCGATGTAGACGATGCCGCGCTGGGCCCGCTCGACATCGTAGTTGCAGCTTTGCAGCAGCTTCTGCACGATGTTCTCGACGTCTTCACCCACATAGCCGGCTTCGGTCAGGGTGGTGGCATCGGCCATCACGAAAGGCACATCGAGCATGCGCGCCAAGGTCTGAGCCAACAGGGTCTTGCCCGAGCCGGTGGGCCCGATCAGCAGAATGTTGCTCTTGGAGAGTTCAACCTCATCCTTGGCACCCTTGTCCTTGTGGCGCAGGCGCTTGTAGTGGTTGTACACCGCCACGGCCAGCGTGCGTTTGGCCACTTCCTGGCCGATCACATAGTTGTCGAGATTGAGCTTGATCTCGGAAGGCGTCGGCAAATCGCCGCGGGCCTCTCGCCCCGCCTCGGTCGAAGGCAGCTCATCGCGGATGATTTCGTTGCAAAGATCAATGCACTCATCGCAGATGAAAACCGATGGACCGGCGATCAGCTTCTTCACCTCGTGCTGGCTTTTGCCGCAAAAGGAGCAATAGAGTGTTTTCTCGCTGGTGGAGCCTTTTTTGTCGGCCATGTCGGAAATGCCTTGTAACGCGTTGTTCTAGATGATAGCGAAATAAAAAACGGCGCTTCCCTCTCCCGGGAAACGCCGCTCATTCAGCCGGGATACTGGTCAAGGCCGCTTGGCAATCACCTGATCCACCAAGCCGTAATCTTTGGCTTCGTCGGCAGACAGATAGTAATCGCGCTCGGTATCGCGCTCGATCTTTTCCAGCGGCTGCCCGGTGCGTTCAGCCAGGATCTTGTTGAGCTGCTCGCGGGTCTTGAGAATCTCGCGGGCGTGGATCTCGATCTCGGTGGCCTGGCCTTGTGCGCCACCCAGCGGCTGGTGAATCATCACCTTCGAATTGGGCAGCGAGTAACGCTTGCCCTTTTCGCCGGCGGCCAGCAAGAAGGCGCCCATGCTGGCAGCCATGCCGATGCACAGGGTCGACACCTGTGGCTTGATGAAGTTCATGGTGTCGAAGATGGCCATGCCGGCGCTCACCGAACCACCCGGCGAGTTGATGTAGAACGAAATGTCCTTGTCGGGGTTTTCGCTCTCCAGGAACAGCAGCTGCGCCACCACCAGGTTGGCGGTCTGGTCGTTCACCGGGCCCACCAGAAACACCACGCGCTCCTTCAGGAGACGTGAATAAATGTCGTAGGACCGTTCGCCACGACCCGATTGCTCGATGACCATCGGGACCATGCCCAGGCCTTGAATGTCCAGTGCGCTCATGTTTTCTCCAAGGGGAAACCTAACTGTACCCAAAAATGAAGTGGGGCCTGCGCAACAAAGCACAAGCCCCTCAGCATCTCAAAAAAGAGAGATCAGATCAGGTTTCAGGCCTGGCCCATCAGTTCGTCGAACGAAACCGACTTTTCAGTGACCTTGGCCTTGGACAGCACGAATTCGGTGACGTTGTTTTCGATCACAACACCTTCGACTTCGGCCAGGCGGTTCTGGTCACCAAAGTACCAGCGCACCACTTCAGCCGGCTTCTCGTAGCTGGCAGCCAGCTCTTCGACGTGGGCCTTGAGTTGCTCGGGCTTGGCTTGCAGTTCGTTGGCACGAACCAGCTCGGCCACCACCAGACCCAGGCGCACGCGACGCTCGGCTTGGGGACGGAACACGTCGTCAGGGATCGGGGCCTTGTCGGCGTCCTTGATGCCGCGCTGCTTCAGGTCAGCACGGGCGCCTTCGACCAGACGGCCGATTTCAGCCTGGATGCTGGCATTGGGCAGGTCGAGTTCAGCCTTGCCCACCAGGGCGTCCATCACAGCCTGCTTGTTGCGGGCCAGCAGACGGAACTTGACTTCGCGCTCCAGGTTGGCCTTGATGTCGGCGCGCAGAGCGTCCACGGTGCCGTCGGCGATACCCAGGGTCTTGGCCAGGGCATCATTCACTTCGGGCAGGTTGGCGGCTTCGATCTTCTTCACGGTGACCAGGAAGTCGGCTTGCTTGCCGGCCACATCCTTGCCGTGGTAGTCGGCCGGGAAGGCCAGGGGGAAGGTCTTGCTTTCGCCGGCCTTCATGCCACGCACGGCGTCTTCGAATTCCTTCAGCATCTGACCGTCAGCGATCAGGAACTGGAAGTCTTCGGCCTTGCCGCCGGCAAAGGGTTCGCCGTCGATCTTGCCTTCGAAGTCAACCGTCACGCGGTCGCCGTCCTGGGCAGCCTGATCCTGAGCGCGCTGAGCGAAGGTGCGGCGTTGCTTGCGCAGGATTTCCAGGGTCTTGTCGATGGCGGCGTCGTCCACGTCGGCCGACAGCTTTTCGACTTCAGCGGTCGACAGGTCACCGATCTTGACTTCGGGGAACACTTCGAACACAGCGTCAAAAGTCAGCTCGCCTTCGGGCGCGCCTTCTTTTTCGGTGATGCGGGGCTGGCCGGCCACACGCAGCTTGGCTTCGTTGGCAGCCACGGCAAAAGCCTCGCCCACCTTGTCGTTCATCACTTCGTACTGAACGGAGTAGCCATAGCGCTGGGCCACCACGGCCATCGGCACCTTGCCCGGACGGAAGCCGTCCATCTTGACAGTGCGGGCCAGGCGCTTCAGGCGCGTGTCCACTTCAGCCTGGATTGCCGTGACGGGCAGGGTCAGCGTGATCTTGCGTTCGAGCTTCTCGAGGGTCTCAACGGTAACAGCCATTGTTTTCTCCTGATATGGCGTGTCAGGCCGCGTGATGTGCACGTCCTGGCCTGGCGTAAATAAATCTCACAAGTGGTGCGCGGGGGGGGACTCGAACCCCCACACCATTGCTGGCGTCAGGACCTAAACCTGGTGCGTCTACCAATTTCGCCACCCGCGCGCCTGAAAACAAAACGGGCGATCAGTTCACACTGACCACCCCAACGAAATCGGTCAACCTTCTATTTTAGCGGGATGAAATCCGGGTTCCGGCCCGAATCCGGGTCAGATGCAGGGTTCTGGAGCCTCCAAAGGCCTCAAAACCCTGCAAATTTCGCGCTGCAGGCCGCGCCAGCGCTCAATTCACCTCGATTTGAGGACGCTTGACGCGGAACCAGGCGGCGTACATGGCCGGCAAGGCCAGCAGCGTGAGCAAGGTGGCCACGATCAGGCCCCCCATGATGGCCACCGCCATCGGCCCCCAGAACACGCTGCGCGACAGCGGGATCATCGCCAGCACCGCCGCGGCCGCCGTCAGCACGATGGGGCGCAAGCGGCGCACCGCCGACTCCACGATCGCATCCCAGGCGGGCACGCCCCGGGCGCGGTCCTGCTCGATCTGGTCGATCAGGATCACCGAGTTGCGCTGGATCATGCCCATCAGCGCGATCACCCCGAGCAAGGCCACGAAGCCGAACGGCCGGTTCAACACCAGCAAGGCGCCCGCCACACCGGCAATGCCCAGGGGGCCGGTGAGGAACACCAGCACCGAGCGGCTGAAGCTCTGCAACTGCAGCATCAGCAGCGTGAAGGTCAGGAACAACATCACCGGCAGTCCGGCGGCGATGGAGGCCGAGCCCTTGCTGCTTTCTTCCACCGCGCCGGCCACTTCGATGCGGAAGGCCTGGCCGGAGGCCTGCCACTTCGCTTCCAGCGCCCGCAGCTCAGGCAACAGCTCAGCCGTCACGGTGGCCCCTTGCAGACCCTCCACGATGTCGCCCTGCACGGTCACCGCGTAATCGCGGTTCTCGCGCCACATCACCCCGGGCTCCCAGGTGAACACCGGCTTGGCGATCTGGGTCAGCGGGATCGAACGCCCGTTGGCGGTGGGCAGGTAGGCATTGCCCAGGTCAGTGATCGCATTGCGTTCCTCCAGGGGCTGGCGCACCACGATGTCGATCAGCTTGTCGTTCTCGCGGAACTGCCCCACCGCCGTGCCCGACAGAATGGCGGCCGAAGCCTGCGCAATCGCCTGGCTGGTCACGCCCAGGGCACGCGCCTTGGCCTGATCGACCTCCATGCGGATCACCTTCACCGACTCGTTCCAGTTGTCGTTCACACCACGCATGTGGCTGTTCTTGCGCATCAGTTCCTTGACCTCGTCGGCCCGCTCACGCAGCACCGCCGGGTTCGAACCCATCACCCGGAACTGCACCGGATAAGGCACCGGCGGTCCATTGGGCAGCAACTTGACGCGCCCCCGCACCTCGGGGAACTCTTCGGCCAACAGGGCCGGCAGCTTGATGCGCAGGCTCTCGCGCACCTTCAAGTCCACCGGCAGGATGATGAATTGCGAGACGTTGGTCTGTGGAAACACCTGATCGAGTGGCAGGTAGAAACGGGGCACGCCCGAGCCCACCCAGGTGCTCACGCTCTTCACGCCCACCTCTTCGCGCAGACGGGCTTCGACCCGCTGGGTCACCGCATCGTTGGCGGCGAACGAGGTGCCTTCGGGGAACCAGATGTCCACCAGAATCTCAGGCCGGCTGGAGTCCGGGAAGAACTGCTGCTGCACCTTGCCCATGCCCACGATGCCCAGCGCAAAGATCGCCAGCGTGGCCGCGATGGTGGCCCAGCGGTGCGCCACGCACCAGGTCACGGCGCGACGGAAGGTGTTGTAGAACGGGGTGTCAAACATCTCGTGCGGTTCACCTCCCTCATGCCCGGCACCCATTTCCTGCACATGGGGCGGGCGCTTGAGCAACCAGGCCCCCAGGTAAGGCACGAAATAGACCGACACCACCCAGCTCAGCACCAGGGCGATCACGGTCACGGCAAAGATGGCGAAGGTGTACTCACCCGTCTGTGACTTGGCCAGCCCGATCGGCAAAAAGCCGGCCGCGGTGATCAACGTGCCCGTCAGCATGGGCATGGCGGTGATCTCGTAGGCAAAGGTGGCGGCACGCACCTTGTCGTAGCCCTCCTCCATCTTGCGCACCATCATTTCGACCGCAATGATGGCGTCGTCCACCAGCAGGCCCAGCGCAATGATCAACGAGCCCAGCGAGATCTTGTGCAGCCCGATGCCCCAGTACCACATGGCCAGAAAGGTCACGGCCAGCACCAGCGGAATCGTGATGCCCACCACCAGGCCAGGTCGCACGTCGATGTAATAGCGGCGCCACAGCGGCTGGCTGCCCGGACGCTTGTGCAGCCCCAGGCTCACAAAGCTCACGGCCAGCACGATCACCACGGCCTCGATCAGCACGTGCACGAACTCGCCCACCGAGGTGGTCACCGCCTTGGGCTGATCCTGCACCTGCACCAGGGTCAGGCCGGCCGGCAGGCTTTTCTCGATCTTTTCAGTGGCCAGCTGCAGTTGCTTGCCCAGTTGGATGATGTCGCCGCCCTTGGCCATCGACACGCCCATGGCGATCACTTCACGACCGTTGTGGCGCACCTTCACCGACGGTGGATCCACATAGCCACGGCGCACCTCGCCGATGTCGCCCAGGCGCAACTGATTGCCCGAGCTGCCGCGGATCGGCATGGCGCGCAACTGCTCCACCGCCTCGAACTGCCCCTGCACCCGCACCTGCACCACATCCTGCGGCGTCTGCACGGCACCGGCGCTCTCCACCGCGTTCTGCGCATTGAGCTGGGCCAGCACGGCATTCAGGTCCAGGCCCAGCTGGGCCAGGCGCTTTTGCGAGATCTCGATGAAGATCTTCTCGTCCTGCACACCGAACAGCTCGACCTTGGCCACATCGGGCACGCGCAGCAGCGACTGGCGCACATCGTCGGCAAAGGTCTTGAGCTCGGCATAGCTGAAGCCATCCGACTCCAGCGCATAGATCACGCCATACACATCGCCGAACTCATCATTGAAGAACGGCCCTTGGGTACCGGAAGGCAAGGTGTACCGGATGTCGCCGATCTTCTTGCGCACCTGGTACCAGACGTTGGCCACATCACCGGGCTTGGACGAGTCCTTGATCTGGAAGATGATCTGCGATTCGCCCGGCTTGGAGTAGCTGCGGATGCGGTCCGCATAAGGCACCTCCTGAAGCGTCTTTTCGAGCTTGTCGGTGACCTGCTCGGCCACCTGCTGAGCCGTGGCCCCGGGCCAGTAGGTGCGCACCACCATGGCGCGGAAGGTGAACGGCGGGTCTTCGTCCTGACCAAGCTGAAAGTAGGCCGCAAAGCCCAACAACATCAGCACCACCAGCAGGTAGCGGGTCAGCGCCGGGTGATCCAGCGCCCATTTCGACAGGTTGAAGCTTTCCTTGGGCTGCGCGTTGCTCATGCCGGACCTCACTTGGCCGCAGCGGCAGGAGCGGCATCAGCCGGGGCAGCGGCCGATGCCGCGGGGGCAACCTCCGCGCCGGGCAGCGCCTTCTTGGGTTGGTAGATCGTGACCTTCTGGCCAGGTGACAGCACGTGCACACCGGCGGCCACCACCAGGTCGCCGGGCTTGATGCCACCGGCCACCACCGCCTCATTGCCATCGGCCGTGGCGATCTCCACGGGCTGCAGGCGCACGGTCATGGCCTTGGGATCCAGCACCCAGACGGCGGTGGATTTCCCCTCCTGGCGCAGCGCGCTGGTGGGCAGCTTCAAGACCGACGGTGTGGCCTTGTCCAGGCCTTGAGGCAACACGTTCACGGTCGACCCCAGGGCCGGTGCGCCTTGTACCGGCAAGGCGACTTTCACTGTGTAGGTGCGGGTCACGGCGTCGGCACTGGCAGCCACTTCGCGCACCTCGCCTTCAATCTCACGCCCTTCAGACCATACCTTGACCACCACCTTGGCCCCCACGCGCACCGAGCCCACCTTGTCTTCGGGCACGGCAAACACCACGTCGCGCTGGCCGTCCTGGGCGATGCGAACCACCGGCGTGCCAGATTGCACCACCTGACCCGGCTCTGCCTCGATGGCCGTCACCACACCCGACACATCGGCCGCCAGCGAGGTGTAGGCGATCTGGTTGCCCTGGCTGGCCAGTTGGGCCTGGGCCTGCTCCAGCGTGGCCTGAGCCGCCTTCAGGGTGGTTTCACGGCGCTGCAGCTCCGAGCCGCCGATGAAGTTCTTGTCGTACAGATCCTTGTAGCGGCGGTAATCGGCTGCCGCCAGATCACGGTTGGTCTGGGCCGAGGCCACCTGGGCCCGTGCCGCATCGGCGCCCAGCTTGTAGTCCTGCGGATCCAGCTGCGCCAGCACCTGCCCCACCTGCACCCGCTGCCCCAGCTCGGCCTGGCGGCGGATAATCTTGCCGCCCACCCGAAAGCCCAGACGCGACTCGATGCGGGCCCGGACCTCGCCCGAGTACTCGTTTTTTGTCCCCATGCGGCTTTCTGCCACCGTCAGCACCTTGACCGACCGAACCGGTTCGGCCGCCGGTTCGGGGCGTGAGCAAGCGGCCAACAGGGTGACCAGGGACAAAATGAGAGAAACGCCAACGATCCCACCAAAAAGGGGACGGGCACGGTGGACATTCACAGTGACGGGCATGGGCAACCTGCTGAACGAAGTGCGGGTAAGCGGCACCAAGGGAGCCCTTGGCACCAGAAAAGTGTCAAGTCACCAAGGCCAAGCCTGGGGTTCAACATTAATGACTGATTGGTTAGTAGCCTAAGGGATTGTTCTGATGCATGTCAAGCCAAGCGCCGCCGCAACCCCCAAGGTGCCCCCTCATCGCGATACTGTGCAAACTGAAGTGTTGCCGCTGACCCACTACGAGAATTTCCCGGTGGCTTCCTGGCTGTGTCCGCCCCGGTTGCGCCCCCCGATCGCCGCGCTGTACCACTTTGCCCGCACCGCCGATGACATCGCCGACGAGGGCGACGACAGCCCGGCGCAACGCCTGGCGACCCTGGCGGCCTACCAGGCCGAGTTGCACGCCACATTGGCCGGCACGGCGCCCAATGCGCGATGGCAGCCGGTACTGGCGCCACTGGCCCGACAGCAGGCGGCCTGGGGCCTGCCGGTGGCACTGCTGGACGACCTGATCAGCGCCTTCATGCAAGACATTGCTTACACCCGCGATCAGCACCTGTACCCGGACCGCGACAGCCTGCTTGACTACTGCCGCCGCTCGGCCAACCCCATCGGACGCCTGCTGCTGCACCTGCACGGCGTGGCCGAGCCCCGGGCCCTGGCGCAGAGCGACGACATCTGCAGCGCCCTGCAACTGATCAATTTCTGGCAAGACCTGAGCCAGGACATTCCGCGGGGGCGCCACTACCTCACCGTGGCCGACTGCCTGCGCCATGGCGTGCCCCGCAGCGAGCTTCAAAGCGGGTCCGCCAGTCCCGCGGCCCTGGCCCTGATCGCCGACAACCTGGCCTGGGCCGAACAATTGATGCACCGCGGTGCCCCGCTGGTGCACCGCCTGCCCGGTCGCGCCGGCTGGGAGCTGCGCCTGGTGGTGCAAGGCGGCCTGCGCGTGTTGCAACGCATCCGCGCCACTGGCGGCAACCCGCTGGCCCGCCGCATCAAGCTGGGCCGGGCCGACGCCCTGCCCCTGCTCTGGCGCACCCTCTGGATGTGAATGGCCTTGAGAAGCTGCGGCCTGCCCCCCCTTCACAAGATGGGACAATGCTGCGCGTACGCTCAGCCCAATCCATGACCCCAGAAGACTACGTCCAGCAAAAAGCCGCCGCCTCGGGCAGCAGCTTTTATTACGCCTTCCTGTTTCTGCCCAAGCCGCGCCGCGCCGCGATCACAGCCTTCTATGCCTTTTGCCGCGAAGTGGACGACGTGGTCGACGAAGTCAGCGACCCCGGCGTGGCCATGACCAAGCTGGCCTGGTGGCAGAACGAAGTGCGCCAGGCCTTCGCCGGGCAGGCCAGCCACCCCGTGATGCAGGCACTGATGCCCCACGTGCCGGTGTATGGCCTGCGCCAGGAGCAGTTGCAAGCCGTCATCCAGGGCTGCCAGATGGACCTGGAGCAAACCCGCTACCTGGATTACCCCGGCCTGCAACGCTATTGCCACCTGGTGGCCGGCGTGGTGGGCGAAGTCTCGGCGCGCATCTTCGGCCAGACCGACGACCGCACCACCGAGTACGCCCACACCCTGGGCCTGGCCTTCCAGCTGACCAACATCATCCGCGACGTGGGCGAAGACGCCATGCGGGGCCGCATCTACCTGCCCGTCAACGAGCTGCAGCGCTTTGACGTCAAGGCCCATGAGGTGCTGCAACGTGTCTACTCGGATCGCTTCACCGCGCTGATGAAGTTCCAGGCCGAGCGCGCCCACCAGCTGTATGACCAGGCCCTGGCTCTGCTGCCCGGCGCCGATCTGCGGGCCCAGAAGCCGGGCCTGATGATGGCCAGCATCTACCGCACCCTGCTGCGCGAGATCGAAGACGAAAACTTCCAGGTGCTGCACCAGCGCATCAGCCTGACCCCCTTGCGCAAGCTGTGGCTGGCCTGGAAGGTGCAGGCCCTGGGCCGTGTCTGAGGCCCCAAAGCCCCACTCACGCCACCTCGCCGTGATCGGTGGCGGCTGGGCCGGCCTGGCTGCCGCCATGGCCGCCCACGACCAGGGCTGGGCCGTGCACCTGTTCGAGGCCTCGCCCCAACTCGGCGGCCGGGCCCGCACCCTGCCCGGCCCAGCGGCCCTGACCGGGCTGGACAACGGCCAGCACATTCTGATCGGCGCCTACACCCAGAGCCTGCGCCTGATGCGCCGGGTGGGGGTGGACCCCGAACAAGCCTTGCTGCGCCTGCCACTGACGCTGCGCTTCCCCGATGGGGGCGGCCTGCAATTGCCGCGCTGGCCTGCCCCCTTCGATGCCGCCGCCGGCATCCTCGGCGCGCGGGGCTGGTCCTGGCGCGACCGGATCTCACTGCTGGCCACCACCCTGCGCTGGCAGATCGGCGGCTTTCGCTGCGCCCCAGATGCCAGCGTGCTGGCCCTGTGCCAAGGCATACGGCCCCGGGTCATGGCCGAGCTGATCGAGCCCCTGTGCGTGTCAGCCCTCAACACCCCGGTGGACCAGGCCAGCGGCGAAGTGTTTCTGCGTGTGCTGCGCGACTCCCTGGCCGGCGGCCCGGGCGCCTCGCACCTGCTGCTGCCCCGCACCGACCTGGGGGCCTTGTGGCCCGAGCCGGCGGCACGCTGGTTGCGTGCCCAGGGCCACAGCGTGCAAACCGGCCAAAGGGTGCAAGGCCTGCTGCGCGACGCCAAGGGACGATGGCAGCTTCAAGTGGCGACGGGGCTGGAGGCCCCCGCCTTCGACCAGGTCATTCTGGCCTGCCCTCCTGGCGAGGCGGCCCGCCTGCTGGCCCAGGCTTCGGGCCTGAGAGGTGACCAACACGCCGCCCTGGCCACCTGGGCCGCCCAGGCCCAGGCCCTTCGCTTCGAAGCCATCACCACGGTGTACGCACAGGCCGGCACCCCGGCCGGCGCCCTCCGGCTGCCCCAGCCCATGCTGGCCCTGCGCTGCGGGCCCGGGGCGCCGGCCCAGTTCGTGTTCGACCGCGGTCAACTCGGCGCCCCCCAAGGCCAACTGGCCTTTGTGCTCAGCGCCAGCCCCGACCTGAGCCGCGAGGCCCTCAGCCAACAAGTGCTGACCCAAGGCCGCCAGGCCCTGGCCCCGATCGGGGTGAGCGAACTACAGGCCTTGGGCACGGTGACCGAAAAGCGCGCCACTTTCGCCTGCACCCCGGGCCTGACTCGGCCCGCCCAGCGACTGATCCCGGGCCTGTGGGCCTGCGGCGACTATGTGGAAGGCCCCTACCCGGCCACGCTCGAAGGGGCGGTGCTGAGCGCGCAGTCGGTGGTGGCGGCACTGACCTGAGCGGATTCACCCCACCAAATGCCGGCACAGCTCGTGCAGGCTGCTGATGGTCCAGGGCGCGGGGCTGGCATGGGGCCAGGCCTTGGCGTCGCGGTTCACCCACACCGCCTGCAGGCCCGAGTTCAAGGCCCCCATGACGTCGGTGTCCACGTCGTCGCCCACGTGCAACACCTCGGCCGGGGCCACGGCGGCCGCGGCGGCGGCGGCCTCGAAGATTCGCGGGTCGGGCTTGGCCACGCCGAACTGCTGCGCACTCAGGCTGGCGCTGAAATACGCCCCCAGCCCCACCCGCTGCACATCGGCATTGCCATTGGACAAGGCCACCAAAGGGTAGCGCTCGGCCAGGCGGCCCAGGCATTCGTGCACATCGTCAAACAGGTCCACCCGCTGGCGCTCGGCAAAGAACACCTCGAAGGCCGGCTCGGCCAGGGCCGGATCGTCGCCGGCCTGGCCCAGGGCCAGGCGGATCGACTCGCGGCGCAGCGCGCTCAGGTCGGTGACCAGGTCGGGCCGCAGCGTGGTCATCTGGTTGCGGATCTCGCGCAAGGCCCCGGGGCGCGAGAACAGGGTGGCCGTGGCGGGTGCGTGGCGCTGCAGCCAATCGGCCAGCACCGTCTCCGCGCGGGCAATGGTCGGCCAGATGGGCCACAAAGTGTCGTCCAGGTCCAGGGTAATGGCCTTGATTCGGGCGTGATCGAGCATAGGTGGCTGAGAATACTGCATCCCTCAAAACCTCAGCCTCAGCCTCACCCTGCCCATGCCGTCCAAGTTCGCCCCCGAGCCCGCCTACCGCCATGGCCAAGCCGCCCGCACCGCCATCCTGCTGTGCAACCTGGGCACCCCCGAGGCCCCGACCGCCCCGGCCCTGCGACGCTACCTGGCCCAGTTCCTCAGCGACCACCGGGTGGTCGAGATCCCGGCCCTGATCTGGAAGCCGATCCTGCACGGCATCATCCTGCGCGTGCGCCCGGCCAAGTCGGCCGCCAAATACGCCAGCGTCTGGACGCCCGAGGGCTCACCCCTCAAGGCCTGGACCGAGAAGCAGGCCAAGCTGCTGCAGGGCTGGCTGGGCGAAGCCGGCCATCAGGTGCAGGTGCGCTACGCCATGCGCTACGGCCAACCCTCGATCGCCCACCAGCTGGATGCCCTGAAGGCCGATGGCGTGACCCGCGTGCTGATCCTGCCGGCCTACCCGCAGTACTCCGGCACCACCACCGCCAGCGTGTTCGACGATGTAGCGCACTGGGGCCTGCGCCAGCGCCACCTGCCCGAGCTGCGCTTCATCAACCGCTACCACGACGACCCGGGCTACATCGATGCCCTGGCACAACGGGTCGAAGCCCATTGGCGCGAACACGGTCAGCCCGACCAGTTGGTGATGAGCTTCCACGGCGTGCCCGAGCGCACCCTGCAGCTGGGCGACCCCTACCACTGCGAATGCCTGAAGACGGGCCGCCTGCTGGCCGAACGCCTGGGGCTGCGCGCGGATCGCTACAAGATCACCTTCCAGTCGCGCTTCGGCAAGGCCAAGTGGCTGGAGCCCTACACCGAACCCACCCTGGTGGCCCTGGCCCAGGCCGGCACGGCCCGGGTGGACGTGATCTGCCCCGGCTTCACCAGCGACTGCCTGGAGACCCTGGAAGAAATCAACCAGGAAGCCCGTGAGGCCTTTTTGCACGCTGGGGGCAAAGCCTTCCACTACATCCCCTGCCTGAATGACAGCCCGGCCTGGATCACCGCCCTCAGCGCGCTGGCCCAGCAACACCTGCAAGGCTGGCCCACCCGGGGACCAACGCCGCAGTCGCTGGAAGACAATCGCCAGCGCGCCCTGGCAGCAGGCGCCCGTAACTGATCCGCCCATTGCCTTTCGAATTCAGCCACGCAACCGGGCCAAGCCCGGCTAGCGTTATGCTTTCCGACCTCCTGGCCCCCGACATCCCTCTTTCGTCAATGCCCGCCCCCTCCACCGACCTGCCCACCCAGCCTGCCCTGACGGCCCAGCAACTGCGCCGCCACATCGACCCTGCCAGCCTGGGCTTTGCCAGCACCGCCGAACTGGCCGACGAGGCCCCGGGCTGGATCGGGCAGCAACGCGCCCGACAAGCCACCGAGTTCGGCCTGCACATCGAAGCGCCCGATTACAACCTGTTCGTGCTGGGCGAAGTCGGCAGTGGCCGCAGTTCACTGCTGCGCCAGGCTCTGCACCAGGCAGCCCGGGCCCGCCCGGTACCGCCCGACCTGGGCTATCTGCACCGCTTCGAGGCCCCGCAGCGCCCCTTGGCCTTGCGCCTGCCGGCCGGCAGCGGCCGCGTGTTGCGCCAGGGCCTGCAGCAGCTCACCCGCCAACTGGCCACCGACATCCCGGCCCAATTGGAGGCCGCCGAGGTCACGCTGGAGGCCGACGGCATCGAGAAAGCCTTTGAGCGCGAGGAGCACCTGGCATTGAAAGACCTGGAAGCCCTGGCCGCCCGCCACGGCTACCAGCTGCAGCGCGAGTCCGACCGGCTCAAGCTGGTGCTGCCCGAGAAACCACACGGCAAGGACAAGAGCCCTCAAAGCGAGGCCGACAAATCGGCCGCCGAAGCCCTGGCCACGGCCACCGAAAACGAAGTGCGCGCTGAAATGGCCCGCGTGCTGGCCCAGTTGCGCCTGCGCGAGATTGCCCGTGACGAGACCCTGGAGGCCCTGAAGCGCCGCACCCTCACGCCGCAGTTGCAGAAGGCCTTTGACACCGCCTTGGCCGGCCTGCCCGAAGCCGAGCGCCACGGGCTGCAGAGCTGGGTGCAGGCGGCCATCGGCGAGGTGCTGAACCAGATCGACCTGTTCCTGCCCCGAGCCGAAGACGAAGACGAAGCCGACCGCAAGGCCGACCTGGCCCATTGGCAGGCCTGCCTGGCCTTCAACCTGGTGGTGGACCACGCTGGCCAGCAAGGTGCGCCGGTGGTGCTGGACAACAACCCCCAGATGCGCAGCCTGTTCGGCAGCATCGAGCACCCGGGCGGCGACGACGCCGGCCCCGCGGACCACACCGCCATCCATGCGGGCGGCCTGCTGCAAGCCCACGGCGGGTACCTGATGCTGCACCTGGCCGACCTGATCGACGACGAGCCCCTGTGGGAGCGGCTGCGCCGCTTTCTGCGCTCGCGCCAGTTGCAGATCGAAGAGCCCGGTGGCACGGGCACCCCGGCTGGTGCCAGCCTGCAGCCCGACGCCGTGCCGGTGGACGTGCGCCTGGTGCTGGTCGGCTCGCCCGACGAATACTACAAACTGCAAGACGCCGACCCCGAGATGGCGCGCCGTTTCCGCGTCAAGGTCGACTTTGCGGACCGCTTTGCCGCCAGCGACGACAACCGCCGCGCCATGGCGGCCTGGGTGGCCTGCCGTTGCCGGCAACTCGGCCTGCCCCACTTCGAGGCCGCAGGCGTGGCAGCCCTGCTCGAGCAAAGCCACCGCGAGGCCGACGACCAGCACTACCTCAGCGCGCAACTGGGTCAGATCGAAATGGTGCTGATCGAGAGCGCCCAGCAGTGCCGCGACCGGCAGGGCGAAGGGGTGAGCGCCGCCGACGTGGCGGCCGCCCTGCAGGCACGGCGCCAGCGCCACGACTACCTGGAGCAGTGCGTGCTCGACAGCATCAGCGAAGGCGAGCGGCTGATCTCCACCACCGGCCTGGCCGTGGGCCAGCTCAATGCCATGAGCCAGATCGACACCGGCGACCACCGCTTTGGCGTGCCCATGCGCATCAGCGCCCGCACCCAGGCTGGCCACCAGGGCGTGCTCAACATCGAGCGCGAGGTGCGCCTGTCCGGCCCCATCCACGACAAGGGCGTGCTGATTCTGCAAGGCTACCTGCACGCGCTGTTCAGCGAACAGGCGCCGCTGGCCCTGCAGGCCTCGCTGGGCTTCGAACAGGAGTACGACGGCGTGGAGGGCGACTCGGCCTCGTGCGCCGAGCTGTTCGCCCTGCTGTCCTCGCTGTCAGGCGTGGGCCTGCGCCAGGACATCGCGGTCACCGGCGCTCTCAACCAGCACGGCGAAGTGCTGCCCGTGGGCGGCCTGAACGAGAAGATCGAAGGCTGGTTCCAAGTTTGCCGGCGCGCCGGGCTGACCGGCCAGCAAGGTGTACTGCTGCCCGCACTGAACCAGCGCCAGCTGATGCTGTCACCCGAGCTGGTGGCCGCCGTGGCGGCCGGGCAGTTCCATGTGTACACCATGCGCCAGGCCAGCGAAGGCCTGAGCCTGTTGGCCGGCCAACCGGCCAGCGCCCTGCACACGCTGGCGGCCGAAACCCTGGCGGCCTACCGCCGGGCCTGCCGACGGGCCTTGCGACCGGGGCGCGCCGGGCGCTGATCCGGGGGGGGCGCCCCCACACAGCAGACACCTGCTGCACACAGACGCGTTACACAGGCCGCCCACAATCAGGCGCAGAAGGAAGGACGCAAGGCTCAGACCACAGGCTGAGCCACGGCAACAAGGGCCCACTCGCCCAGGTGCTGCGTCCGGCCTGCCTGACCCAGAACGCGCATGTCCAAGTCCCGCGGGCCCCAAACGGCCCCCCCGCCCCACACCCAGCCCTCACCCGACGCCCCGGTGGCGGGCGGTTGGCGCAGGCGTGCACGGGCCCTCGCGCCCTGGCTGCTGGCCCTGCTGCTGGCGTTGGCCCTGGGTGCCAAGTTGATCCACCACGCCCAGGTGGCCCGAGCCCTGCTCCACCCACCCCGCACACCGGTTCTGGCGGCCGACCTGGCCCTGGCCCAGCAGGCCCTGCACGGGGGGGTGCGGCCTGTCACCTTTGCCACCGCCGACGGCCTGCTGCTGCAGGGCTGGTACAAGCCCTCGCGCACCGGGGCGGTGGTGATCTTTGTGCATGGCGGCCAGGGCAACCGCCTGTGGTTTCTGGCCCAGGCCCAGGCCCTGGCCGAGCGTGGCATCGGGTCGCTGCTGTACGACTCGCGCGCCAGCGGCAACAGCGAAGGCGACACCCAGTCCTGGGGCGATCTGGAACAGGAAGACCTGAACGCCGCACTGAACTGGGTCAGCGCCCGGCCCGATGCCGATCCCCGGCGCCTGGGGGCCGAGGGCTTTTCCATCGGCGCCAGCACGGTGTGCATGGTGGCGGCCAGTGATCCGCGCATCAAGGCCGTGGTGCTGCACAACATGTGGTCCTCACTGCACGATGAGTTGCGTTACAAAAGTGGCTCGGCACTGAGCGCCTGGCTGTTGAGGCTGGATTTCTGGTGGGCCGGCATCGACCCCGACCGGGTGCAGCCCGCCCAGGTGATTCACCAGATCGCCCCGCGGCCATTGCGCCTGGTGGCGGCCGAAGGTGACCACGACACCCCCATCGCCGTGGAGCAGGCCTTGTTCGAGCGCGCGGGCCAACCCAAGGCCCTGTGGCGCATCCCCGGTGCCGACCACCTGGATTACCGGGAGCATGGGGGGGACGCCCTGCGTCAAGGCATCGCCCAGTTCTTCGCCAAATCGCTTTGAGCGCGCCGCTCAGCCGGTATCAACGGCCATCAGGCCGCATCAACCGGCCTCGGCACGATCGATGAAGTCACTCACCAGGTTCAGCTGATCGGGCACATTGAGCGCGGGGGCATGGCCACAGCCCGGCACCTCGATCACCGTGGTCAGGCCGCGCAGGCCCGGGCCACGGCGCAGCATCTCGGCGGTGGTCTCGGGCAGCACCAGGTCTGATTCGGCTCCCCGCAGACACAGCACCGAGATGTCGATGGCATCGTAGTCGTCCCAGATCAGGTAATCGTTGGGGTGCAGGGTGAACTGCTGCACCATGGCCGGGTCGTAATGCGGCGTGACCCGGCCATCGGGCAGCCGCCGGGTCGAGGTTTCGGTCAGGCGCCGCCATTGCGCGTCGCTGAGCCAGCCATAGGGCTTGTAGACCTGGCGGAAAAAGGCCTCCAGGGCCACCACCGAATCAAAGGCCGGCGGTTCACCGGCATAGGCCCGGATGCGCGCGATGGCGGCGTCCGCCAGTTGCGGCGCGTTGTCGTTCAGCACCAGGCTCTTGAGGCGCCCCCGGAGCGCGGGCACCACCTGGCCACCCGCACACACCGTACCGATGGCGCCGCCCATGGACGTGCCCACCCAATGCACACGATCCAGGCCCAGGCCGTCGAGCAGGCCCTGGGCCAGTTGGGCATAGAAAGCCAGGGTGTACTCACGGCCCGGGTCAGGGCTCCATTGGCTCAGGCCGCGGCCCAGGGTGTCGGGGCAGATCACGTGATAGCGCCCGCTGAGGTGCTCGGCCAGTTCGTCCATGTCACGGCCGGTGCGCGCCAGGCCGTGCCAGGCAATCACGGCCGGGGCCTGCGGGTTGCCCCACTCGGTGTAATGAAGTTCGCGGCCTGCGCAGCGCAGGTAGTGGGAGGACATGGCCATGAAAAATATCCGTTCCGGTTGCAGGCGGGGCCACTGCGCGGCCCCGCCAGGTTTCATCGATCAGTGGGCAGCCTCAGTCCGGGATGCTCACCGTGTTGCCGCTGAGCACGATGCGGTCGGCCGCGGCAGGCGTTGTCACCGGGGCCGGCACATTGTTGGCCGTCAGGGCCGGCGCCGCGCCCGGCGTACCGCCACGCGGCACGGTTCGCACCACCTGCGACGGCGGCAGGGCCGTGCCGTCCTTCAGGCGGGCGTAGACCGCATCAAGGGCTCGGTTCAAGTACAGCGACAACGGCACAAAACGCGTGTCGTAACCCGGCAGCACCGTGGGCAGCCCGATGAACGAGTCAAAGTGCTGTGCATTGGTGACTTCGAGGTAGCTCAGCTGGCTGTTGGCACCCTCGACCGCGTTGTTCAGCGCCAGGTAGGGCCGCGAGGTGTGGTTGACCGGCAGCAAGGGGTCGGAGCGACCATGCACGATCACCGTGGGGCGGCCGCGCAGGTTGCCATTGCGGCGTGTCTCGTCGATGCCGGTGTTCAATTGCGCCGCCACGCCAGCCGTGCCGGTGACCAGGTTGCGCAGGCACAGGGCGCCGTCCAGCCCCATGTCGGCCAGGCCGGTGCTGGGCGACACCGACAGCAGATCACGCACCGGGCCGCCCTGGGCGTTGTTGTTGACCAGTTGCACCCCCGACGACGGCGGCACACCGTTGCCCGTGGCGTACATCTGGGCCAGGGCCGTGGCGTCCACGGTGGTGACGGCACCCGCCGCGGTGGTGGCGGCGAAGCTGTAGCCACACAGGTTGTCCTTCACGCTGGCGCGGGCCAGCGCATTGGCAAAGGTGACGGCCACGGCCGGGGCCACTTCGAAGCCTGCCAGGGTGGCAATCTGGCTACCGGCCTCGGGCTCCCAGCCATAGGCCTGCAGCTTGGCCAAGGCCTCGCTGGCCTGGGTGGCCGTGGTGCTGGCCGTGAGCAGGCCCTTGGTCTTCAGCGCGCTGCAGCGGTTGGCCGCCAGGGTGCCGTACACCACCGGCAGCGCATAGGTGCTCTGGAACGGCGTGCCGGCCAGCTCGGGGGCCAGGGCGGCACAGGCCGAGTACAGGTGGGCGTAGCTGGTGAAGTCCATCAGAGTGCGGGCCGTGGTCGCCTGCACCCGTCCGCCACGGGTGACCACCACGTTGGCACTCTTGGGCATCTCGATGGCCGGCTCGCTGACGGCCACGCCATCGATCAGGCCCTGCGTGTCCTGCTCGGCCGCGGCAATCGCCGAGCCGCCGCCATTGGAGGCACTGGAGGCGATCACCAGCGTGTTGTTGGCCCGGAAGGTACGGGCCTTGTGTCCGTTGCCGGCGTCATCCCCCAGGCGCTCATTGAGCACGTAGAAGGCGAATTCGACCGCCTGCAGCGTGAATTTGCCCCAGTCTTTTTCGACGTTGCGCCCCGAATGGGCGTGCTTGAAAGCCAGGCGATTGGGGGTGGCCGTGTTGAAGGCGGCCAGTTCGGTGGCCGACAAGGGGGCACGGAACTGCGCGCCCAGCCCGGCCGCCGTCGAGCTGCTGCGCGTGCCGTCGATCAGGGGCACGGTGTCGGTGGCCAGGTCATGGGCTGCGCCCCCTGTGCCCTTGTCGGTGTAGGCGACCGCACAGCCTTTTTTCAACCCCCACTCCCCCGTGCTGATGGCCCCGAACACGCCGCGCGACCCCGACGAAGTGGCGGTGATGATGCAGGGCTTGCTGCGGTCAAAACTGTTGGGCACCTGCACCACGAGGGTCACGTTCTGCTGGCCCGTGCCGTCATCGCTGAAGGTGGTGTATTCGCCACCGGCAATCAGGCCCTCGCTGGCAGTCACATTGCCGTTGGCATCCACGTTGGGGCCATACAGGCTGCCGTAGCCGCCGGCCGCGGTGGTATCGAGCAGGGCCCGGTAACTGTTGTAGATGGCCGCCCGGCGCAGTTCGGTGGCTGTGGGCTGCAAGGGGTTGGCGTAGGCCGGGGCCACGGCGCTTTGCAGGCCGCTCTTGCCCAGACCGGCGGTCAGCAGGTCATTGCTGACGCCGTCGTATTCGGCGCTGCTGACGGTGCCCACATAGCTGGGTCGGATGTTGAACTCGCTGCCATCGCCCATGCAGCCGCCAAGCCCGATGCTGGCGGCCACGGCCGCACCCACGGGTGTCCAGATGAATCGCATGCCTTGTCTCCTCTTGTTTTCAATGGTTGACGAACACACTTGCCCCGGGCCTGCCCAGATCTGGCAGCACCCCGAACCCACATTGACCTCCCAAAGCGCGGCCTCAGTGCAAGCTCAGTGCGGCGCCTTCTGGCCTCGGGCGGGCGCGCGCAGCCGCCCCACCACCCCGGTCGGGAAGTAATAAACCGACAGCACGAACAACACCCCGAGCCACAGCAGCCAGCGGTCGGGCGACAACAGCGAAGACAGCCAGGGCAGGCTGGCCGTGGCCTCGCTGCCCAGGCGCAGCAGATCCTGCAGGTAGCTTTGCGCCACCAGGAACAGGGCCGAGCCGATGGCCGCGCCATAGACCGTGCCCATGCCACCGATCACCACGATCAGCAGCACATCGAGCATCAGCTCGAACGACAGCGAGGTGTCGGGCCCGTTGTAGCGCAGCCAGAGCGCCAGCATGGCCCCGGCCACACAGGCGAACAAGGCCGACAGGATGCTCGACACGGTGCGGTACACCACCACCCGGTAGCCGATGGCTTCAGCGCGGAACTCGTTCTCGCGGATGGCCTGCAACACCCGGCCGAAGGGTGAATTGACGATGCGCAGCAGGGCCAGCAGCAGCACCACGGCCAGCACGAACAGCAGGTAGTAGCAGATCAGACGCCCGTCGAGCGACACGCCCATGAAGGGCTCGTCGGCCCACTCGAAGCTGGGCGACAGCAGCTCGGGCACCTTGAAGGTCAGGCCGTCCTCACCCCCGGTCAGCTCGGACAGTTGCGAAGCCAGGGTCTGGAAGGCCGACGCCACGGCCAGGGTGATCATGGCAAAGAAGATTGCCCGCACGCGCAGCGAGAACAGGCCTACCGCCAGCGCCAGCAGCAGAGACAGCAGCAGCGAGGCCCCCAGCCCCACGGCCAGGGCCTCCCAGGTGGGGCCCAGGCGGGTGGTGGCGACGGCGATGCCATAGGCCCCGATGCCGAAGAACATGGTGTGGGCAAAGCTCACGATGCCGGTGTAGCCCAGCAGCAAATCAAAGCTGGCCACCAGCACCACGAACACCAGCACCTTGGCGGCCACGTTGAGCGCCTTGACACCCGGGAACAGAAAAGGCGTGAAAGCCAGGGCCAACAGCAGCCCGATCAGCAGCACGGCCAGCACGCGGCTGCGCGGCAGGTCGTTGGAAATCAATCGTTTCAGCATGTGCATGGGGGCCTCGTCAGCGGTTGGTCACTGGGTACACGCCTTGCGGGCGCCACAGCAGCACCGCCACCATCAGGGCGATGTTGGAGAACAGGGCCAGCTTGGGCAGCAAAAAGCCGGTGTAGTTGGCCATCAGCCCCACCAGCAGGGCCCCGATCAACGCGCCCCCGGTCGAGCCCAGGCCGCCGATGATGATCACGATGAAAATCAGCACGTTCACCTGGGCGCCCATCTGGGGCACCACGTTTTGCTGGTACAGGCCCCACATCACGCCGCCCAGGCCAGCCAGGGCACTGCCCACCACGAACACGCCCACAAACAGGCGCCGGATGCGATAGCCCAGCGACTCGACCATCTCGCGGTCTTGCACGCCGGCCCGGATCAGCAGGCCGATCTTGGTGCGGTTCAAGGTGTAGGCCAGCACACCGAACACCAGCAGGCCCACCCCCACCGCCACCACGCGGTAGCGCTCGATGGCGGCATCGCCCCACAGCCAGGCGCCGCGCATGCCCTCAGGCAGGGGCAGCGGGATCTGCTGCGGACCCCAGATCACCTTGATGATCTCTTCGCCGATGATCATGCCGCCCATGGTGATCAGGATCTGCTTCAGGTGCTGGCCGTACACCGGGCGCACGATGAAGCGCTCGAACGCCAGGCCCAGGGCGCCCGCCACCGCCATGGCCACCAGCATGGCCGGGAACACCGCCACCAGGTTGCGCCACAACTCGGCCGACTGGGTCCAGTCGGTCATGCTGCCCAGCACACTGGTGGCCACAAAGGCCCCCAGGGCAATGAACACGCCGTGGCCGAAGTTCAGCACATCCATCAGGCCGAACACCAGGGTCAGGCCCGAGGCGATGATGAACACGATCATGCCCATGGCCAGGCCGGCCACGGTCAGCGTCAGCCAGGTCGAGCCTGAGCCCACCAGCGGCAGGGCCAGCAAGGCCAGCAGCGGCACCAGGGCCAGGGGCTTCCAGTCCAGGTCTTTGAAGTTGAAATCGAAGTTCATAGCGCCAACCCCAGCAGCGAGCGCTGCAATGCTTCGTCTTCGGCCAGCTCGGCCATGCTGCCGGCGTGCACCACGCGGCCGTCGTCCATCACGGCCACGGTGTCACCCAGGCGTTTGGCGAAGTTGATGTTCTGTTCGACCAGCAAGATCGTGACGCCGCTGGCCTTGAGCTGGGCAAAGGCGTCGATCATGTTGTTGATCATCACGGGCGCCAGGCCCTTGCTGGGCTCGTCGATGATCAGCAGCTTGCGCGGCTCGACGATGGCACGCGACACCGCCAGCATCTGTTTTTGCCCGCCCGACAGCTTGCCGGCCGGGTGGTTCCAGAACTTCTGCACCGCCGGAAACAGGCCGAAGATCCATTGCAGGCGCTGCTCGTCGATCTGGGCCACGCGGCTGGCCTTGCGGGCGGCCAGCAGCATGTTCTCTTTCACGCTGAGGTCGGAGAAGATGCCCATGTTCTCAGGCACGTAGGCGATGTCCAGGCCGGCAATGTGCGGCGTGTGCATCTTGCTGATGTCGCGCCCATCAAAGTGCAGGCTGCCTTGCGAGGCCTGCCACAGGCCCATGATGGTGCGCAGCGTGGTGGTCTTGCCCGCGCCATTGCGCCCCAGCAACATGGTCAGTTGCCCGCGGGGCACGGCCAGGTCCACCCCGTGCAGGATGTGATAGGCCCCGATGTGGGTGTGCACGCCTTTGAGTTCGAGCAGATGGGTGTTCTGACTCATGCTGCCTCCTTGGCCACGCCCAGGTAGGCCTCTTGCACCACCGGCAGGGCGATCACCGTGGCCGGGTCGCCATCGGCCACCAGGGTGCCGTTGTGCAGCACGATGATGCGGTCGGCCAGCTCGCGCACCACATCCATCTTGTGCTCGACCAGCAAAATGGTCTTGCTCTTGTCTTTTTTGAGGGCCCGGATCAGGTTCAGGATCACCGGGGCCTCGTCATGGCTCATGCCGGCGGTGGGCTCGTCAAACATGAACACCTGCGGCTCCAGCGCCATCAGCAGGGCCACTTCGAGCTTGCGCTGATCGCCGTGCGGCAGGCTGGACACCAGCACCTCCTGCTGGTGCGCCATGGCCACGTCCTGCAGGATCTGGTGGGCACGTTCGGTCAGGGCGCGGTGATCGCTCCAGATGCTCCACAGGTTCAGGCCATGGCGGTGGGCGCCGCTGCGCGTGGCCTGCACGGCCAGACGCACGTTCTCCAGCACCGTGAGGTTGGGGAACAGATTGGTCAGCTGAAAGGCCCGCCCCAGGCCGGCCCGGGTGCGCACCGACACCGGCGCATGGCTCAGGTCCACCCCGTTGAGGTGCACCGAGCCGCTGCTGGCGGCAATCTGCCCCGACACGAGGTTGAAGAAAGTGGTCTTGCCGGCGCCATTGGGGCCAACGATGGCGGTCAGCGTGCCGGGTGCAAAACTGCACGAGACAGCATTCACCGCCACGTGCCCGCCAAAGCGGACCGTGAGATCTTGGGTTTGCAGCATGGTGGGTTCCTGAACCCGCCCCGGGGGCCGAGGCAGCGTTGCGGGAGCGTGATGGAAAGGCAGGTGCCGCGCAGCGGCGGCACCGTGGACGATCAGCGCTTGTTGCGGATCGGGACGTTCATCTCTTCGGGCTTGATCTCGCGCACCAGCTCGGGCACGCCCCAGGCAAAGGCCGGGTCCACCTTGATCTTGAAGTGGTACATGCTCTGCAGCGCCTGGTGGTCTTCCTTGCGGAAGGTCATCTTGCCCTTGGGGGTGTCAAAGCTCATGCCTTCCATGGCCTTGATCAGCTTGTTGGTGGCCGTGTCGCCATTGGTGCTCTTGAGCGCCGTCACCACGGCCATGGCCGCGCTGAAACCACCAGCCGTGAAGAAGTCCGGCGGGGCCTTGAACTGCTTGTAGTGCTGCGACACCAGGGCTTCGTTGACCGGGTTCTTCGGGATGCCGAAGTAGTAGTACGTGGCGCCTTCCATGCCGGGGAAGTTCTTGTACGAGGCCATGGCGGGCAGGATGTTGCCGCCGGTGGCGATCTCGATGTTGTAGCGCTTCAGGTCGAGATCGGCGATCTTGAACGGGTTGCCGGCCCCGGCCCAGATGATGAAGATCACCTTGCGGCCCGGCTGGTCCTTGAGCTTGTCGATCAGGCGCTGGGCCCCGGCGGTGAAGTCGGTGGTGCTGGTGGGCAGGTATTCCTCGTGCACCAGCTTGGCGGTCTTGAGGGCGTCCTTGAAGGCCTTCACGCCGTCACGGCCGAAAGCGTAATCCTGGGCCAGGGTGGCGATGGTGACGCCGGGCTTGTCGAGCGCGACCGCATTCGAGATCGCATCCTGCGAGCTGTTGCGGCCGGTGCGGAAGATGTATTTGTTCCACTTGTCGCCGGTGATGCTGTCGGCCACGGCGGGCTCGACGATCAGCACCTTCTTGTACTCTTCGGCCACCGGCAGCAAGGCCAGCGCCACACCCGACGAGGTAGGGCCCACGGCCAGGTCGGCCTTGTCGTCGGAATACGCCGACGCCAGCAGCGATTTGCCCAGATCAGGCTTGCCCTGATCGTCTTTTTCGAGCACCACCAGCTTGCGGCCATTGACCGCCATGGTGCCACCGGTGGCGTACTCCAGGCCCATCATGAAGCCGGTCTGGGTCTGCTTGCCGTAGGCCTCCAGGGGGCCGGTCTTGCTGTAGACGTGGGCGATGCGGATATCGCCCGATTGGCTGAACGCCGGGGCGGCGCTGAAGGCGCTGCAAACCAGTGCGGCGAGCGCGGGCAGGCCGATGAGAGCACGACGGTGCATGGATGTCTCCTGTTGTGTTGGCTGTCGAGCACCATCATTGCACAAGCCGTGCCTGTTTGTAAGTAATTGATTTTTATCGATTTTCTTCCAAATTTCAAATAAATGCCTGAATTTCAGACATCACAATTGTCTAATTTTCAGACGCATGTCTGAATTAAGAACACTCCAATCCAGCCTGCGCCAGGCCCCAAAGTCAGGGCACCTCTCCGCGGTCAAGCATCTGATCCTCGTGGCACCCGCCGGACGGCACCGGGCGCCGCAATGCTGCGCCCCGCCCTTCGGGTAGCATCTGGATTTGTAATTAAACGTGACAAAACCTCGCCTGCCGCCTGCCGCCTGCCGCACTGGCGAGCCGTGGCGTCCTACTGCAACCTGGATTCGGGCACACCCGAGGCCCTTGTGCTGACTTTCTGCGTGCACCTTTTCATCGATGACCATGAGGGCTGATGTCGTGTCGGCCCTCCGGGCACGCCTGTCCCTCGCCCGCAGTGACAGCTACGGCGTGCTGTTGCTGTTGTTGCTGGTCATCGGCGGCTGGCTCGTGATCGACTTCATGCAAGAGCGCGATCGCATCACCGCCGAGCGATCGTGGCTGGCCATCAACAAAAGCCAGTTGATGAACCGATCGTTCGGCGACACCTTTCTGGCCGCCGATTACGTGCTGAGGGATGTCCTGGGCAGGGTCGATGTGGGCCAGGACCTGGCCTACCCGCAGCCCGACGGCCAGGTCTCTGCACGACTGGAGGCCCTGCTCAAAGAAAAGGTGGACACCGTGGCCGGCCTGACCGACCTGGTGCTGTTCAATGGCAACTGCATCTTCGCCGCCAGCGCCCGTTCTCCGACGCGCGGCACCAAAAGCCGCCAGCGCTTCTGCTCTGATGCCCACGTCGAGCCCGGCCAAAGCCTGCACATCCAGTACATGCCGCCTGACCGCTCGGTCTCGGCCCGTTCGGTGGTTCTCATGTCACGCACACTGGGCTCGCCAGACGGCGTTTTGCTGGGTGGAGCCATGGTGGTGGTGGACCTGGAGCACGCTCAACAGTGGATTGCCGCCATCGAAGTCGAGCCAGGCGATGTGCTGGCCCTGGTCGACTCTGATGGCACGCTGCTGGCGCGCAACCCGCCCCTGCCCGAAGCGATCGGGCAACACACCGCGCCCCCACCGAGCGAGCCGCCGTTTTCCGAGGTCCATGGCAGTGCCACCTTCACGGCCCAGTCGCCCATCGATGGGCGGGAACGGATCTTCGGCATGAGCCGGCTGGAACAGTTTCCATTCATTGTCATCGTCGGGTTTGACCGATCGCGCGTGCTGTCGGGCTGGCTGCACCGCGCCTTGCAGTTTGCCGGGGGCTACCTCCTGCTGTCGGGCATGGCCCTGTTGGCGCTGCGCGTTCAACGCGCTACCCGGCGCCAGCGCGAAGAGATGCGCAAGCTCGCCAACACCGACACCCTGACCGACATCGCCAACCGCCGCCACTTTGTGGCGATTGCCGATCGCGAATTCAACCGGGCCCGGCGTTACCACCATCCGCTGTCGGTGTTGATGCTGGACATCGACCGATTCAAGACCATCAACGACCGCTGGGGGCACCCCACCGGCGACCGCGTCATCCAGGAGCTGGCCCACCTGACAAGCGCGGTGATCCGGGGCCATGACCTGTGCGGGCGCCTGGGCGGTGACGAGTTTGCACTCATGCTGCCTGAAACCGACGCCTCGGGCGCCCAACTCATCGCCGAGCGCCTGCGCGCCAGGGCCGAGGCCTCGGGCACCGTCCGCGCCGATGATGGCAGCGCGGTGCGCTTCACCGTGAGCATCGGCATCGCCTCGCTGAGCCCCGAAGACAGCTCGTTCGATGCCTTGCTGCAACGCGCCGACAAAGAGCTGTACCAGGCCAAGCAAGGCGGGCGGAACCGATCGGTGCTGGCGGCCGGGGGCACATCGTGATCCGATGCCAACGCTCTCAGCCCTGCCTGAACCCGCGCAACACCGTCAGCACCACCTCGGTGGCCGGCTCCAGCGCCGCGCTGCGATAGGCCAGCCCCAGCGGACGCCACAAGGCCGGGCGCACCGGCAGCATGCGGATGCGAGGGTCGGGCGGCGGGGCCGTCGATTCATGCGGCAACAGCGTGGCGCCATAGCCGGCCGCCACCAGGCTTTTGATGGCGTCGTTGTAATTCAGCTCAATGCGGGCCGTGGGGCGCAGCCCGGCACTGGCAAACCACTCCGAGGTGAGGCGTGACAAGCGGGTGCTCGCGTCGTTGAGGATCAAAGGGCGCTCGGCCAGCCAGGCCGGCGTGATGCGGGCCGGGGTCTTGCCCCAGGCCGCCGGCACAAAGGCCATCACCGGATCACGCCGCCAGGGCTGCACTTGCAGACCTTCCGTCACGGGCTGCGGCAGGGCCACCAGGCCGATGTCCAGCCGGCCGGCGGCCAGGCTCGACAGGGTCTCTTGCGAGGTCAGCACCGCCACCTGCACGTCGATGCCCGGGTGCTCGCGGCCCAGTTGCTCCAGGGCCTGTGGCAGCAAGTGGGCAATCGCCCCGGTGGAGGCCCCCAGGCGCACGCGCCCGGTGCGCCCCTCAACCTGCCCGCGCAGCTCGTCCAGGGTTTGATCGACATCAGCCAACAAGCGGCGGGCCCGCGCCACCAAGGTGTCGCCAATGCCCGAGGGCTGCACCTGGCCACGCTGACGCAGCAGCAGTGGCGCACCAATGCGCTCCTCGAGCTCGGCCACATGCAAGCTGACCGTGGGCGGCGCCAGGTTCAGCGAACGGGCCGCAGCGGCGAACGAACCCAGGTCGACGATGGCGACCAGGGTGCGCAGGCGGTCCAGGCTCAGTTCACGCATGACATTCAGAAATCACAAACAAACTCTTCATGAAATTCAACTTTTCTTATTTTAGTCAGGGCTGGAAGATGCGGGCCAACCCCCCAGGAGAAACGTCATGCACCCCCTTGTTTTCATCGACGGCGACCAAGGCACCACCGGCCTGCAGATCCACGAGCGGCTGCGCGGCCGCACCGACCTGCGCCTGCTGCCCCTGCCCGAGGCCGAGCGCAAAGACCCGGCACGCCGCGCAGAGGCCATCAACGCCTGCGACATCGCCATCCTTTGCCTGCCCGACGCCGCGGCCCGCGAGGCCGCCGCCACCATCCGCAACCCCGCCGTGCGCGTGATCGACGCCAGCTCGGCCCACCGCACCGACCCGCAATGGGTCTACGGCTTTGCCGAGATGGCCCCGGGCCAGGCCCAGCGCATCGCCCAGGCCCGCCGCGTGAGCAACCCCGGCTGCTACCCCACCGGCGCCATCGGCCTGCTGCGCCCCCTGGTGCAAGCCGGCCTGCTGCCGGCAGACACCCCACTGAACATCCACGCCATCTCGGGCTACTCGGGCGGCGGGCGCGCCCAGGTGCAGGCCTTTGAAAACGCTACATCCGAAGGCCAGCGCCCCCCTGCCCTGCAGGTGTATGGCCTGGGCCTGCAGCACAAGCACACCCCCGAGATCCAGCAGCACGCCGGCCTGAGCACCCGCCCCGCCTTTGTGCCGGCCTACGGCGCCTTCAGGCAAGGCATCGTGCTGACCGTGGCCCTGCACCTGCGCCAACTGGCCCCCGGCACCAACGCCGCCAGCCTGCACCAGGCCCTGGCCCGCCACTACGCCAACCACCGCCACATCGAGGTGCTAAGCCTTGAACAAGCCCAAGCCCTGCAGAGCCTGGACCCCGAAGCCCTCAACGGCAGCAACCAGCTGCGCCTGGCCGTGCTGGGCCAAGGTGCCCCCGACCAGGTGCTGCTGGCCGCCGTGTTCGACAACCTGGGCAAAGGCGCCTCAGGCGCCGCCGTGCAGAACCTGGACCTGATGCTGGGTCGACAAGACGCGGTCTGATGCTCCGCCCAAGGGGGGTCACTCAGCCCAAGCCCCCCTGAACCGCCTCGGCCTGCGCACAGGCCAGCGCCACCCGCTGCGCCAAGCCCTCATTCATCAAGCCCAGCAAACGCCCCAGCTCAGCCGCCTCGGGCGTGTCGTTGTGGTCATGGGGCTGGTTCATCAACAAATGCGCCAGCGCGGCATAGGCCTGCACGGCCTCGCGCACGGGGTAGAGGGCGTCGGCGATGGCGAGGATGTGGGGCATGGCCACCCGCCGTGGGGACTCATGCGGCTGGTCTGCCGAATGAGGATGCCGGCTGACGCGGCGCTGCCTGGCTGGGGCTGGCTTGTTTGGATGGCGTTTCGGTTTTGACATGCAGAGCCTCGTTCGTTGAATGCGTGCAAACAGAACTGAAGCACCCCGGTTTTTGAAGCGACCGGGTGGTATAAGTTAACACCTCTTTCCAACATTTCGCCCCCACCAAACCATCCCCCCTCCCCCACCCAAACTCCTGGTCATCACCAACCCACCCAGGCGTTTGCACATCACCCTCACCTGCTTCATCCGTTGCGAGATCGACCCTTTAAAAAAAGACCTGTTCAAGGCCTATGCCGACAACTGGGCACGCATCATTCCGCGTCTGGGCGGGCATTTGCTGGGCTATTTTTTGCCGCATGAGGGCAGCAATGTCGAGGCCTGGGGGCTGGTCTCATTCAACAGCCTGGCAGCCTATGAGGCCTATCGGCAGCGGCTGCGTGAAGACGCTGAGGCCGTGGTCAATTTTGCGTTTGCGCAGCGCGAGCGCTTCACCTTGAAGGGGCGGCGCACCTATCCCGAGGTGGTCGACAGCAGCGACATGTCGGCTTTGCCGGAGGATAGGCGTCGGAAGCTGACGCGCTCAGAAAGTCCCCACCGGCCCCTTCTCAGATGAACGAGTCAGCTCACAGGCCCAGCTCACTGAGGCCGGGATGATCGTCGGGACGACGGCCCAGCGGCCAATGGAACTTCCGGTCCGACTCCTTGATGGGCATGTCATTGACGCAGGCGTAGCGACGGCGCATGAGCCCGTCAGCTTCGAATTCCCAGTTCTCGTTGCCGTACGACCGATACCAGTTCCCTGCATCGTCATGCCACTCGTAGGCATATCGAACGGCGATGCGATTGCCGTCGAACGCCCACAGCTCCTTGATGAGTCTGTAATCGAGCTCCTTGTTCCACTTGCGCTCAAGGAACGCTTGGGCCTCGGCCCGGTTGTTGGCGAACTCGGCGCGGTTGCGCCACTTGGTATCCAGGGTGTATGCCGTTGCGACCTTGGCGGCGTCGCGCGAGTTCCAGCCGTCTTCAGCCAAACGGACCTTCTGAATGGCCGTTTCGCGTGTGAACGGGGGCAGTGGGGGACGAGTTTCCATGGTGAGACCTCCAATTGGTATGTAGAACAATCTGTCTACATGGGCAATGTTAATCAATGTAGTACGACCTGTCTACAATCCGAGTATGAAATCTGAAAAAGAATCTCCAGACCTGCTGCCTTCGCGCGAGCGCATCCTGGTCGCGGCCCACGCGCTCTTCTACAAGGAGGGCATACGGGCAACGGGTATCGACAAGATCATCGAACAGGCGCCGGTCAGTAAGCTCACCTTCTATCGCCAGTACGCGAGCAAAGACGATTTGATTCGGGCCTACCTCGACTTCCGTCACGAGAAGTGGATCTCCTGGTTTCAAACAAGCCTGGAGCAGGCCAGAGGTGCAGGTTTGTTGCCCTTGGACGCCCTCGTGAGCACGTTGAGGGATTGGTTCAGCAGCCCCGACTTCAGGGGGTGCGCGTTTCTGAATGCGGCTGCTGAGTTGGGATCGTCAGACGCGAAAATTTTGGAGACGGTGCGTCAACACAAGCAGGACATGTCCTCTGTGTTGGACAAGGTCTTTGATGGCGATGCCGTGTCTTTGGGGCGCTTGCTGGCTTTGGTGGTCGACGGTGCCATCGTCCATGCCCAGATGGGCCAGCCAATCGACGAGGTGATGGAGAACTTCAAGGTGTCGGTTGAAGGGATCTTGCTCAGGAGCTCTCGCTGACAGCCTCTGGGTCTGTTTGGAAGGCCCTGCGATTTTCGGTGCTTCGGGCAGCCTGCATGGCTTCGGTGATGGCGGCAAGGTGAAGCGCAGCGGGTCTTGAGGAGGTCGGGTGATGTGTTGTGACACCCCCGTCGAGGTGCCATTGCTGGCGAGTTGATCCGCCAAGCCCGTGTCAGCGAGCGTCGCCGCTGTCCGAAAGCGCAGCGTTTCGCCACTCTCGCGATGTCAGCCCACATTGGGCCTTGAACGCACGCGAGAGCGCGGCTTCGCTGCCGTAACCGACATCGATGGCGATGGCCTTCATCTGCCGGCCCTGGCGCAATGCCTGCTGTGCCAGCCTGATGCGCCATGCCTGCAGATACGCGCCGGGCGTACAGCCGACGGTTTTGCGAAAACTGTCGGCAAACGCGGTACGCGACATCACCGAGATGCCAGCGAGCGCTTCCAACGACCATTCATGCCCCGGACGCTCGTGCATCGCCACCAGTGCCTTGCGAAGGCGGGGATGGGACAAACCAGCCATCAAGCCTCCGTTGACCTGCCCGGTCTCCATCAGGTGTCGCAACACCTGGATCAACACGACTTCGAACAGACTGTCGATCAGCACCTGCCGACCGCAGTTGTGGCCGAACGCCTCGTCGAACAGCAGGGTCAGAACTTGGTCGGCGCCGTCGATGTCGGCCAGCGCGATGCAAATGACGTCAGGCAACGCACTCGACACAGGATTGGAGTCTCCGCCGTCGAATTGGAGTTCTGCACAGACCAAGACCGCTCCGCACTGGGCATCGGTGACAAAGCGCCTTGAGGTCCGGCGGGGATAAAGCAGCAGACTGGGAACACTGACCCGCTGCGGCGCACGCCCGGGGTAGATCACCTCCAACTCGCCGCTGCGGATGAGATGCATCTGACCTCCTCCCTGCTGGGTTGGGAACTCAGTGATGCCACACAAAGCGCCCGAATGGAACATGCGCGTTCGCACCGGGAAATGGTTCAGCAAGGAACCCAGGCGGTCAGTGCATTCGTCCATCAGAAATGTACTCCAAATCAATTTGTCAGTACTTTACATCACCTTAAGTACAGGCCCAAGCCATAAAGTTGCTCCTGCCGTTTGGCAACTCTGACCACTCAATTTTCAAGCCGTTTACTCAAGGAAGAGTCCTATGAAATTCGCACACAAGATCGTTGCCGCGTCCGCTCTGGCATTGGCGTCCACGCTGTCCTTGGCAGCAGGGAGTCCCGGTGTCGAACACAACACCCAGGCCTTCCTCGAAGCCTTGGCAAAAGGCGGTGGCCAGCCTCTGGAGACGCTGTCGCCCGCTGATGCCAGACAGGTGCTTGTGGGCGCCCAAAAAGGAGCGAAGCTGCCGGCCGCCGAGGTCAGCGAGAAGACGATTGCCGTCGACGGCAAGCCGGTGGTGCTGAACATCGTCCGCCCAGCAGGCGCCAAGGGCGTGCTGCCTGCGTTCGTCTTCGTGCACGGCGGAGGCTGGATCCTCGGCGACTTCCCGACACACGAGCGCTTCGTTCGCGATCTGGTGGCCGACTCCGGTGCAGTGGGAGTCTTCGTGAACTACACCCCCTCGCCCGAGGCTCGCTATCCGGTAGCCATCAATGAAATCTACGCCGCCACCCAATGGGTGGCCGACAACGGAGCACAGATCAACGTGGATGGAAATCGGCTGGCCATTGTTGGCAACAGCGTAGGCGGCAACATGGCGACGGTCGTGGCGCTCATGGCGAAGGCCAAAGGGGCGCCCACGCTGCGTTCGCAGGTGCTGTTCTGGCCGGTCACCCATGCCAATTTCGAGAACGCGTCTTACGACGAATTCGCCAACGGCCACTTTCTGACCAAGGGGATGATGAAGTGGTTCTGGGATGCCTACACGACCGACCCTAAGCAGCGCCAGGAAATCTATGCTTCGCCGCTGCTGGCCGCGCCAGAGCAGCTCAAAGGCCTTCCGCCGACTCTGATCCAGACGGCCGAAAAAGATGTCCTGCGTGATGAGGGCGAAGCTTACGCACGCAAGCTCGATGCTGCCGGCGTCAGTGTGGTGGCCACCCGCTACAACGGCATGATTCACGATTTCGGCTTGCTCAACGTGCTGGCCGACGTGCCGGCCACCCGTGCCGCCCTGCATCAAGCCAGCGAAGAGTTGAAGGCGCGTCTTCGCTGAGCGAATTGGCTGCGCCCGCACGGACCTTGACTGTGTTGGGGTTGGGCGCAGCCACTGACCCTGTCGCGGCCCCCCGCGATCTGAACCGCCGAGGCTTCCTCGGTAGTCGCCCCCCTCCAACACTTCGCCACCCACCAAACCATCCGCCCCCCTCCCCCACCCAAACTCCTGGTCTTCACCACCCAACCCAGGCGTTTTCACATGACCCTCACGTGCTTCATCCGTTACGAGATCGACCCTTTCAAAAAAGACCTGTTCAAGGCCTATGCCGATAACTGGGCACGCATCATTCCGCGCTTGGGCGGGCATTTGCTGGGCTACTTTTTGCCGCATGAGGGCAGCAATGTCGAGGCCTGGGGGCTGGTCTCGTTCAGCAGCCTGGCGGCCTACGAGGCCTATCGGCAGCGCTTGCGTGAAGACGCTGAGGCCGTGGCCAATTTTGCGTTTGCGCAGCGCGAGCGCTTCATCTTGAAGGAGGAGCGTACCTTCCCCGAGGTGGTCGACAGCAGCTACCTGCGGGCGCCCACGGGGTGGTTGGAGGGGGCGGCATGATCGCCGTGATCTTTGAGGTCCGGCCGCAGGCGGGGCAAGCGGCGCGCTACTTCGAGATCGCGGCGGCGCTGCGCGAGCAGCTTGAGCGCATCGATGGCTTTGTGTCGGTGGCGCGGTACCAAAGCCTTTCCGACCCGGGCGAGTATCTGTCGCTGAGCTTCTGGCGCGACGAGGCGGCCGTGCAGGCCTGGCGCCAGCACGGCCAGCACCGGGCGGGGCAGGCCAAGGGGCGCGCTGCGGTGTTTGCCGACTACCGCATCCGGGTGGCGCAGGTGCTGCGAGACTACACTTTGAGCCAGCGCAGCGAGGCCCCGGCAGACGCCAATGCTTGTCTGCTGCACCCGCCCAGCCCCTGCCCCACCCTATGAACGCAACGCCGTTTGAGCCTCGCCTGGCCAGTGTGGCCGCCATCATTGCGGACGCCACCCGGGCGCGCATGCTGTGCTATTTGCTGGCGGGTGATTACGCCAGCGCGGGCGAGTTGGCCCGGGCGGCGTCGGTTTCGCCCGCCACCGCCAGCGGGCACCTGGGCAAGCTGCTGCAGGCCGATCTGATCGTGTGCGAGCAGCGCGGGCGGCACCGTTACTTTCGCCTGAAAGACGACGAGGTGGCCCACGCCCTGGAGGCCATGGCCCTGATCGCCGAGCGCCACACCCACCAGGCCACCTGGGCCAATCCCGCGCGCCAGCGCCTGCGCTTTGCCCGCTGCTGCTACGGGCACCTGGCGGGGCAGCTGGGGGTGGCGCTGTTTTCTGAGCTGTTGGTCAGGCAATGGCTGGCGCCGGTGGGCGATGCCTACCACCTCACGACCCCGGGGCAGGATGGGCTGGGGGCGCTTGGCTTTGAGCTTGCGGGCTTGGCTCAGGCCCAGGCCACCAGCCGCCCGCGCCTGGCCTTCCGCTGCCTGGATTGGTCAGAGCGGCGCGACCACCTGGCCGGCCTGCTGCCCAAGGCCTTGCTGGCGCAATGCCTCGACAAGGGCTGGCTGCGCCGCCACCCCGGCGAGCGGGCCTTGCAGCTCACGCCGCTGGGGCGGCAGCACCTGGCAGATCTGCTGCCGCTGGTGAATGCGCTTTGAGGGGCTTTGAGAGGCTTTGGTGCGGCCTCTGAGGGCGGTCAGCAAACGGCGGCTTGCAGCTCTGCTGCTGCCCCCCAATTCCTGATCTTGGCCCTTGCACACTCTCCACATTGAACTGTACATTTATACAGTTCAATGTGAACAAACAACAGTCAAGGAGCCCCCATGATCGACCACATGACCTTCCGCGTGACCGATATCGCGCGTGCCAAGGCGTTTTACAGCGCCGCCCTCGCCCCCTTGGGCTACAGCCTGAGTTTTGAGGGCAACTTTGGCATGAACATTCTGGGCTTTGCCTACCCCGATGCCACCGAGCCCGAGGGCAAAAAGACCGATGTGTGGTTCATCGATGGCCCCTCGCCCTATGGTGGCGCGCCGGCCACCACGGGCTGCCACCTGGCCTGGCGCGCGGCCAACCGCGCCCAGGTCGACGCCTTCTACCAGGCCGCGCTGGCCGCGGGCGGGCGAGACAACGGCGCGCCGGGCCTGCGCCCCGACTACCACCCCCACTACTACGGCGCCTTTGTGATCGACCCCGAGGGCAACAACATCGAGGCGGTTTGCCATCTGCCCGAATGAGGGCATGCAGGCGGCAGCCTCCGATGGCCGGCAGGCCGCAAGGCTTTGCAAGGGCTGCGGCGTGATGTCTGGCTGCTTAGAATCTTTGGATGGCCCATCCACACGCTCTGATCAACCCGGCGATGCTCCGCTGGGCGCGTGATCGCGTCGGCCTGGATGTCAGCGCGGCGGCCCAGACCGCTGGCGTCGCGCCCGAACAGTTTCAGCGCTGGGAAGATGGGGAGTGGCAACCGACCTTCAAACAGGCGCAGCAGATTGCCAGCAGCTTGCATACCCCCTTCGGTTACCTGTTCCTGAGGCAGGCCCCGATCGATGAGCCGCTGCTGCCCGACCTGCGCACCCTGGGTGGCACGCTGGTTGGCAAGCCCAGCGTCAACCTCATGGAGACGGTTCGTCGAGCCTTGCAGCGGCAAGCCTGGTACGTGGAGTTCCTGCAAGAGCAAGGGGCTGCGCAGCTGCCGTTTGTAGGGCGTTTCAGCACCCAGTCGAACGTGATACAGGTTGCGCAAGACATCCGCTCGACCCTCAAACTGGCACCAGAACCCCAGGTCGGCCACTGGGAGCCCTATCACCGCCTTCTGATCAAAGCGGCAGAGGATGCCGGCATCTTGGTCATGCGCAGTGGCATCGTTGGCAACAACACCCGCCGCAAGCTGGATGTCGCCGAGTTTCGGGGCTTTGCCGTCAGCCATCCGCTGGCCCCTGTGGTCTTCATCAACAGCGGCGATGCCTCCTCGGCGCGCTTGTTCACCCTGCTGCACGAATTGACCCATGTCTGGCTGGGCAGCAGCGGAGTCTCTGACACCGCACCCGGCAACACCCGTCGCGAAGAAGTGTTCTGCAACGCAGTGGCCGGCGAGTTTCTGGCTCCCTCCGAGCTGTTTGCCAAGCTTTGGCCCTTGGCCTCAGAAGACCTGAGCACCCGTGTCGCTGAGTTGGCACGTCGTTTTCATGTCAGCCGCCTGGTCATCCTTCGGCGTGCCATGGATCTGGGTCTGATCGCGCCAGAGAGCTATGGGGCCTTCTACCGTGCCGAGCTGGAGGCCTTTCGCGCAGCAGAAAAGGGGGGTGGCAATTTCTACCGAAATGCCGTGGCCAAGATCAGCCCCCTGTTTGCCCGCGCGGTGATCGCCGAGACGCTCAGCGGTCGACTGTTGCTTCGTGAGGCGGGCAAGTTGCTGGGGGTTCAGCCCGCCAAGATCCGTGAATTGGCTGAACAACTCGACGCATGACCTATCTGCTGGACACCAACACGCTGATTGAAGCGAAGAACCGCTACTACCGAATGGCGGTCTGCCCGACAGCCCACCCGACACAGACACCCCCATGCCCATCGACATCAGCAAAGAAGCCCGCACCCTCGCCATCGCCTCGATTGAGCGCTATTTCAGGGAGAACATGGACGAGCCCATCGGCAATATCGCCGCCGGGGCGCTGCTGGGCTTTTTTCTGACCGAGATCGGGCCAACGATCTACAACCAGGGTGTGGCCGATGCCCAGGAACGCCTGCAAGCCCGGGTGATGGAGCTGGACCTGGAGGTGCACGAAGACGAGTTCACGTACTGGCAGCAGCAGGGCCGCGCCAGCCACAAGGGACGTCGTTAGGACCTGGCTCAGGTCTTTTTCCGCGCACAGCGCTCAGCGCGACTCGCCCAGGCGTTCGTAGAGCTTGGCGCGCGAGATGCCCAGCAGCCTGGCAGCAGCCACCTTGTTGCCACCCGTATGTTGCATGGCTTGCGCGATGGCCTGCTGCTCCAACTCGGCAACCTGCTCGGCCAGGGGGCGCAGGCTGGCAGGCCGCTGACTCTGATGCACAGCCGTCGACGAGGTGCCTCCCAGGGACGGCATGCCAGCCGCCGGTGCCGGGGTCTGGGAGCAACTGGCCAGCGCCGGGCGCACCGGGGTCAGGCCCGAGTCCTGCAGCACACGGTTGAGCAACTCCAGCTCCAGCGGGCCGCCCTCGCTGCGCAGGGCCGCCTGCTCCAGCACGTTGCGCAGCTCACGGATGTTGCCGCGCCAGGGCTGGGCCTGCAGCAGGGCCAGGGCCTGGGGGGTGAGCTCGGGCGGGGGGCTGCCGTTGCGCAGCGCCATGTCTTCGCCCAGCACCTCGACCAGGGCCACGATGTCGCTGGCGCGCTCGCGCAGCGGGGGCACGCGGATGGGCAACACGCCGATGCGGTAGTACAGGTCTTCGCGAAAGCGGCCTTCGCGCACCAGGGCCAGCAGGTCGCGCGAGGTGGCGGCGATCACCCGGGCGTCAAAGGGCAGCAGGCGGTTCGAGCCCAGGGGCTCGATCTCGCCCTCCTGCAGGGCGCGCAGCAGCTTGGCCTGCAGGTTCAGGGGCATGTCGCCGATCTCGTCGAGGAACAAGGTGCCGCCGTCGGCCAGCCGAAACTTGCCGTCGCGCCCCTTGCGGTCGGCGCCGGTGTAGGCGCCGGGGGCCACGCCGAAGAACTCGGCCTCCAACAGCGTGTCGGGCACGGCGGCGATGTTGACGCTGACAAAAGGCCCGCTCGCCCGCGACGAGGCCGCATGCACGGCGTGGGCCAGCAGCTCTTTGCCGGTGCCGGTCTCGCCCAGCAGCAGCACCGGGCTGGCCGACTGCGCGGCACGGCGTGCCTGGCGCTTGACCTCCACCGCCGCGGCACTGGTGCCGACAAAGCTGGCAAAGGTGTACTTGGCGCGGCGTTCGCCATCGGGGGCGCTGAGCTGGCGTTTGCGCTGCACGGCCAGCTCGCGGCGGGCGTCGTCCAGATCTTGCTGCAGACGGGCAAACTTGCTGATCAGGGGCTTGAGCGTGGTCTCGGGGTGGTCGAACAGCACGATGCCGATGGCCCCGATCACACCACCCACGTCGTCGCGCAGCGGCAGTCGGCTGACCACAAAGGTGCCGGCCTTGTTGGTCAGCAGGTCGATCAGGATCGGCTCGCCAGTCTCCAGCACGCGGCGCATCTGGGTGTTGTGGATCACATCCTCGACACGGTGGCCCAGAAACTGGTCGATCGACGAAAAACCCAGGGCTGGCAAAAAGCGCCGATACCCCTCGTTGACCCACACGATGCACCCGCTGCGGTCCACCAGGAACATGCCCTGGCTGATGCTCGAAAACAGGTGAAACATCGACTGCGCCGCCAGGGCCAGGATGCTGTCACCGTCCAGCGGCAAGGCATCGGGGGATGGCGGAACAGGCACGGGGTCCATGGTGGCCTCGGCGGCCTCGGCGGGCTCGGAATGGGATGGCGCTGGCATGGCGCGATGGTAGCGCGGCAAGTCGCAGGGATGCGGCGGGTCAACCCATGCCGGCGCAGCTCACAGCAGGCCGGACTTGATCAGGGTGAGCCTCAGGCTGCTGAACTCGTCGTCCACAAACTGGCTGAAGGCATCCCCCGTGAGCAAGGCCGGCGTCCAGGCATGCCTGTCCAGCATCTCCTGCCAGCTGCGATGGCGTGCAGCGGCCACGATCTGCTCGATCAGGCCCTGGCGCTGGGCCGGCGAGATGTCGGGGGCGCCGTACAGACCGCGCCAGTTGCCGATCTCAATCGGCAGGCCCAGCTCCTTGAGGGTGGGTACCTCCAGCCCCTTGAGGCGCTGGGGTGAGGTGACAGCAATGGCGCGCATGCGCCCGCTCTGGATGGACTCGGCAAACTCGCTGTAACCGCTGCCCCCCACCGTGACATTGCCGCCCAGCACCGCGGCCGTGGCCTCGCCCCCGCCGCGGAAAGGCAAAAACTGAAGGCGGTTCGGATCGACGCCCACCGCCCGGGCGATCAAGGCCGCGGCAATGTGCTCGGTCGAGCCGCGCGAGCCGCCGCCCCACTTCACGCTGGCCGGGTCCTTCTGCAGCTGCGCCAGCAGTTCTGCCATCGATTTGAATGGCGAGTTCGCTGGCAGCACGAACACGTTGTACTCGGTGGCCAGGCGGGCGAGCGGCGTGGCCTGCGACAAGGACACCGGGGGCTTGGTCGTGATGATGCCGCCCAGCATGACCGAGCCCATCATCAGCAGTGCCCGCGGGTCGGCTTTGCGGGTGTGGATGAACTGGGCCAGCCCGATGGCACCGGCCGCGCCGCCCTTGTTGTCGTAGTGGACAGAGGTGGCGCCGCCGCTGTCGAGCAGCGCTTTGCCGAAGGCCCGGGCGGTGGTGTCCCAGCCGCCGCCAGGGTTGGCTGGCACCATGATGCGCAGGCCTCCGAGCGCCGGGACTGCGCCCGCAGCCATGCTGCCGCCCAGGGCCATGCCCGGCAACGATCGGATGAAATGGCTTCGACGCATCATGAGGTTTCCCGCTCTGTCATGGACGGGCCGACGATCCCGGCAACTCGCCCGCGACCATTGTGCCCGCTCCAAAAGGGAAACCGTGCCCCGGCCCATGCCGGGGGGAAGTCGATCAGAAGGTGTGTCGGATACCGAACTCGTAGCCGGTGCTGCTGCCACCGGCACGCGTCACGCCCTGGCCCAGATCAAAGGCCGTGCCATTGTTCTTGTTGCTGATGCGGGCGTAGTGGCCGTACACCGCGGTGCGCTTGGACAGGTTGTGCACATAGCCCAGGGCCAGGTGGTTGGCATCGTTGGCCACGCCCTTGGCGCTCAAGGTCGAGTAGGCCACGCGGATCTGGCCCGCGCCCACGGGCACATGGGCACCGATCAACTTGGTGCTGGTCTTGGTGGTGGCGGTGACGTTCTCACCCCACAGCGCCATGGCCTTGACCGGACCGAAGTCGTAGCTGGCACCCAGGTTGTTCTGCTTGTAGTTGCCAATCGACACGTTCTGAGTGCGGTTGGTGGCCAGGGCGATGTTGAAAGGCCCGGCTTCGTAGCCCAGGCGCAAGCCGGTCACGTTGCCGTCGTCGCTCTTGACGCCCGCGGTGGACGGGTTGTTGCCGGAGGCCACCATGGCTTGGCCATAGAAGCCACCCAGCTTGGGCAGGAAGTAACCCACCGAGTTGGAGGCCCGCACATGGGTGATGCGCGCCGCGCTGGGCACCGGGTAGAACAGAAAGCCGGTGGAGCCGATGCCGTTGGTGCCGAAGGGGCTGAAGGCGGAGAGGTTCCAGAAGCCCGGTGTGTAGTCGCGGCCCACGCGCAGTTCGCCCAGCTGGTTGCTGAGGCTGACGGTGGAGCGACGGCCAAAGGCCAGACCGCCGCCGCCGGCCGAGCCACCGGGCTGGTTGGTGGTGCTGGTGGTGCCGGCACTGCCATCGGTGGGGTTGAGGGCGGCTTCCAGCCAGAAGCTGGCCTTCAGGCCGGCGCCCAGGTCTTCCGAGCCGCGAAAGCCCAGGCGGCTGGACAGGTTGCCGTCGCTGTTGGCTTTGCTGAGGGAGCCGTTGCCGTCGCTGTTCACGCGCAGGTAACCGGAATCGATCAGGCCGAAGATCTCGACCGATTGGGCGCTGGCGCCCGTGGTGGCCAACAGGGCTGCGGCCGCCAGGGCCAGGGTTGTTTTGTTCATTTCAAATGTCTCCTATGGGGCTATGCGTCTTGGAGGACTGCCGCGCGATCGTAGAAATCGCAGCTGTCAATCGGCTGTCCAAGAGCCCGCCGCCCTCTGTTTATGATCGTGCCCCGGACCAGAAAGACCTGGCCTGCTGCCAACCGGTGCCCGCATGCAACTCCTGCTGATCGAAGATGACCGCTCCATGCAGACCGCGCTGCAACGTGCCTTGTCAAGGCATGGCATCGAGGTCAGCATCTGTGCCGACGGGGCGGCCGCGCTGGACCTGTGGCTGCAACGCCAGCCCGATGTGGTGGTGCTGGACCTGAGCCTGCCCGGGCTCGACGGCCTGCATGTGCTGGAACGCGCCCGCCGCGCCGGGCTGCGCACCCCGGTGCTGATCCTGACCGCGCGCGGCACCGTGGGCGACCGCGTGATCGGCCTCAACAGCGGGGCCGACGACTACCTGGCCAAGCCCTTCGACCTGGACGAACTGGAAGCCCGGCTGCGCGCCCTGTACCGCCGCCTGCAGCCGGTCGACCAAAGCGCGCCCCCCAGCCGCCAGCGCCTGGGCGACCTGGAGTTCGACAAAGAAAACGGCGCCTTCTACCTCGGCGACGAGGTGCTGGACCTGACCCCGCGTGAACAGACCCTGCTGCAGGCCTTGATGAGCCGGCCCGGCCACGCCGTCAGCAAAGAGCGCCTGTTCGCCCTGGTGTTTCCGGGCGACGACTCGGTGCAGATCGAAGCCATCGAGGTGGTGGTGTACCGGCTGCGCAAAAAGCTCAGCCAGGCCCAGGTCAACCTGATGACGCTGCGCGGCCTGGGCTACCTGCTGAAGGCCGCACCATGAGCCCGGCACACCCCGGCCCGCGCCCCACCCGCCTGTCGCTGCGCCGCTACCTGCTGTTGGGCCTGCTGCTGCCCATCGGGGTGTATGTGCTGATCAACAGCCTCACCCTCTACATCGACACCCGGCAGGCGGTGCAGACCGCCTACGACCGCACCCTGCTGGCCTCGGCCAAATCGATCGGCGAGCTGCTCACGGTCGAAGGCTACGACGCCCAGGCCAAGCTGCAGGTGAGCGTGCCGCACGCCGCACTGGAGGCCTTCGAAACCGACCTGCGCAGCCGCATGTTTTATCGGGTGTCAGACATGAACGGCGACTGGGTGGGTGGCTTCGAGGCCCTGCCCCCCTGGCCCGGCAAAGGCCTGCCGCCCAGCCCCTACTCGGCGCTGGTTGATTTCTACGACGACTTTTACCGAGGAGACCCGGTGCGCGTGGCGGTGCTGCTGCAACCGGTGGTCAGCGAGCATGGGCGCGGCATGGCCATGGTGCAGGTGGCCGAGACCCTGGGCCTGCGCCAGACCCTGGTGGGCGACATCATGATCGCCTCGCTGCTGCGCCAGGGCCTGCTGGTGGCCGGGGTCATCGTGATCGTCATTGCCGTGGTGCAGCGCGCCACCCGGCCGGTGCGCCGCATCAGTGCCGAGCTGCAGCAGCGCCCCGAAGGCGAGCTGACGCGCATCCGGGCCCCCGACGCCCCGCGCGAGCTGCTGCCGCTGATCGACGCCACCAACCAGCTCATGGGGCGGCTGCAGAACCTGCTGGACCACCAGAAGCGCTTTGTGCGCGACACCTCGCACCAGTTGCGCACGCCGCTGGCGGTGCTCAAGGTCCAGGTGCAATCGGCCCTGCGCGGCGATGTCGATGCCCAGACCGCCCTGGTCGAAATCAACGCCACCGTGGAACGGGCCACCCAGTTGGCCAACCAGATGCTGGCCCTGGCCAAGGTGGAGCAGTTGCGCCAGCAGACCGACACCCAGGCCCTGGACCTGTCACACGTGGTGCGCGAGGTGGCGCTGGACCTGTCCCCCCTGGTGGCCGAGCGCAACCTCGACTTTGAGCTGCAAGACGAGCCGCTGTGCGTGCTGGCCCACGACTGGATGCTGCGCGAGCTGGTGCGCAACCTGCTGCACAACGCCATCCGCCACAGCCCGGACGGCGCCCGCCTGCAGATCACCCTGCGGGTCGACGAAGGCCAGGCGACGCTGACTGTCAGCGACCAGGGCCCAGGCATCAGCAGCGCCCAGCGCGAGCGCCTGTTTCAGCCCTTCTGGACCGGCGATGTGCCCGGGGGCTCGGGCCTGGGCCTGACCATCTGCCATGAAATCGTGCGTGCCCTGGGCGGTCGCATTGCCCTGCTCAATCGCCAGGACGGCGAGGTGGGAGGGCCCGGCGAGCGCGTGGCCGGGCTGGACGCCTGCGTGCGGCTGCCGCTGGCGCAGCCCGGTGCACCCAGGGGGGGGCCGGATCAAGGCAAAATCACGCCATGAGCGAACTTGCCTCCCTGCGGCTGGACAAATGGCTTTGGTCCGCCCGCTTCTACAAGACCCGCAGCCTCGCGGTGGAAGAGATCGGCAAAGGCCGAGTCTCGGTGAATGGCGCCAACGCCAAACCCTCGCGCGAGCTGCGCTGCGGCGACACGGTGGACCTGCGCCAGGGCCCCATCCACCGCACGGTGGTGGTGATGGGCCTGAGTGCCCAGCGCGGCCCCGCCCCGGTGGCCCAGCAGCTGTACCAGGAAACCCCCGAAAGCATCGCCACGCGTGAACGGGCCCAGGAGCAGCGGCGCCTGGCCCCCGAGCCGGCCGCCAGCCTGCAGGAGGGCCGCCCCACCAAACGCGATCGCCGCCAGATCGAAGCCAACCGCGACTGGAACGACCGCTGGTCGGCGTCAATCTGAGGCCCTGAGGCCCTGACGCGCCGGCCCCGGCTCAAGGCCGGCGGATCGCCACCTGCTGCTGCGCCCAGTAGCCCGACTTGAGGCGGTCCAGCCGCACCTGGCCACCAGTGGACGGGGCATGCACAAAGCGCCCCTCGCCCACATAGATGCCCGCATGCGACGGCGCCCCGCCCTTCGAGAACAGCACCAGGTCGCCGGTGCGCAAGGCCTCGATGGGCACCGCATGACCCCAGCCCTGCAGCTGCGCCACCGTGCGCGGTGCCGGCAGGCCCGCCTGCAGGCCGTAGACATGGCGGATCAGGCCGCTGCAGTCAAAACCCGAATCAGGCGTGTTGCCGCCATAGCGGTACGGTGTGCCGACCAGGCCCAGCGCATAGACGGTGACAGCCTGGCTCTGCTCTTCGGACAAGGCGGCCGGCACGGCCACGGTAGACAGTGGGTCGGCAGGCTGGCGCGGCGGAGCACTGGAGCAGCCTGCCAGCAGCAGCCAGGGCAGCGCAAGAAAGAAAGCCCAGCAGGCACGCGGAAGTCGAGGGGGGCTCAGGGTCATGGTGGAGGTTGGGCAACGGGTGGCGGACAGCAGGCGACTGCGTCCTGGCTCTGCCCGAATACTAGCCGCCTGCGCCCGGATTGCCAGCCCCCCGCAACCTGTCCAGCCGCTGCAGCAGGGCTTTGGGCAGTTCATCGCGGGTCTGCACCGCCCCCGCGTAGACCTGGCCCAGATGGCCATCCAGCGACACGGTGTCGCCTTCGTGCAGGGTGACCGGGCCCAGTTCGATGCGGCGCGCGCCCAGGTCGATCTGCAGCGCCTCACAGCCCACCAGGCACACCTTGCCCATCTGCCGCGCCACCACCGCGGCGTGCGAGGTGCGGGCACCGCGCTGGGTCAGCAAGCCCAGCGCCAGCTCCAGGGTGGCGATGTCACTGGTTTCGGCATCGCGGCGCACCAGCACCACGGGCCGGCCCTGCGCCACCAGGCTGCGGGCTGCGGCGTCGTCCAGGGCCAGCGCACCGCTGACCACCCCCGGGCTGGCGCTGGCGGCCACCGCCGCGGGCGTCAGGGCCTGGCCATCGGCGGCCAGCACCCGGCGCTGGCTCAACTGCTCGGGGCCCAGCCCGGTGGTGCGCCGCAGCGCCTCGTCGGCCGTGATCAAGCCCTCATCGAGCATGTCGAGCGCGATGCGGGCCGTGGCGTAGGCCGAGCGCTTGCCGCTGCGGGTCTGCAGCAGGTAGAGGCGGCCTTCCTGCACGGTGAACTCGAAATCCTGCATGTCACCCAGGTGCTGCTCCAGGGTGTGGGTGGCCTGCACCAACTGGGCCCAGCACTCGGGCAGCACCCTGGCCAGGGCCTCGTGGCCGGGGGCGCTGCGCCGGCCCGAGACCACGTCTTCGCCCTGCGCGTCGAACAGAAAATCCACCCACGGCTGGGGCTCACCACTCGAGGGGTCGCGGGTGAAGCCCACGCCCGCCCCCGAACGCCCTCCTGCATTGCCGAACACCATGGCCTGCACCGTGACCGCCGTGCCCAGGCTGTCGGGCAACTGGTGCAGGCGCCGGTACTCAAACGCCTTGGGGGCCTGCCACGAGGCCAGCACGGCGCCAATGGCCTCGGCCAATTGCTGCCGGGGGTCTTGCGGAAAAGGGCGGCCAGCCGCGCGGGCAAAGGCCTGCAGGTGATGCCGGGTCAGCTCACGCAGCTCGGCAAAATCCAGCTCGCGTTCATCGCGCTGACCGCCCAGGCCGGCGGCGGCGGGCTCGAACAGGGCCGCCTCCAGGCCGGCCACCACCTCGCCATAGCTGGCCACCAGCCGGCGGTAGGCGTCCCACACCAGGCGGGGCTGCCCGGTCTGGCGCAGCAGGCCGGGCACGGTGGCATCGCACAGACCGATGTTGAGCAGGGTCTCCATCATGCCGGGCATGGACACCGGCGCGCCGGAGCGCACCGACAGCAGCAGTGGGCGGCGCGCATCGCCAAATCGCAGCGGGCTGGCCAGCCCGCTTTGCAAGGCCTGCAGACCCGGCCCCCAGGTGGCAGCCTGACTGGCGCGGCGGCGCCGCTCTGGATCGGCGCACCAGGCCGTGCCCAACACAAAGGCCGGTGGCACGGGCAGGCCGAGCGCGGCCATGCGGGCCAGGTTCCAGGCCTTGAAACCGATGCGTTCAGCGCCAGCCAGCGCGGCTGAATCAGCTGCATCGTCTGCACGGCAGCCGATGAGGAACAGCTCGTCCCCCGCACTCATGCCTGCACCCCGGATTGGTTGAACGCCAGCTCACGCAGGTCGTAGCCGGCGGCCAGCAGCCGGTCCGAGGCCAGCTCCAGGGTCTGAGCCAGGTCGTTGGCCAGCATCAGCGAGGCGGCATCCTGCAGCTCGGCCAGCAGCACACGCCGCGCCTGCCGCAGCAGGTCGTCGCACCGGCGCTCGGCATGCAGCACGGCCCAGGAGGCGGTCAGAAACTCATCCTGGTCCTGGCGATCGCTGTCACTGCCCAGGTTGCGGGCGATGGCCAAGGCCTTGACGTGGTCCTGGGTGGCCTGCTGCACCACCTGGGCCAGGGCCGACAAGGCCTGGCGCACCCCGTGGTTCCAGCCCTTCTGGTGGTGGTCGGCCATCAGGCTGATGAGGAAGGCGGCCTCTTCGAGCGCATCGGCCACGTCATCGCTGAGCACCAGCAGACGCGACACCGCCTGCCAGCGGGGCTGGCGTTCGGCCTGCTCACGGGCCTGCATCACCAGTTGGTCGGCCTGGCGCTCCCAGGTCTTGGCCCGGGCGGCCAGTTCGGTCGCCTGGGCCTGCAGGCCGTCGCGGCCGTGGTCCAGGGCATCACTGACGGCCTGGGCCAGGGCCTGGCAATAGGCGGCGTGCTCGTCAAGCAGATCAAAGCCGGCGCTGCGGCGCTGCATCTGCCGGGCCAGCAGCAATCGGGCCTCGTCGGCCACCAGCGAGGGGCTTTGGCCATGCAGCAAGGCCTCGGTGGCCAGGCGCATCACGTCCAGCAGAAAGGCACTGGCCTGGTCGGGGCCCAGCACCTCGTCAAGCCGGTCGCCCAGGCGAAAGGCGCCCTCGCCCACGGTCTGCATGGCACCAAAAATAAGGCGCTCGCCCCCGGCGTGCAGCCAGGCCATGTGGCCCAGCTCCTGCTCGGCCGCGGCGCGCAGCAGCTGTTCTGCCGCCGGCTTGCTGACGAAATTCAGCAGTCGCTTGCGCGCCCGGTTCCAGTCGATCAAAAACACGATGCGGGCGCCCAGGCCCTCCAGGGTGGCCTGCAGATGGGCCAGGTCGGCACAGGCGAAGGTGGCGGTGCCCACGGTGTAGGCCTGCCCCTGGTTGAGCTGGGCCTCGGTGCGGCTTTCCACCACCGACCAGTTGGCGCCCAACGGCGCCAGCAAGGCCTGAAAGAAGCCAAAGCGGCGCAGATGCAGGTCAGAGTAGGTGAGCGTGATGGTCAGCTCCTGCACCTGGATCACCAGCACATGGGCATCGTTGGTGCCGATGTCGTTTTGCAGCAGCAGGCGGGCGCCATCGCGGGTGGCGGCCGTCTCCAGACCGGGGTGATCGAACTTGAGCGGGGCCGTGCGGCGCAGGCCGCGCATGAAGGCCTGCACCAGGGGGCGATCGGCCTCGTCCAGCTGCCAGACATGGGCGCCAGCCATCAGCTCGCTGGCCATCTGGGGCACCAGCTGATTGATGGCCTTGTGCAGGTCCATCACCAGCAGGTGCAGGCTGTCGTCCTCGGGCCCGCCCTGGCGCTGGCCATGGGTGAGGCGGCGCAATTGCAGGGCCTCCAGGCGCACGCCCTGCAAGGCGGCCAGGGTGTCCAGCCAATGCTGCACCCGGGCCGGCGACACGGCCGCAGCCGGTTCGGCCTGGGCCAGCACCGGGCGGGCCATCAGGCCCAGGTCTTCGTGCAGGGCGTCGCGCAGGCGCTCCAGTTCGGGCAGCATCAGTTGCCCATCCACCCGGCTGGCGCCGCCGGGCAGGTCCAGCAGCCAGGTCTCGCCACCCAGGCCGGCGGCCGCCAGCTCACGGCTCAGGTCCAGCGCGGGCTCACGCGGGTGATCGGCATGCTGGCTGGCGGCCTGCAGGGTGGATAGGTAGAACTTCAAACGGTCGTTGGCCGCCAGCGCTGCCTTGACCCACACCGGCAGCAACAGACGCTGCTGCCCCAACGATGCCACTGCCAATGTCTTGTCCATGGGGTTCCTTGATGCCGGCTCAGACCGATCCATGCCGATGCAGCCCAGTCTGGGCAGCGCGCATGACGGATCCATGAAAGCAGGCGGCGCCGAATTTGCGCCAGATCAAGCGCCCGCCCCGGCTCAGGTCGGGGGCAGTACCGTCAGCCAGGGCCAGCGGGCCTGGTAGCTGGCGGCCTTGGCGGCGAACAGCGCGGGCTGCGCCCAGCGCGGGTTGATGCGCAGGTGCCCGGCGGCCAGGTCTTGCAAGCCATCGGGGGCATGCAGCTCGCCCGAGCCCAGGTCCAGCCCGACACAGGTGCAGGCGATCAGGTAGCGGCCGATGCCCTCACGGCAATCGCGCAGGGGCGGATAGTCCAGACCGAAGCGCTGCGGGTACCACAGGTGCACCCGGGCCTGGTTGCGCACCTCCACCACCACGCCCAGATCGGCCACCGCGGCCTGCACGCGCTGGATCACGGCGTCTTCGGCGGCCCAGGACAGGTCGCTGTCGTCGAAATAGAACAGGTCGTAATCCTTCACGCCCCAGCCCGGTGCACGGCCGCTGCGCGCATTCCACACGGCCTGGAACAGGCAACCCGCCGTGAGGTGCCCCTGGGGCAGGTCGAGCGCGGGCAGGCGCCGCATCAGCTCGGCATTGACCGGGTTGGCCAGAGCCAGCTCGACCAGACGAGCGGGGTCCAGGGTGGGATGGTGGGCGGTAGACATGGTGAGGGCGGTCAGGACGGCGGGCCATCATGCACCAAGCCGGGGCCTCACAAGCCGCCGACGGAGGAACGGTTCAGGCACGGCAAATGCTAGGGTTTCTACTAAGTATTTCACGCATTCCGGCGACAATAGGCGGCTTGATGCCGTGACCCCCATAAGGGGCCTGGCGCCTCCCTGCGTGCACTGTCCACCCGATAGCTGCCGACCCGACACTGCCATGACACCCTCATCGTCCACCTCGACCCTGGCGCCCGACGCCCTGTCCACCCCCCTGCCTGTGCCCCTGCGCCACGGCACTTTCGAAGATGCCCAGGCCTTGTTTGCCGGCACGCTGTTCGTGGCCATGGCCCTGATGCTGTTCAACCAGGCGGGTTTGCTGATCGGGGGCACGGCCGGCATCAGCTTCTTGCTGCACTACGCCACGGGCCTGTCCTTCGGCAAGCTGTTCTTCGTGGTGAACCTGCCCTTTTATTGGTTTGCCTGGACCCGCATGGGCCGCGAGTTCACGCTCAAGACCTTCTGCTCGGTGGCGCTGCTGTCGCTGCTGACCGAGTTGTTTCCGCACGTCATGCGGGTGGACTACCTGCACCCGCTGTTCGCTGCGGTGCTGGGCGGGCTGCTGCTGGGCACGGGCTGCCTGTTTCTGGCCCGCCACAAATCCAGCCTGGGCGGGGCCACCATCGTGGCACTGCATGCCCAGCAGCGCTATGGCCTGCGCGCCGGCAAGGTGCAGTTGCTGATCGATTGCAGCGTGCTGCTGGCAGCCCTGTGGGTGGTACCGCTGGAGCGCGTGGCCTACTCGGTGCTGGCCGCGGTGGTGATGGGCGTGTTTCTGTGGATCAGCCACCGCCCCGGCCGCTACGCCGGGGGCTGAGGCCGTCAGCAGGCCAGGGCTCTCTCAGGCCCGGGTTGCTCAGGCCCGGGGTTTGTCGAGTTGCCAGCGCAGATGGGCCTTGACCGTGGGCCACTCGGCCTGGGTGATGCTGTAGACGCAGGTGTCGCGCAAGGTGCCGTTGGCGGCGCGCTGGTGGCTGCGCAACACGCCGTCCAGCTTGGCGCCCAGGCGCTCGATGGCGCGCCGGCTTTGCTGGTTGAAGAAGTGCGTGCGGAACTCGACCGCGATGCAGTCCAGTGCCTCGAAGGCATGGCCCAGCAACAGCAGCTTGCACTCGGTGTTGAACGGCCCGCGCTGGGCCGAGGCCCGGGTCCAGGTCGAGCCGATCTCGACGCGGCGATTCACCGCATCGATGTTCATGAAGCTGGTCATGCCCGCGACCCGGCCGCTGGCATCGCGGGTGGTGAAGGGCAGCATCGAGCCCCTGGCCTGCAGGTCGAGCCGGCGCTGGATCTCAGCGGCCATGCCTTCGGGGCTGGGCACCGCGGTGTACCAGAGCTTCCAGAGCTCGCCGTCCAGGGTGGCAGCCACCTGTTCGTCGTGGTGGTCGGGGTGCAAGGGTTCCAGCGAGCAGGTGCTGCCTTGGAGCGTGATCGGGGCGGGCCAGAGGGCCATGGCGGGGTTCCTTGTGAGGGGCAAATTGCCGTGTTGAAAAGCCCGACCGGCACCAGAAGAGCGCCAGCGGGTACGTTACAGTAGCCCCGATGTGGCACCTTAAAAAGTACCACACCAAACAGATTTGACAGAGCCACGACTGGCCCATTCAGGGCCTGCGTTTCAGCCCTGCGGAGATCCATGCCCTCATCGTCGCCCTGCCCCGCCCTGCTGATGCCCCAGGTGCTGCTGGAAGCCACCCTGCAACGCGGCGCCGATGCCGCGCCGCTGCAACGCCAGTTGCACCGCCGCCTGCAAGAGGCCATCCTGGCGGGCCGCCTGGCCCCGGGCAGCCGCCTGCCGGGCTCACGCGCCTTGGCCGAGGGCCTGGGCGTGTCGCGCAACACCGTCATCGCGGCCTACGAACAGCTCAGCGCGGAGGGCTACCTGCGGCCCGACCGGCAGGGCACCCGGGTGGCCACCCTGGCCCGGCCCGGCAGCACCAGGTCGAGGCAGCCGGCGACGCTGCCGAACTTGCCGGACGTGCCGGAGCGGCGAGATGCAAGCCCTGCCCTGACACCCCACCCGAACCAACACCTGGCCCAACGCCTGACCCAGATCCTGCCCACCGGGGCCGGCACCCAGTTCGGCCTGCCGTTGCGGCCCGGCGTACCGGCCTTGGCGCACTTTCCGCTGGCGGCCTGGCGCCGCGCGCTGGACCGGGCCATCACCCAGGCCGGCCCCGGTGCCCTGGCCTATGGCGAGCCCCTGGGCGAGCCCGCGCTGCGCGCTGCCGTGGCGCGCCACCTCAGCGTGGCGCGGGGCGTGCGCTGCAGCCCCGATCAGGTGGTGATCACCGAAGGCGCCCAGGAGGCCCTGTCGCTGTGCGCGCGCCTGCTGAGCAACCCCGGCGACCGGGCCTGGGTGGAGAACCCGGGTTACCGGGGCGCCAAGGCCGCCTTGCGCGCCGCCGACCTGACGCTGCACCCGCTGCCCGTGGACCGCGAGGGCCTGTGCGCCACGGCGCAAGACTGGGCCTTGCACCCGCCCCGCCTGATCTACGTGACGCCCTCGCACCAATACCCGACCGGCGCCGTGCTGAGCGCGTCCAGGCGTCTGCAGCTGATGGAGGACGCCCGCCGCCACGGCTGCTGGCTGATCGAGGACGACTACGACAGCGAGTTCCGCCACGCCGGCGAGTCGATCGGCGCCATGCAGGGCCTGGTGCCCCAGGCCCCGGTGCTGTATGTGGGCACCTTCAGCAAGACGCTGTTCCCCTCGCTGCGCCTGGGTTTTCTGGTGCTGCCCGAGGTCTTGCTGCCAAGCCTGCAGGGGCCGCTGGGCGAGCTGCTTCGCGGCGGCCAGCGCCACAGCCAGCTGGCGCTGGCGCAGTTCATGGAAAGCGGTGAATTCGCCCGCCACCTGGGGCGCATGCGCCGCCTGTACCGCAGCCGCCAGAGCGCACTGCGCCAGGCCTTGCAGCAGCACCTGGCCGTGCCGCACCAGATCGAGGGTGGCCAATGCGGCCTGCACCTGTGCGTGCGCTTCGGGTCGGCCTGGCCCGATCAGGGGGTGGCCGAGCAGGCGCGCCAACACGGCATGGCCCCTTCGGCGCTGTCGGGCTTCGCCCTGCCGCCCGGGCCCAGCGACAACGGGCTGGTGCTGGGCTATGGCAACACCTCGTCCGAGCTGTTTGCACCGCTGATCCAGCGCTTGTCCGGGCTGATGCGGGCGCTGTGAACGCAGCCCCGCAGAAAAGCCTGCGAGATCGTGTCAAGGCCGCCCATCACCCCGGGATAATCGTTGCGCCCCGGCCACCGCGCATGGACGCGCGGTGGGCCGCAGGCGTTTTCAATCCGGACATCGACACATGAAATTCAAAAAAATCGGGCTGGCCCTCATGGCAGCAGCCCTGGGGAGTTCTTTCAACCCGGCCCTGGCCCAGACCGCCCACTACCCCGAGCGGCCGGTGCACATCGTGGTGGGCTTTCCGCCGGGCGGCGTGCCCGACACCCTGGCCCGCCTGCTGGCCGAGCATTTCTCGCTGGGCCAGCCCCTGGTGGTGGACAACAAGACCGGGGCTGGGGGCAACCTGGGCGGCGAGACGGTGGCCAAGGCCAAGCCCGATGGCTACACGGTGATGATGGGCGGCATTGCCACCCACTCGATCAACGGCACCCTCTACCCGCACCTGCCGTTTGACATGGTGAAGGACTTCACGCCCATCGTGCTGGTGGCCTCCACCCCCAATGTGCTGGTGGCCCATCCTTCGGTGCCCGCGCGGAACGTGGCCGAGCTGGTGGCCCTGGCCAAGGCCCAGCCCGGCCAGCTGAGCTATGGCACGCCCGGCATCGGCACCTCGCCCCATGTGGCAGGCGAAATGTTCAACGCCATGGCCGGCGTGAAGCTGAACCACGTGCCCTACCGTGGCCGCGCCATGGCCGTGCCCGACCTGCTGGCGGGGCACATCGGGCTGATGTTCGACAACCTGCCCTCGGCCCTGCCCTCGATCCGCGAGGGCAAGCTGCGCGCCCTGGGCATCACCAGCCTGCGCCGCAGCGCCTCGGCCCCCGACATCCCGACGCTGGCCGAACAAGGGCTGAAGGGCTTCGAGGCCGATTCGTGGCTGGCCATCTTCGGCCCGGGCGGCCTGCCGGCCGACATCCAGGTGCGGCTGGCCACCGAGGCGATGCGCGTGTTCAGCCTGCCTGAAGTGCAGGCCCGCATGCGTGACCTGGGCATGGAACCCATCGTGGCGGGCCCGGCCCAGCTGGCGGCGCACCAGCGCTCCGAGATTGCCAAATGGGCCCAGGTGATCCGCGAGGCCGGCATCAAGCCCGAATGAGGCCCGGCCCGGCCAGCCGCTGACGCGGCCTGGCCTTGATCCAGGGCAAGAAACGGCCACCCGGGCCCGGTCGGAACCGGGCCGATGGGCGCCAGAATCGGTGCCAATTGAAACCCTGGCCTTGCCTGTCAAAGCCGCTCATCACCCAATCTGGCCCCCAAGACACCGCCATGACCGCTACAGACGCCCCGCCGGCCGACGAGTTGCTGCTGCGCCTGAGGCACTTTCAATCCGATTACTTTCCGCTGCACCAGCAACGCTTTCAGGACCTGGTGGCCCAAGGCCAACACCCCAAGACCCTGTTCATTGGCTGCTCGGACTCACGCCTGGTGCCTTACCTGCTGACCGGGGCCGGCCCGGGTGAGTTGTTCATCGTGCGCAATGTGGGGGCCCTGGTGCCGCCCTACGATGGCTCACGGGGCCTGCACGGCACCATGGCGGCGGTCGAATACGCCGTGCTGGCGCTGCGGGTGGAGCGCATCATCGTCTGCGGCCACAGCCACTGCGGCGCCATCCGCGCCGCCTACGAGGGCGTTCCGGAGGAGGCCAGGGCCTTGCGCAGCTGGCTGGAGTTGTTGCACGAGGCCGTGTTGCCGGTGCAGGCCTGCACCGAGGCCCTGCGCCGCACCGAGGAACGCTCGGTGGTGTTGCAACTGGAGCGCCTGATGGACTACCCCATGGTGCGCCGCGAGGTCGAGGCCGGGCGCCTGACGCTGAACGGCTGGCACTACGTGATCGAACAAGGGCAGGTGAACGTGTTCGACGTGAAGCAAGGCGCCTTCATCCCGGCGGCGGTGGCCTCACACAGCGGCACCGGGCCTTACCAGCCCTATGTGGAGCACGACGGGCAGGTGCTGGACTGAGTTCAGCATCAGGCCTGCGCAGCCTCCATGCCATGGCGCTCTTTGAGCGCGGTCTGCGCCAGTGCACTCATGAAGTCGAGCACGGCCTGGGCCGCCGCGGCCTGCGCCGCCCCCGCGCGCACCGCGCCGGTGAAGGTGGTGACGATCTCCAGCCCCGGGGGCATGCCGCCCAGCAAGGTGATGCCGGGCAGGTCTTTGAGTTCGCTGAGCTGCTGAAAGCCCAGCGCCACCTCGCCCTGGGCCACCAGGCTGCCCACCGGCACGCCAGGGCGGGCCTGCACCAGGCGGTCTTTCAGGGTGTCGCCCAGGCCCCAGCGCTCGAACAGCTTGAGCAAGGCCGTGCCGCTGGGGCCGGTGGAGTAACCGATGCTGCGGGCCGCCAGCACGCTGGCGCGCAGGGCGGCTTCGCTGCTCACATCGGGCAGAGCCACCCCCGCCTGCACGGCGATCGCCACAGAAGACCGCACCAGGTCACGCCGGCTGGCCGGCAGCAGAAAGCCCCCGGCCATCAGTTTGTCGATGGCATCGCTGGCCAACACCACCAGGTCGACCGCCTCGCCTTGCTGCACCTTCTTGGCCGCCTCGACACCGCCCAGCGATTCGAACTGCACCGGCACCTGGAACTGTTGCTGGTAGGCGGCCGCCAGATCGGCCAGAAGCAGGCGGGTGGCCATGGAGGAAATGCCGGTGATGGGTGTGCTCATGCGTCAGCGCTCTTGTGGTGTTGCGAAAAAATCATCGAAGAAACCGGGGGCAAGGCTGAGCAAGCAGCCTGACCCAGGCAGGGCATTGTCCTTGCTTGGCCGTGCTGCAGCCCAGTGGGGTGGCGCACTAGCTGGTATTCCAGCCGGGCATGGCTGGCAAGCAAGGCGGGCGAGAGCCCCCTCGCCCCCCCCGACCTGACGCACAGTGGCTCGCTATGATCCGCCATCCCTCGGATACCGCCCATCTACCAAAATCGCCCATCTGATCGAACACCGTGACGCCCCCCGTTGACCCCCACCCTCACCCGACCGCCGAGCGCCTGCGCCACGGGCTGAGCACCAGCCCGCTGGTGGCCTGCGCCATCGTGCTGGGCCTGTTGTACCTGGCGCGCGAGGTGCTGGTCCCGGTGGCCCTGGCGGCCATGCTGAGCCTGTTGATCGCCCCCTTGGTGAGGCGCTTCCGGCGCCTCGGCCTGCCCGCCACACCGGCGGTGCTGACCGCGGTGGGCAGCCTGTGTGCCGGCATGGCCGCCCTGACCGTGATGCTGGGCCTGCAACTGGTGGACATGACCGCCAGCCTGCCGCAGTACGAATCGTCGATACGCGCCAAGGTGGTCACCGTGAAAGAGCTGACGGTCGACCGCATGGACTCGCTGCAAGGCACGGCCGGGCGCCTGTTCAAGCACTTCAGCGAGCCCGAGCGCCCGGCCCCCGCCCGCAGCGCCGCCAGCCGGCTCAAGGCCAATGCCAACGGCGAACGCGTGCAGGTGGAGGTCTACCCGCCGCCGCCCACCTCGCTCAGCGTGCTGTCCCACCTGGCCGGCTCGCTGTGGGAGCCGCTGGCCACCGCCGGCATCGTGCTGATCGTGATGCTGTTCACGCTGCTCGAGCATGAATCGCTGCGCGACCGCCTGCTGCGCCTGATCGGCGGGCACGACCTGCGCGCCAGCACCGAGGTGCTCAACGATGTGGGCGAGCGCCTGTCGCGCTATTTCGTGTCGCAGTTTGCGGTCAACTTTGGCGTGGGCGCCGCGGTGTGGCTGGGCCTGTGGGCCATCGATCTGCCGCATGCCATGCTGTGGGGCGTGCTGACCGCACTGATGCGCTTCGTGCCCTACATCGGGGTGTTGATCGCGGCCGTGCCCGCGGTGCTGCTGGGCGCAGCCGTCGAGCCCGGCTGGACGCTGATGCTGCTGACGCTGGCCCTTTTTCTGGTGATCGAGGTGTTGGCGGCGCAGGTGGTCGAGCCCCTGCTGTATGGGCACAGCACCGGCCTGTCGCCGCTGTCGGTGGTGATTGCCGCCATCTTCTGGAGCGCCTTGTGGGGCCCCGTGGGCCTGCTGCTGGCCACCCCGCTGACCCTGTGCCTGCTGGTGGCCGGGCGCTACGTGCCGTCGCTGAAGTTTCTCGACATCCTGCTGGGCGACGGGCCGTCGCTCACCCGCCCGCAGCGCTTTTACCAGCGCACCCTGTCGGGCGACGCGCACGACCTGATCGCCCAGGCCCGCGCCTACCTGAAGAAAAAGAGCTTTGCCAGCTACTGCGACAACATCCTGCTGCCGGCCCTGCAACTGGCCGCACGCGACCACGAACTGGGCCTGATCACGCCCGAGCAGGCCCAGCGCATGCAACAGGTGGTGGTGGATGTGATCGGTGCGCTGGACGGCAAACCCCGGCGCCGACGCCCGCTTGGCGACGCCCACACCGTGCTCGACCTCAGCAGCCCCGGCGTGGCCCTGCGCCGCCAGCGCGAGGCCGAGATGGGCCGCTGGCAAGGCCCGCTGAGCGTGCCCACCGGCTCGCTGAACCTGTGCATCGGCCAGGGCAGCATCGGCGACGAGCTGATGACCGAACTGCTGACCCGCGCGCTGCGCGACGCCGGCCTCGATGCCCGCCATGTGTCGGTGACCGACACCGACGCCGCCCCGCCCGAGGCCCGAATCGACAGCGTGGCCCGGGTCTTCATCCAGGGCGGCGAATCCGAGGCCGCCACCCAGACCTTGGTGCTGCAGATGCAGCAAGACCTGCCGCAAGCCAGCCTGATCCAGGTGCAGTTGCCCGCCTGGGTGACCGGCCAGCCCACCCACAGCCCGGCGCCCCCGGGCGTGATGGTGGTGGACTCGTTCCGCGACGCGGTGAGTTGCGCACTGGAGGCAGACCAGGCCCAGCGGGGCTCAGCGGCCAAGGGCTGAGGGGCCCTGGGCGTGTTCGGGCGGCCGGTCCTGCCGGTCAGGCCCGGGACTCAATCCAGGCTGATGTTGTTGTTCTTGACCACGGCCATCCAGCGTTTGCTGTCGGCCTGCAACACGGTGGCAAAGGTCTCGGGGCTGCCACCGATGGGCACCAGGCCCATGCTGGCCAGGTATTTGCGGTACTCGTCCGAGGCCACGATTTTCTGGGAGATCGACGACACCTGATCGATGACAGACTGCGGCGTGCCCTTCAAGGCAAACACGCCGTGCCAGGAGTCGCCCTGGAAGCCCGGGAAGGTCTCGGCCACGGTGGGCACCTGGGGCAGGGATTCCAGGCGCTGCTGGCTGGACACGGCCAACGCGCGAACACGGCCGGTGCGGATGAACTGTAACACGTCGGCGATCGGGCTGAACGCCGTGCCCACCTGCCCGCCCACGATGTCGTTGAGGCCACCGTCCTTGTAGGGCACATGGTTCAGCGTGATGTTGGCGCTGTTGGCAAAGTAGGCCATCGACACATGGGGCGCCGTGGCCACGCCGTACGAGGCGTAGCTGATCTGGTTGGGGTGCTCTTTGGCGTCCTTGATCAGGTCGCCCAGGGTCTTGTAGGGCGAACTGGCCGCCACGCTGATCACCAGCGGGATCGACAGGGTCTGGATCACGGGCACCAGATCGCTGGTCTGGTAGGGCAGCTTTTTGTAGACGTAGGGGTTGATGGCCACGGTGCCACTGGCGGTGTACAGAAAGGTGTAGCCGTCGGGGGGTGACGCCACAAACTGCTGGGTGCCCACAATGGTGCTGGCACCGGGCTTGTTGTCGACGATCACGCCCTGCCCCAGGGCCTTGCCCAGCCGCTCGCCCCAGAACCGGGCCATCACATCGGGAGCGGTTCCGGCCGGGAACGGCACGATCACCTTGATCACCTTGCTGGGGTACTTGTCCTGGGCGATGCCCTGGCCGCTGGCCGCCACGGCCAGGCTGAGCAGCGCCAGGTGGCAAAGCCGGCGGGGAAAGCGGTAGGAAAGGTGGTGGGAAAGGTGCTGGGCCAGCCTGGGGCTGGATCGGGGGGCGGTGGCTTGGGGTTTCATGTTGTCTCCTGGTTGTTGTGGGGGTCAGTCCGCTGCGCCTGGCCGGATGCCTTCGTAGGCCATCTGCAAAAGCTGGCGCAGGGCGTTCTTTTCGAGGGGCCGCGGATTGGGGTATTGCTGGGTCAGAGCCAATTCGCAGACCCGGTCCAGGTCGCGCTCCTGCAGACCCAGCTCACGCAGGCCCAGGGGCGTGCCCAGCGAACGGGCCAGGTCATACAGGCCCGCGGCAGCCAGCCCCGCATGGGGCAGGCCCAAGGCCCGGGCGATGCGCTGGGCAGCCAGGGGCACCTGCGGCAGGTTGAAGGCCAGCGCATGGGGCAGCACCACGGTGTGGGTTTCGGCATGGGGCAGGTTGTAGGTGCCGCCCAGGGTGTGGCACAACTTGTGGTGCAAGGCCATGCTGACCTGCCCCAGCACGCTGCCACACAACCAGGCGCCGTACAGGGCCTGGGCGCGGGCTTCGCCCAGCGGGGTCGCCGCCATCTGTTGGGCGGATGGGGCGGATGGGGCGGGCTGCTGCCGTATCTGCGGCAGGGCTGCGGCCAGGGCGCGGATGCCCTCCTCGGCCATCAGGTCCAGGATGGGGTTGCTGTCGCTGGCATACAGGCCCTCGACCGCGTGAGCCATCGCGTTCATTCCGCTGGTGGCGCTGAGGGCCACGGGCAGGGTGCTGCTCAGTTCGGGGTCGTAGATCACGGTGCGTGGCAAGACACGGGGGTCGCGCCCCGTTTTTTTGAGCCCTGCCTCGGTGATGCCATAGATCGGGGTCATCTCGCTGCCGGCATAGGTGGTGGGGATGGCCACGATCGGCAGCCCCGACTCCAGGGCGATGGCTTTGCCCAGCCCGATGGTCGAGCCACCGCCCAGCGCAATGGCGCAATCGGCCTGCAAACGGGCCGCCTCGGCGCGGGCCGCGCGGGCAGTTTCGATGGGTACGTGCATCACGGCCTGGGCGTACAGGCCCACCGCACGGTGGCCCAGGCGATCGACCACGGCCTGGGCCGCTGCGGCCTGCTGCGGGGTGCTCAAGACCAGGGCCCGGCGGGCCCCCAGTTGGTCGATTTCGCGCTCCAGGTGCTGGAGTGAACCGGCACCGAACACGACGCGCGGTGATTGGGCCTGGTAGATGAAATGTTTCATGTGCCGGGCTCCTGTCGTTCGATCGGGCCGGGCCCGGGCAAAGGGGCCCAGGCGTAGTCCACCTGATGGCGCGCCGTGCGCATGCCGCCCAGCGCGGCCTTCAGTTGCAGGTGTTCGGGGTGAATGGCGTAGGCGTCCAGGGCCGCCTGCGATGCAAACTCGCTGTAGAGCACCACATCGCAGGCGTAGTCGACCCCGCTGCAGTCGACCCCGATGTCCAGGTGCAACAGGCCGGGGATCCGGCCCCTGAGCCGCTCGAAGCCCCGGCGCAGGCGGTCGATGTTGGCGCTTTTTTCTGCCGGCGTGGCCCCGGCGATGTTCCACATCACGATGTGGCGAACAGATGAGCCTGGGTTCATGGTGCGAATCCGATCCGCTGCGGCCAAAGGTTGCTGAAGGCGTGGATCTGCACACTGCCGTACAGGCCTGAGCGGTGAAACGGCTCTTGAGCCAGCCAGGCCTCGGCCGCCACGCGGCTCGGGAAGTCGATGACCAGCAGGCTGCCGATCATGGTCTGGCCGTCGTCTTGCAGCAGGGGGCCGGCAAAGGCGATGCGCTCTTGAAGCAGGGCCAGACAGGCTTTGTGCTCGGGGCGCATTTGCAGGCGCAGCGCGGCCGACCCGGGCCGGTCGATGAGGTGAAAGGCGTACAGCATGGTGTTACGCCACCGAAGCCGGGTTGAGCACGAAGTCGTACTCCAGCAGGTAAGTACCGTCGGGCTGAGGCACCCAGTCACACACCAGCGACTGGCGCACGCCGAACACCGCGTCCGAATCCAGGTAGTCGCTCTGGTCCCGGAACACATGGGTGATCAGGCTCTGGTAGCCCGGCGCGTCGATCTTGAAGTGCAGGTGGGCAGGCCGCCACGGATGGCGGCCGGTGGCCTCCAGCAGGGCCCCCACCGGCCCATCGTGCGGAATGGCATAGGGCACGGCCACGATCGAGCGAAAGTGGTAACGGCCCTGGGCGTCGGCGTTCAAGGTGCCGCGCGCCTGCGCCTGGGTCAGGCCCTCGTGCTGCACGTCATACAGACCGTCCTCGTCCGATTGCCAGACATCCAGATGCGCCCCGGCAATCGCTTGGCCCCGGGTGTCGAGCACGCGACCGCGCACCAGGCAGGGCGTGCCCTTGGCGCCGTTGGAGATGTCAGCCCCCAGCTCGTAGTGAGGGGCGTTCTTGACGTGGAAGGGCCCGAAGACCGTGGCCTCGGTGCAGCCATGGGGCTTGTCCTGGTTCATGGCCACGGTCAGCATCGACAGGCCCAGCACATCGGACAGCAAGATGAACTCTTGCCGGCGCTCGTCGGTGATGTGGCCGCAGCGGGTCAGGAACTCGATGCCGGCAAACCACTCGGCCTCGGTCAGCTTCACCTCGCGGGCAAAGGCATGCAGGTGCTGCACCAGGCTGATCACGATCTCTTTGAGCCTGGGGTCGCGGGTGTCGCCAAAGCTGGCAATGACCGCCTGGGTGATGTTGTCTTGGTTGAGGTTGCGCATGCCGTGTCTCCTGGGTTTGAGGCCTCTGCTCGGGCCCTGGACGACACTTTAGAATTTCATTGGAAAGAATAAAACAGCATTCAAAGGAAATCATATTTCCATAAAATGGAAATATGGATCGCCTCACCGAGCTGGAACTGTTTGTCAAAGTGGCCGAACTGGGCAGCCTGGGCGGCGCGGCCGAGGCCTTGGGCCTGTCGAACCCGGCCGCCAGCCGCTACCTGGCCTCACTGGAGGCCCGGCTCAGCGCCCGCCTGGTCGAGCGCAACACGCGGCGCCTGTACCTGACCAGCGAGGGGCAGGCTTTTTACGAGCGCGCCCGGGGCCTGCTGGCTGAGTTGCAAGAAGCCGAAGCGGCCGTCCACTCCAGCACCTTGAAGCCCTCTGGCGTGCTGCGCATCAGCGCCTCGCTGTCGTTCTCGATGCAGCAGATTGCGCCGCGGCTGGTGCGCTATCACCAGCTCTATCCCCAGGTGCGCATCCACATCGAAACCGCCAACCGATACCTGGACATGATCGACAACGGCATCGACGTGGCCATTCGCAACCGTGAGTTCGAACCCGACAGCAGCATCACGATCCGACGCCTGGGCTCCACCCGTCGGGTGCTCTGCGCCTCGGCCGCCTACCTGGCCGAGCGCGGCCAGCCCCAGACCCCCGAAGCGCTGGCAGGCCACGACTTTCTGATCTATGTGCATGCCAACAACGCCCACGAGTTGCGCCTGAGCCGGGGCGAGCACACCCAGACCGTGCCCATCCAGGGCCTGCTCGAATCCAATGACGGCCAGGTGCTGCGCGCCGCCGCGCTCAGCGGCCTGGGCATTCTGGTGCAGCCCAGCTACATCGTGTACGACGACATCGTGGCCGGGCGGCTGGTGCCGCTGCTCAACGACTGGGACCTGCCCCGCATCCAGATCAACATCGCCTACCCCAACCGGCGACACCTGTCTGCCAAGGTCCGCTCCTTCATCGACTTCATGGTGGCCGAATTCGAGCGCGATGAGGCCGAGCGCAAATGGACCAGTTTCATGGGGCTGCAGCGCACGGTGGGCCGATGAGCCACCACCCATGAAAAAACCCGCCACGCTGGCAGGCGTGGCGGGTGAAACGCAATGAAAAATCACCTGAAAAGCCGGGCCGGCGTGGCAGCGCCCGCCCGGTTCACCGCATCAGAAGCGGTGCTGGATACCGACCGACAGGCCGGTGTTGCTGGTGGTACCGCTGGCGGTCTGGGCTGCGGTCAGGCCCTTGGCCTTGGTGTAGTCGATGGCGGCGTACAGATCGGTGCGCTTGCTCAGGGTGTAGCGGGCACGGGCGGCAAAGGTGTCGTAACGGTTGGACGACAGACCATCGGCGCTGTACTTGGTGTTGTAGTAAGCCACCACCACCTGGGTCAGCGGCGTGGCATTGAAGCCCACACCCAGGTCGAACACTGCGGCCTTCAGGCCGGTGGTGCTGGACGATGCGCCCGCCAGGAACTTGTACAGCGAGGTGCTGGAACCCGAGTTGGTCAGGATCGAGGTGTTGCTGTTCACAAAACCGGCATCGGCCTGCATCTGCGTGTAACCGCCAGTGACCTTGTAGCCTTCGAAGATGTAATTGCCACCCGTGGTCAGCACGGTCTGCTTGCGGCCGGCGGTGTCGCGCAGGCGGTCATACGACAGGCCCAGTTGCAGCGGGCGAACATCGTACTTGGCCATGAACTGCACCGACGAATTGGCCGCGGTAGAGCCCGACACGTTGCCGAACGAGTAAGCCAGGCCCAGGTTGGTGCCAGACAGCTTGGGGCTCAGGTACTTGACCATGTTGTCGCGGCGCGAGGTGTCCAGACCCGAGCCCACCAAGGTGCCCAGCGGGTTCACCGAGGTGGCCGACACTGCGGCGTTCTGGCGGTTGGTGGTCAGCTCTTGGCCCAGCGGGTCGTTCACGTAGCCCGCTTGCAGGTCGTAGGCAAAAGTGGTGTTGCGGCCGATGTCGACACGGCCCCAGCTGTCCTCCATGCCCACGATGGCACGGCGGTCAAAGATGTTGCTGGTGCTGGAGCCAGCGCCCGTGCCGGCGTTGAGACCCGACTCCAGGTTGAAGTTGGCCTTCATGCCGCCACCCAGGTCTTCCGTGCCACGGAAGCCGAAGCGCGAGGTGTTCAGGATGCCCGAGGTGAACATGTTTTGAGTGCCGGTGGCGCCCGCACTGTTTTTGGGGGCAGCGCTGTCATGGCGCACGCCACTGTCCAGCAGACCATACAGGGCCACGCTCGATTGGGCTTGTGCCACCGAAGTGAGCGCCCCCAGGGCGGCCAGTGCGATCAGGGTCTTTTTCATCATGTGTCCTACTAGCGTCGCCCGCCTTGGGCAGGCGACTTGATTGATGGAGTGAATGGATCGGAGAAATTGCCAGCCACACCCTGTTGCCCGTGACAGGCAGGGCTGTGACAACCAGCAGCCCAGACTGTGCAGGGTTTTCACGGATTGAATATGACAAACAAGCCAATCACCGCAACAATAAATGGAATTCTAGTTTTTAATATTTCTGAAATAGAAATAGATCAGACAGCTGCGCCGGCGCCTCTCAAACCCAGAAGAAGCCCTGTGATGCTGGGGCCGGGCTGGGCCTTACCGGCCGCCAGAAAATCAGAACACGCGGGTGCCGCGAAGAGGCCCCAGCACCTAAGGCTCGATCTGTTGCAGCAGGTGAGTGGACTGGGTTACAGGGGCTAACCCTGACCCTTGGGCCACCTGAGCTGATGCCGCAGACGCCGGTGACGATGCAGGGATTCAAGCCGGAGATTGATGGGACGCAGTGGCTGGTGGTGACGTTGGAGCGCCAACTGGGGGATGGGGGGCGGTGACGGCCGACGAAGGCCGTTCTGATGAGGAGGAATCCCAGCAGGATCAGTGATCTCAGGATGACTTCATCGAACGGCCATGGCGACAGCCCGCAATCGTCTACGGCCCAGCGCTTCTTCTGGAAGGCATAGACTCAAAGTCCTTCTCAGGGATGGAGAGAAACGCGTCCAAAGTCATGCTACCGACGATGCGGCCTTGGCCGTCGATCGACAACACAATCTCGGCGCCCCTTGTGTTGGCAGCTTCTGAATGTGCATGCGGCTTACGGCACTTGAGCAGGACATCGACATACTGGCGGAAACCTGCAGGATCCAGAGTCATCGTCGGTTCACTGACAATGTAATGTCTGGTCAGGGCCTTCTCATCCCCGCCAAAGTAAACAAGGCAGTACTCGTGGAGGTCCCTTTGTGCGATTTCTGGGGTTTCCAATATCCTGATCGCCGGGCAGATCGGCTCGGCACCAGGAAGGAAGTACTCTACCGCCTTCAGGATACGTATGACCGTCCTGTCACAGGCAGGAGACCCGTCTGGGCAATTGGATGGGTCACACATATCCTCTGACATGAACACAAGGTAGTGACAAGGCCCAAATCGCTCTGTCAACTCCCTTCCAACTTCTTGGAAGACAGCTTGGTCCATGATTTTTTCACGCTCAGCAGAAATATCTTCAAAGCCTTTCTTGAACTCGATCAAGATCAGCCTTTCACCTCGCTGAAAAAGCGTATCCCCGACATTGCGTTCGGGAACCCAACTGAGCGGGGCAGCCCAGTCGAATAGGCCTTCAGTCGCAGCCTGGGCCAGGAATGCATATTCAACCGTCTTCTCCCAGCCCAGGTAGACCTGTTCACCTGCGTCTGCCACGTCCTGCGACATGATCCCGCCCCGCCTTTTCCAGAAATTTGATATGCCGGTGATCATATCGACACACACTGTGCGGCCGATGCCGCTGCCTTCTGACCCACACCTGGTACGATCCACACCCAGTCACACCAACCCACACCATCCGGAACCCACGCATGCCCACCTTTGTCGATCTCTTCTGCGGTGCAGGCTTCGGTGCACGGGGTGCAGTGCAAGGCGGCGGCGTGCCCCTGCTGGGGCTGGATGCCTGGGATCTGGCCACGCAGACCTATCAGGCCAACTTCCCCGGCGCGGATGTGCTGACGGCCAAGATCGAGGATGTGGTACCGAGTGAGCTGGGGGCCACCTACCGGCCGGATGTGCTGCTGACCTCGCCCGAGTGCACCTCGCACTCGATCGCGCGCGGGGCCAAGCCCGGGCGGGAGGAGAGCCGGGCCACGGCGATCCATATCGTCGATTGGGTGGAGGCGATGGCTCCGCGCTGGGTGATCGTGGAGAACGTGAACCGCATGAAGAAGTGGGACCGCCACAACGAGCTGGTGCAGACCATCGAAGCCCAGGGCTATGCGGTGAGCGACCTGTTCCTGAACTCGGCCGATTTCGGGTCGGCGCAGGCCCGGCGGCGCATGTTCCTGGTGTGCGACCGCGAAGGCACCCGGGTGGCACGCGAAGACCTGCTGAAGCTGGTGGACACCACACGGCGCAGCGCCCGCGACATCATCAGCTGGGACGCCGGGCACCCGGTGGTGCCGCTGTACCGGCCGGGCCGGGCCAAGGCCACGCTGGAGCGGGCGGAGCGTGCCATCGCGGAGCTTGGGCGTGGCGAGCCCTTCCTGATCGTGTACTACGGCTCAGACTATGCGGGCGGGTGGCAGACGCTGGACGCCCCTTTGCGTACCGTGACCACGGTGGACCGTTTCGGCCTGGTGAGCTGGCAGGGCGATGTGCCCCACATGCGCATGCTGCAGCCCGACGAGTTGGTGCTGGCCATGGGCGGCACCAACGACCATGTGCTGCCGCATGGCACCCGACGCAACAAGGTGAAGCTGTGCGGCAATGGGGTGTGCTCAGACGTGATGACGGCGATCTTCCGGTGGATCGCCGTGCAACAGGGCGAGCGGCCTGCCGAGCAGGCCCGCGATGCGGCGGGCGCAGTCGTCGACCGAGGCCTCGACCTCGTGCTCCCACAACCTGAGCACGCGCCAGCCCTGTGATTCGAGCAGGCGTGTGTACCCGACATCACGCTCACGGTTGCGGGCCAGCTTCTGCGCCCAGAACTCGCGGTTGTTGCGGGGCAGAGTCGAATGCTGGGGGCAGCCATGCCAGAAGCACCCGTCGACGAACACGGCCAGCCTGGCACCGATGAAGACCACATCCGGCCTCGTGCGGCCGATGCGGTACTGCACCCGGTAGCGCAGGCCCATGGTCCAGAGCCGGCGGCGCAGCAGCAGCTCAGGCCCGGTGTCCCGGCCCTTGATGCGGGACATCATGCGGCGGCGCTGGTCGGTGGTGGCCAGCCGTGGCATGGGGTGATCAGTAGAACGCGACCTTCCCAGGTCGGCGCATGTGGGTGCTGTAGTGGTGGGCGATCTCGGAGAGGACCTCGGGCCGCATCCTGGTGATCGCTTCACCATCCATCCTGTTCCGATAGGGTCTAGTCAGATAGACGCGACATGAAACAAGAAATCTGCCAACAACACCATTCACTGTGACGTCGGGTGTCGAATAAATAGAGTCATTCGCGTGACTCTTCTGTTTCGACGAGTAAAACAACTTCAGGTTTTCGCCAGGCACAAACAGAGCCAGCAGAAAACGATGTGACCGGGTCTTGTCCTGCGCGTAATCACAATCGGCACTCAATTCAAGTGCATAGACGTTCTGAGGTTTGAGCACTATCTTGGCTGCAGCCTTGTCCACGGCACTCTTCTGCTGGAAACCAAACATGAACTCCACGCAGATCGCCTCCTGCCAGTCACCCGGTTTCGCGGCAAGACCGATCTCACTGGTTAGTCCCCCTGCGGCACGGGAAAGGAATTCTTCGTTGAGACGAATGACTGCACCACGCTCGAGATGTGCCGTATCGTCACATTCCGAATGGATGAAAAAGTCATTCAGTAGACTGGCCACACTTGGCTTGTCCGCCGCCCCCGGTGGCAACGGAATAGGATCTGTCTCGGTCAGACTGAGAAACGCGTCCAATGCGCCCATCTCGGCCTCCCTGGAGATGTTGTCCTGGACAATCGGAACCAGGGATTGATAGACGCCCTTCGTGGGTGCCTTGATTGCGTGGGGGAGCCCCATCGCTTCCTGGGCCATACGCTTCAAAGTGTCCTTGACCTTGTCGGTTTCATGGAATGCGACTCCTCCCTCCTCCAGCTTACCGATCAACTCGTTGCTGGTCTTCGAAGCCGCCCGCGACGCGCATGACTCCCACTGCATGAAAGCCTTGAGCTGGGGGTATTTCTGAAATATCGCATCGATAGAAGCGATCACATCCGCCTTGGCCTTGTCCGCAACCCCGGGATCCTCGTCGGACATGAGCTTCACGTCCTCTTTCGACAATTGGCTGTAAGCGAAAGGGATGAGGTCCTGCTTCTCCAACTCGACCAACGATTTGCATAGAAGGGTCCAAGCCTTGTCCGCCTCCTGCGCATAGGAGGACCAGAAGACGATCAGGTAAGTGGATGGCTCGATCAGATCCCGAATGAACCTGACAAGCGCCGATACATATTTCTCGGGCTCACGACCGCCGGGCCCGAGGATATGGAGATCGGAGAAAAGGATCCTGACACCCTGATGAGGTGAATCAGGTTTCCGCTCCAGTTTCCCTTCCTGGACCAGATGCGGCATGCTCGGGAGTCCGCACACGGCCAGACCATGGGCAATCGCCCAAAGCTCCTCTTTTTCATCATCCAGCACGATCACCGGACAGGATTGCTCAAACACTTCTCTCACTCCCTTGGTTCTTGAAATGGATCACGACCGCGGCACCGTCGTAGATCTTCGGGATGTCGACGATCTCCCTGGCCTCGTCTGCCGTCATCAACTGCAGACGGCCACCGATGTTCTCCATCACCAGTTGGCAGTAATAGAGCCCCAGGCCCATGCCGCCGACACGCTTGGTCACGAAGGGCTGCAGGGCATCGGAAGTGCTGAGGGTGAAACCTGTGCCGTTGTCGACGATCACGATGACACCGCCCTCTTCCGCAGACCAAGCGCTGGTGATGAAAAGAGCAGAACGGTGTCCCGGATCCCCGTCCTTCTGATGCCGATAGCCGGTCCAGTAGATGGCGTTGTCGATGATGTTGTTGAGGGTGCTCAGGATCAGATGCTGGGGCGCGGTCACGAAGAACTCGGTGCTCTCGCCGGTGATGACCGGACAGGATACCGTCACGCCATGCAATCTGAAGCGGACCTCGTTGAGCTCGCAGACCTGATTGACCAGGTCACGCACAGACAGCTTCCGCGCCTTGCCCTGACGCATCAGCACCGAGATCGAGTCGAGCATCTTGGCCAGTTGGCCCAGGCCATCACGGAGGCGTGTGGGCGACGCGCCCTTCTCGGCCAGAGAGGTCAGGGTACGGATGGAGCGGTCGATCTCATGGAATACCAGGGCCAGGCCCATGCCGGCCATGCCGGCACTGACCATGACCGACCGGACCTGCTCCACCTCTTTCTCGATGATCGCGACCATGGGCCTGATGGTCTTGGCGAGCTCTTTGTTCTCCTTTCGTTCACAGACCTCCTTCAACCCCTGGATTGCCTGTTGGAGATTGAAGGTGGAACCGGCCTGGGTGCCGTCGTCGCGCAGGGCGACGTCGATGGCCTTGCGATCGGGCTCGTGGCTGCGCTCGAAATGCTGCACGATACTGAGCACCAACTGGCGGAAACGGACGAAGGTCTCGTCCTCGTTGAAGCCTTCGCGGTTGGTCTTCTCCTGCAGAGCACTGCTTGCCGTCAGATCGAGGTCGATGGCGGCCACGAGCTGATTGGTGCCCAGCCGCTCGGTAGGCTTGTTGATGCGGCGGGCGTTGAGGCCGAGCCAGTCGTCCTCTGGCTCGCCGTAGTTGTAGACACGGATGCCATCACGGAAGACGCGCACGCCTGCTTGGTCCTTGAGCCATTGCTTGATCTGACGGATGTCGCCACCCATCATGCGCAGCAGTTCATCGCGCCGATAGAAGACATGCAGACGGCCGCTGATGGTGCCGATGCCTTGCAATGCCTTGATTGGGTCGATGAAGATGGGGGCGTCCGCCGAACGGGCCGCCTTGTCCTTGAGTTCACGATAGGCCTCATCAGACCACTCAAGTTTCCCAGCGCCCTTTGATCGCTCCTGCCGATGGGTCAGCCCCTTAAGCCGGGGCGGGTCGAAGTCATGGCTCCAGGTGAAACCATCTTCAGAAAGTTCGAAGCTGTAGGTCCAGATGGAGCGCTTGAGCAGTTCCTTCAGATCGGGGACGTCTTCGATGTCTTTCTCACGACCCGGCAGGGCCAGCTTGACGGAGAAAGAGTCAGCCTTGGCGAAGGGACTCTCGAGTGACACGATGAGGCGTTTGAGGTCGCGCAGATCCTTGCGGGTCCATTCCTTGCGGGCCAGGTCGGAGATCTCGATGCGGGTGCCGTGCCCCCCGCCAGGGAAGTCGACCGCCTTGCCGCGCCGGGTAACATCGACCTGGAGGCCACCATCCACATAATCCGATGAGCCGATCAGCTTCCCCCAGCCCAGTTCAACGACGACCTCGGGCTCCCCTTTGGCGCGGGTGACCATGCGGAAGCTGCCGCCCAACTTCTGCACCGCCAGGCGGCCGACGCCCTTCTCACCCAGCGGAGCCCGGTTGAACCTGGGGCTGCGCCGGCGGTTGGCCACGCCACGCTTGGAGTCAGTGCCGATGTCGAGCCAGCGGGTGGTGATGGTGTGGGCCGTCATGCCGCAGCCGTCATCGACCACTGTGATCAGGTCGGCGGCCAGGTCGACGGTGACGGCCACGTTCTCGGCATCGGCATCGTAGGCGTTCTTGACCAGCTCGAAGATGGCCAGCCGGTCATGACCGACCAACTGATCGCCCAACAGCCGCAGGATGTGGCTTCTGACCCGGATGGGAAAGCTGCTTGTTGTGTTGTCCGCCACGGTTTGATTCTGCTAATTCTGGAACGATTCGTAACTATACCCGGCGACTGACCGGCCGGTGCGCAACTGCCAGTCTCCAGCACTTGCCCGCGTTTCAAGCAATGAGTCGTCAATTCCGAACGGCCGCTACGCTCACAACCAAACCCGTGGCAGGTGAAGCGAACGATGTGAATCGAAGGCCACAAAGCAATTCCTCGTGGCTGCCAGCATCCGGGTCGTCGATCTCTCTCATGGCTGGCCGCATGATGCCCATCAACATTTTGGTGGTCTGATCTTTCTTGACCTGTGGGCAGACCGCTTGCCCCATGGCCAGCATGAGTGTCAGCGCTGAGATGTTCTTAGAAAAATCCGATCCTCCTGTGATCCCTGTCACCAAGCTGCTCATCTTGCCCGTCTCCAGATCAACCTTGCCCACCATGTAGGCCTGCGGCCAGGTTCGCTGAAAAGTCTTGATTTGGTTCTTTGTCTCGACGCGAAAGGACGGAATCCGCAGAGCTCGATCAATGGGGGTGACAACCTGATTGAAGTGGGTTCGGAATTGCTCGGGGGTGATGCCCAGATCCAGGGCCTTGGGCGGGGGCTGCGGTGGCTCCGAGCCTTTGGGTTTGGCTTCCTGGGCCCGAGCGATGTTGGCCTCGGGTGAGGGAGAGGATGATTTGTCGGGCACCTGGCCCGATATCAGTATTGCGATGGCAATGCCCCCAGGCAGCACAGGCCCAAGCCAGGCACCCAGCAGGAACTTCCATCGAGGTTCAACCGCCCCGGTCTTGGGGTGTTTGAACATGGGCGGATAGATGAAACCCAGCACACCCACTAGAAACATCAGGCAGGCAAACAGGGCCAGGAAGTTAGCAACAAAGCTCATGGCACCCAGGTCAGAGATGTAGAGAAAAGAAGGGGCACGTCAACCCCCGTGATTTGCAAATGTGTCCACAGACTTGCACTACCGTTTAGACGAACCACCGTGGTAATGGCCACCCTTAGCGCTGCGGCCTCTGCCACCATGCCGTTTGCTAGGCCCTGCCTGAAAGGCGGGAGCGTCATGCGCAACCCCAAGCCCAACGGTGGCGGTGGGCAACTGGCTCAATGAGGGTCCAGCCGCTTGGGCCGTTGAGATAGGGACCCAAAAGGCCCAGGCGGCCAGAGCCAAGGTTGAAAGGAGCGGATGTTGCATGGGGTGTCCAGATCTCGGGTTGTGACAGTGTTCTACTGTCTCGCACCCCGCTGGTGCCAACACAACCATCCAGCCACCGATCTGAACCTGCGGCCAGTTGGGCCTAGTCAGAGTCGCAAAACCACGAAACCACCGCCTGAATCACCTCGCCCAGCAACGTCAGATTCAGCCATGGCAAGCAGCATTCAAGCTCTCTTCTGTTCCGATTTCGCGAGACTAGAAGGTACCCTTCGGGCGACTGCCCGGTCTTCATATGTTGCTGCGTGGCAATTATCCAAAAGAGCAGTGTCTTCCGGTGACAGGGCCTGGGCGGACTGGGGCGTCCGCTGGCCGGTGAGAACAAAAAGAACGTCGAAACCCAATTCAGCCGCTTGACTGAGTACAAGAGCGCTCGGAAATTGCTCGCCCACCGAAATGCGCAGTACCCACAATAGGGTGCCAACGTCGGTGATGCGCAGGTGAAGGCCAGACACGCCACCTATGGCGTGGGTACCTTCTGACTTGAGCCTGGATACCTCAGGGTGTGAGAGTTCACGGGGGATCCTGTCTCTACAGGCCATCCCATAGGCCATAAAAACGCACTTGTACGGTCTTTTGGCGCGTTAGGGAGGGTCAGTATGGAGGCGCACAAACGAAAAACGGACCCGAAGGTCCGTTCTTGAAAGTTGCTGGCGGAAACGGAGGGATTCGAACCCTCGATGAGGCTCTACACCCCATACTCCCTTAGCAGGGGAGCACCTTCGGCCACTCGGTCACGTTTCCAGCAATTCCGCTATTCTAGCCTAGTTTTTGACCTGTTTCAGGAAACTGGCTGGTCCAGATCGAATGCCTTGTGCAGGGCGCGCACGGCCAGTTCCATGTACTTTTCGTCGATCACGACCGAGGTCTTGATTTCGGAGGTGGAGATCATCTGGATGTTGATGCCTTCTTCCGACAGGCTGCGGAACATCTTGCTGGCCACGCCCACATGGCTGCGCATGCCGATGCCGACGATGCTGACCTTGCAGATCTTGGTGTCGCCCACCACTTCGGCGGCGCCCAGGCTGGGCAGCACCTTGGTGTTCAGCAGTTCGACGGTGCGGGCGTACTCGCCGCGGTGCACGGTGAAGCTGAAGTCGGTCTTGCCGTCTTTGCTGAGGTTCTGGATGATCACGTCGACTTCGATGTTGGCATCGGCCACGGCACCCAGGATGTGGTACGCGATACCGGGCTTGTCGGGCACGCCCAGCACGGAAACCTTGGCTTCGTCACGGTTGAACGCGATGCCGGATACGACGGCTTGTTCCATTTTTTCGTCTTCCTCAAAAGTGATCAACGTGCCGGATTTGGCTTCTTCGTTGATGTCAATGTCCCACGGGGTGAAGCTGGACAGCACGCGCAGCGGCACCTTGTATTTGCCCGCAAATTCGACCGAGCGGATCTGCAGCACCTTGGAGCCCAGCGAGGCCATTTCGAGCATTTCTTCAAAGCTCACGGTCTGCAGGCGGCGGGCTTCGGCCACCACGCGTGGGTCGGTGGTGTAGACGCCGTCCACGTCGGTGTAGATCAGGCACTCGGCGGCCTTCATGGCGGCGGCCACGGCCACGGCCGAGGTGTCGCTGCCGCCACGGCCCAGGGTGGTGATGTTGGCCTCTTCGTCCACGCCCTGGAAGCCGGTGATGACCACCACTTTGCCAGCGGCCAGGTCGGCACGCACACGGTCGTCATCGATGGATTCGATGCGGGCCTTGGTGAAGGCGCTGTTGGTCTTGATGGGCACCTGCCAGCCAGCGTAGCTGACCGACTCCATGCCCTCAGCCTGCAAGGCGATGGCCAGCAGAGCCGACGAAGCCTGCTCGCCGGTGGCGGCCAGCATGTCGAGCTCGCGGTTGTAGGCGGCCGAAGACTTGGACGGAGCCAGCTCCTTGGCCAGACCCAGCAGGCGGTTGGTTTCGCCGCTCATGGCGCTCGGAACCACCACCATCTGGTGACCTGCGCGAGCCCATTTGGCGACGCGCTTGGCCACGTTGCGGATGCGCTCGGGCGAGCCCATCGACGTGCCGCCGTATTTGTGAACGATCAATGCCATTGGTTTGTCGGGGTACGAAACTCGGAAATCAGCGGCGCAGGTTGCAAAGTCGTTTTGGTGCGCCGCCCGTTTTCGTGCAAAAAGTGGGGACCAAAACCCGCTAATTGTACCAACCGAGCACCGCCCCCTTGCGCTGCACGTAACCAAGTCCTACTTTGAGCCGGATCTGATGCCCGCGGGTGGTGCAGCTTTGCAGCTGGCGCAGCAGTTCCTTGAGCTGTGCGGCACTGGGCGTGGTGCCATGCACCGACAGCAGCCAGTGGCGCAGCACGTTGGCCTGGCGCTCGGGGGCCAGGGCGCGCAACGCGGCAATGACTGGTGGGTTGCCCACCTGTTGCAGGTCGTCGCGAGCCAGATCTTGCAACAGGGTCTGGGCCTGGGCGGCGTGCGCTGCGCTGCGGGCGAAGGTGTCGCGAAAGGCCGGAAACACGGCCTCCAGGGCGGGCAGCAGTTGGTGCCGGATTCGGTTGCGGGTGTAACGCAGATCGGCATTGCTGGGGTCGTCCACCCAGGCCTCGCCCTGGGCCTGCAGCCAGTCACGCAGGGCCTGGCCGGGCACGCCCAGAAGAGGCCGCGCAAAGTCGATGCCGCCGCGCTGCCAGCGGGCAGGCATGGCGGCCAGGCCCGGCAGACCCGCGCCGCGCGACAGCGCGAGCAGCAGGGTCTCGACCTGGTCATCGGCGTGCTGGGCCAGGGCCACGGTGCGTACGCCGGCCTCGCGCCACTCTTGCTGCAGCACCTCGTCAAAGACCTGGTATCGCCCGCGGCGGGCCGCGTCTTCGGGGCTTTGGCCGGGGGCATGGCGGGCATCGATGCGGCGCACCACCAGGGGCAGTTGCAAACGCTCGCAGGTGGCCCGGCAATGGGCCTCGAAGGCATCGCCGGCGGCCTGCAGGCCGTGGTGGATGTGCAGGGCGTGCACCTGGCCCGGCCAGCGCCGCGCACAGGCCAGCAGCAAGGCGCTGGAATCAGCGCCGCCGCTGTAGGCCACGCCCAGGGGCAAGAGGGGTTGGAAAGACGCCAGAGCGGCGTCGAACGAGGTGCTCATGAAAGGTGCGTGGTGTTGATCACGCTGCGGTCTTCAGGCGCACCTGCCGGCGGGCCGCCAGGCCCGGGGCTGTCAGCGGCTGTCGGCCTTGGTGTCGGTGTAACGGCCGTAGCTTTGCAGACGGTCGTAACGACGGTCGACCAGTTCCTTGGTCTTGAGGTCGGCCACCTGACGCCAGGCATCGTTGAGGGCGCGCTTGAGGAAGGCGGCCATCTGCTTGGGGTCGCGGTGGGCACCACCCACGGGCTCGTTGACGATCTTGTCGACCAGGCCCAGGGCCTTCAGGCGGTGCGCCGTGATGCCCAGGGCATCGGCGGCATCCTGGGCGCGGTCGCTGGTCTTCCAGAGGATGGAGGCACAGCCCTCGGGGCTGATCACCGAGTACACCGAGTATTGCAGCATCAGCACCTGATCGGCCACCGAGATGGCCAGGGCGCCGCCCGAGCCACCTTCACCAATGATGGTGGTGATGATGGGCACCTCAAGTTGGGCCATCTCGAAGATGTTGCGGCCGATGGCCTCGGATTGACCGCGTTCCTCGGCGTCGATGCCGGGGTAGGCGCCCGGGGTGTCGACAAAGGTGAACACCGGCAGCTTGAACTTCTCGGCGGTCTTCATCAGGCGCAAGGCCTTGCGGTAGCCCTCGGGCTTGCTCATGCCGAAGTTGCGCAGCGCGCGCTCCTTGGTGTCACGGCCCTTTTGCTGGCCGAGCACCATGCAGGCGTGGCCATTGAAACGGGCCAGACCACCGACGATGCTCAGGTCGTCCGAAAAGTGGCGATCGCCATGCAGTTCGATGAAATCGGTGAACAGCTCACGCACGTAGTCGAGCGTGTAGGGGCGTTCGGGGTGGCGCGCGATCTTGGTGATCTGCCAGGGCGACAGGTCGCTGTAGATGTCTTTGGTGAGCTGCTGGCTCTTCTTGCTGAGCTGGTCGATCTCTTCGGAGATGTCGACTGCAGACTCGTTTTGCACGTAGCGCAGTTCTTCGATTTTGGTTTCGAGTTCGGCAATCGGCTGCTCGAAATCAAGAAAGGTTTTTTTCGCCAACGTCATTCTCCTGTTGTTTCCGCCGGCCGACCCCTTCGGTCTGGCCAGCATGGCGCACCGCCCTCAGGCAGCACGCAAGACCCGTGCGAGGCATCGTCAACCGACGACCGGCAAGGGATCCAGCGACCGCCAAATATACCAAGTCGCCACGCTGCGGTAAGGCTCCCAGGCTGCGGCCACCTCACGGGCATCGCTGCGACTCACAGGATCGCCCGAAAAATAGTTGTCGCTGATGCCCTTGATCAAACCCACGTCATCCAGCGGCAGCACATTGGGCCGCATGAGGTGAAAGATCAAGAACATCTCGGCGGTCCAGCGGCCGATGCCGCGGATGGCCACCAGTTCGGCAATGATGGATTCGTCGTCCATCGACTCCCACGACTTGACGTGCACCGAGCCGGTGTCGAAATTGAGCGCCAGATCCACCAGGTACTCCACCTTGCGGGCGCTCAGGCCGGCCGCGCGCATGTCGTCCACCTTGAGCTTGAGCACATTGGCCGGCGTCATGCTTTCTGGCAAAGCCGAAAACTTGCGCCACACCGACTGGGCCGATTTGACCGAGATCTGCTGCCCCACCACCGAGCGGGCCAGGGTGGTGAAGGCATCGCCTCGGATCCGCAGGCAGGCGTTGCCGAACTGCGGGATCAGGCGCTTCATGACCCGGTCTTTCTTGACCAGGTGCTTGCAGGCGTCCTGCCAGTAGCCTGGCGTGAGCAGTTCTTCCGCCCGGTCGTCGGCCGGGCTGCTGGGGGCCGGGGTGTCGAGCGTCACGGCCTCGAATGCCGCGGGCTTCTTGCTGGCCACCATCATGCGTCAGGCCCCGCCACAAAACGGCACCGCGCAACCGGGGAAAAGGCTGAACAAGCACGGGTCACTGGGCCGCCTCCCAGGTGGTGCCGGCAGCGGAATCCTTGAGCACGATGCCCTGCGCCAGCAGCTCTTGGCGGATGCGATCGGCCTCGGCAAAGTTCTTGGCTTTCTTGGCCTCGGCGCGTTGCTCGATCAGCACCTGGATGGCGGCCTCATCAAGGCTGGAGCCCGCCTGCAAAAAGGCCTTGGGCTCACCCTGCAGCAGGCCCAGGCAGGCCCCCAGGGCCTTGAGCTGGGCCGCCAACTCGGGCGAGCGGGTTTTGTTCACCTCGGTTGCCAGATCAAACAGCACGGCCACCGCCTCGGGGGTGCCGAAGTCTTCGTCCATCACGGCCTTGAAGCGGGCGGCATGGGGCGTGGCCCAGTCGATCTCGGCCAGCCCTTCGCCGGGCGGCACCGCGTCCAGTGCGGTGTACAGGCGGCGCAGTGCATTGCGGGCATCCTGCAGATGGGCGTCGCTGTAGTTCAGCGGGCTGCGGTAATGAGCACGCACCACGAAGAAGCGGATGGTCTCGGCATCAAACACCTTGAGCACTTCACGGATGGTGAAGAAGTTGCCCAGGCTCTTGGACATCTTTTCGTTGTCCACATTGATGAAGCCGTTGTGCATCCAGGTGCGGGCGAAGGTCTGGCCAGTGGCCCCTTCGCTCTGGGCGATCTCGGTTTCGTGGTGCGGAAACTGCAGATCCGCCCCGCCCCCGTGGATGTCCAGGGTCTCGCCGAGCAGCGAGCAGGCCATGGCCGAGCATTCGATGTGCCAGCCCGGGCGGCCCGGGCCGAACTCGCTGTCCCACTTGGCGTCGGCCGGCTCGGTGGGCTTGGCGCTCTTCCAAAGCACCGGGTCGAGCGGATCGTCCTTGCCGTCGTTCACGGCCACGCGCTCACCCGAGCGAAGCTCGTCCAGCGACTTGCCGCTCAACTGACCGTAATGGGGAAACTTGCGCACCGCGTAGTTCACGTCGCCGCTGGCGGCGCGATAGGCCAAACCTTTTTGCTCCAGGGTGCTGATCATGCTCAGCATCTGGGGCACGAAGTCGGTGGCGCGAGGCTCGTGGGTGGGGCGCTGCACGCCCAGGGCATCGGCGTCCTGGTGCAGCGCGTCGACCATGCGATCGGTCAGCGAACGGATGGACTCGCCGTTTTCAACGGCGCGCCGGATGATCTTGTCGTCGATGTCTGTGATATTTCTCACATAAGTCACCGAAAAGCCCGAAACCCGCAACCAGCGCTGCACGACGTCAAAGGCCACCATCGAACGCGCATGGCCCAGATGACACAGGTCGTACACCGTCATGCCGCAGACGTACATGCGCACATGGCCAGGCTCGATGGGGGAAAACGCTTGCAGATCACGCGTCAGCGTGTTGTAGATGCGCAGGCTCATGGATAAATTGGGCAGACAGCGATTCCGCAGCCGGATGACGGCCGGAAATCTTCGAAAAATCAGGAGGATGGGAGTGTTGCAGCGCCACGGTGGAGGGTACAAAGCACCTCCACCCCTCGGCTACAATCCGCCCCAGTATAAGCGCCCCGGTTGGCGCTTGCCATCGCGCAAACCCCACGAGGCTCCATGACCCAAGCTCGCTGCACCGTTCCCGCCCGCCTTCGCATGTTGGCCCTGGCCGCCCTGATGGGGGCCTCGTTCGGAGTCCACGCCGACGACTACGGTGATGTCACCCAGCTGCTGCGTCAGGGCAAGACGACCGAAGCCCTGAGCAAGGCCGACCAATACCTGGCAGGCAAGCCCAAAGACCCCCAGATGCGCTTCATCAAGGGCGTGATCCAGTCCGAAGCCGGCAAGCCCAACGACGCCATCACCACCTTCGTGGCCCTGACCCAGGAATACCCGGAGCTGCCCGAGCCCTACAACAACCTGGCGGTGCTGTATGCGAGCCAGAACCAGTACGACAAGGCCCGCACTGCGCTCGAGATGGCCATCCGGACCAACCCCAGCTACGCCACCGCCCACGAGAACCTCGGCGACGTCTACGCCAAGCTGGCCAGCCAGGCCTACAGCAAGGCCTTGCAACTGGACAACACCAACCCGGCGATCCAGCCCAAGCTGGCCCTGATCCGCGATCTTTTCACCACCAATGGCAAGCCCGGCGCAGCGGCCAAGCCAGCGCCCACCCCGGCACCGGCGCCCGCTCCTGTGGCAGCAGCCCCGAAGGCGGCCCCTGCTCCGGCGCCCGCACCGGCCCCCAGCCCAGCCCCGGCACCCGCACCGGCACCAGCGCCCGCTCCTGTGGCGGCACCGGCCACCGCCGCAGCCCCCGCCGCTGCTCCGGCACCCGCACCAGCCGCCGCGGCTGTTGCCGGCCCTGAAAAGGAGGTGGAATCCGCCGTGCGCCATTGGGCCAGCGTGTGGTCGGCCCGTGACGTGTCGGCCTACCTGGCCGCCTACGGCAAGGAATTCGACCCACCCGGCAAGATGAACCGCAAGTCCTGGGAAGACGAGCGCCGCTCGCGCATCCTGGGCAAGGCGCGCATCGCGGTCAAACTGCATGACCTGGCCATCAACGTCAACGGCAGCAAGGCCACGGCACGCTTCCGCCAGGACTACAGCGCTGACACGCTGAATGTCTCCAGCCGCAAGACGCTGGACCTGGTCAAGGCGGGCGACCGCTGGTTGATCGTTCGCGAATCCACCGGCGGCTGATCGTCCCGGGCGGGACCGCCACCCCGAACGCTGCCCTGTGCGGGTGGCGCGCACCGGGTTTGGCGGCCTCGCCACGGTTGTGACCATGATGCGATTCGCCTTTGCTTCCCGTTTTCTGCAGCGCGCAGGCGCTGCTGGCCTGCTGCTGGCTTTCGGCTTGTTGGGCGGCACCGCTGCGCACGCGGCCAAACGCCAGCCCCACCACAGCCCTGCCCCCACCCCAGCCAGTGCCGTGCTGCGTGACGGCCAGGCCGAGGCTCGGCTGATCGAGATCTACCGCCTGATCGGCGCGGCCCGCACCCGCGACGCGCTGCGCCTGGCCGAAGGCCTGGTGCGCGACCACCCCGGCTTTCAGCTGGCGCAACTGGTGTATGGCGACTTGCTTTCGGCCCAGACCCGCCCGTTGCGCACCGCAGGCGATGTGCCCGACACCGTGGCCCGAGCCGCCGCCCCCCAGCTCAAAGACCTGCGCGATGAAGCCTTGTTGCGGCTGAAGGCCCTCAGCGAGCGCCCCCCGGCCCAGACCGTGCCGGACCAGTTCGTGGCCCTGACCAGCCGGCACCGCCATGCCATCGCAGTGGACACCTCGCGGGCCCGCCTGTATCTGTTCGAGAACAACGGCAGCGGCCTGCGACTGGTGGCCGATTACTACATCTCGGTGGGCAAGCTGGGCGTCGACAAGGGCAGCGAAGGCGATCAGCGCACCCCCCTGGGCGTGTACTTCATCACCAGCAACCTCGACCCGCGCACCCTGAAAGACTTCTACGGCGCCGGCGCCCTGCCCATCAACTACCCCAACCCCTACGATGCGCGCCGGGGCAAGACGGGCAGCGGCATCTGGCTGCATGGCACGCCGTCGACCCAGTTCGCCCGCCCCCCGCAGTCGACCGACGGCTGCGTTGTGATGGCCAACCCCGATCTGGAGCGCCTGCTGTCCACGGTCGAAGTGCGCAGCACCCCGGTGGTGATCGCCACCTCGCTGAACTGGGTGCCCCAGGCCCAGGCGCGCCAGGCCGGGCGCAGCTTTGAAGACGCCTTCAACGCCTGGCGTGCGGCCAAGAACGCCGGCGATGTGCCGCGCCTGCTGGGCTACTACACCAGCGACTTCAACAGCTACGGCAAGAGCCTGAACGACTGGACCCCGTCCTTGCAGCAGGAAATCAGCAAAGCAGGCGGTCGGGGCTTCGAGGTCAAGGACCTGTCCATGCTGCGCTGGACGGACAACACCGAAACCATGGTGGTAACCTTCGGCGAACTCGTCGCCGGCACCAACCGCGGCAGCACCAAGCGCCAGTACTGGCTGCGCCAGGGGCAGCAATGGAAAATCTTTTTTGAAGGAGTCATCGGATGATGAATGTGAGCTCAATCCTGAGCAGCCGTCGCGCGCTGCTGGCCATCACGGCCGCCGGCCTGATGGGCCTGGGCAACATGGCTGCGGCCCAGACGGCCCCTCAGGTCAAGCTGAGCACCAGCCAGGGCGACATCGTGCTGGAGCTGTACCCCGCCAAGGCCCCCAAGACGGTCGAAAACTTTCTGCAATACGTCAAAGACAAGCACTATGACGGCACGGTGTTCCACCGTGTGATGGACGGCTTCATGATCCAGGGCGGCGGCTTCACGGCCGACATGACCCAGAAGCCCACCCGCGCGCCGGTCGCCCTCGAAACCTCGGGCGGCCTGACCAATGACCGTGGCACCATTGCCATGGCGCGCACGGCCAACCCCAACTCGGCCACCGCACAGTTCTTCATCAACGTGGTCGACAACCGCATGCTGAATGCCCCCAACCCCGATGGCTACGGCTACACGGTGTTTGGCAAGGTGGTCAGCGGCATGGACGTCGTCGACAAGATCAAGCTTGTGCCCACCACCAACAAGGGCCCGCACCAGAACGTGCCGGCCACCCCGGTGACCATCAACTCGGCCACCCAGATCAAGTAACCCCTCCCACAGACCCGCCCTGAGGAAACACCCCATGAGCAACCCCCAAGTCGAACTGCACATCCTGGACTACGGCGTCATCACGCTGGAACTGGATGCCGAAAAAGCCCCCAAGTCGGTGGAAAACTTCCTCAACTACGTGAAGAAGGGCCACTACGACAAGACCATCTTCCACCGTGTGATCCCGGGCTTCATGGTCCAGGGTGGCGGCTTTGCCCCCGGCATGGAGCAAAAGCCCACCGACGGCCCCATCGACAACGAAGCCAACAACGGCCTGAAGAACAACAACTACACCGTGGCCATGGCGCGCACCAACGCCCCCCACTCGGCCACCGCCCAGTTCTTCATCAACGTGGCTGACAACAGCTTCCTGAACCACACCGCCCCCACCGCCTCGGGCTGGGGCTACGCCGTGTTCGGCAAGGTGGTGTCGGGCAACGACGTGGTCGACAAGATCAAGGCCGTCAAGACCGGCCGCAAGGGCTTCCATGACGACGTGCCGAAGGAAGACGTGGTGATCGAGAAGGCTGTGGCGCTGTAAGCGTCGCCTGCGCCCCCCCACCATGCCCCCGACCGTGCCCCGGATCGCCGAGCTTGAGGCTGCGGCGGCCTGGCGCACGGTCGATTTCATTTCTGACCTGCACCTGCACGAGGCCGAGCCCGCCACCTTCGACGCCTGGCGCCAGCATCTGCTGCACACCCCGGCCGATGCGGTGTTTCTGCTGGGTGACATCTTCGAGGTCTGGGTCGGTGATGACGCGGTGCAGCCCGGCAGTTTCGAGGCCGCCTGCCAGCAGGTCTTGCATGCGGCCAGCCAGCGCCTGGCGCTGTTTTTCATGGCCGGCAACCGCGACTTTCTGCTGGGCCCGCAATTTGCGCAGGCCTGCGGCATGACCCTGCTGGCCGACCCTTGTGTGCTGGTGTTTGAAGGCCGGCGCTGGCTGCTCAGCCATGGCGACGCCCTGTGCCTGGACGACCACGACTACATGCGCTTTCGCGCCGAAGTGCGCAGCCCCGCCTGGCAGCAGGCCTTTCTGGCCCGCCCCCTGCCCGAACGCCTGGCGCTGGCGCGCCAGCTGCGCGCCCAGAGCGAAGCGCGCAAACGCAGCGGCGACACCTATGCCGACCTGGACCCGGCCGCCACCCGGGCCTGGCTGCAGGCCGCCAACAGCCTCACAATGATCCATGGGCACACCCACCGCCCGGCCCGCCACCTGCTGGGCCAGGGCCTGAGCCGCGAAGTGCTCAGCGACTGGGACCTGCACGCGCCCGTGGCGCGTGCCGAGGTGCTGCGCCTGGAGGCCCACAGCCTGCATCGCGTCCCGCCCGCCCGACCGTGAACACCGCCCTGCCCCGCACAACCGGCCTTTGGCAGTGGCTGCGCCATTGGCTGGGCGCCCGGGTCCTGCCCCAAGCCCGCCCTGTACCCGAAGCCCTGTGGCAGGCCACGCTCGCCGCCCACCCTTTTCTGGCCGCCTTGGCGCCCGATGAACAGGCCGGCCTGCGCCGCTTGTGCGGGCACTTTCTGGCGCGCAAAGAGTTCCACGGCGCACACGGGCTGGCGGTGAGCGACGCCATGGCCCTGACGGTGGCCGCCCAGGCCTGCCTGCCCCTGCTGCATCTGGGGCCCGGTGCGGAGGCCCCCGGCGACCCGAGGGCCCTGGCCTGGTACGACGATTTTGTGGGCATCGTGCTGCACCCGGGCCTGGCCCTGGCGCGACGCGACTTCACCGACGACGACGGCATCGTCCACCAATGGCAGGAGGAATTGGCCGGCGAGGCCATGCCCGGTGGTCCGGTGATGCTGTCCTGGCCCGATGTGGCCGCCGCGGGTGACTCAGCCGCCCAGGGCTACAACGTGGTGATCCACGAGTTCATCCACAAGATGGACTTGCGCGACGGCGCAGCCGACGCCTGCCCGCCGCTGCCACCGGGCTTTCTGGGCCAGCGAGGCGGGCGCGCCGCTCGCCAGGCTTGGCTGGCCGTGCTGACGCCGGCCTGGGAGGGCTTTTGCGAGCAGGTGATCCGGGCCGAGCGCTTCGGCCAGCCCGAGCCCTGGCTGGACGCCTACGGCGCCCAGTCGCTCGACGAGTTCCTGGCCGTGGCCTGCGAGGCCTACTTTGTGAACCGGACCGAGTTCGGGCAGCACTTTCCGAGCCTGCTCACGCTGTTCGACGCTTTCTTCAGGCCAGCGCGCTGAGCCAGCGCGACAACTCGTCCAGCTCGGGCCGGCCGAGCGTGTGGCCACCCGGGAACCCTGCGCTGTGCACCTGCAAGGGCAAGGTGGCCGCATGGGCCACGATGCGCTCACTGTGAACCGCGGGCAACACCGCATCCTCGGTGCCATGGCTGACCCACAGACTGCGGCCCTGCAGGGCCTCGGCGGGGGCCTGCTCGGGCAGCACCTCGGGCAACAGGCGGCTGTGCAGCGACAGGGCCGCACGCAGGCTCTGGGGCCGGGTCAGCAACAGGCTCAGCCCCATGATGCCGCCCTGGCTGAAGCCGCCCACCACCACCCGCGAGGCGGGCACGCCCAGCTGGGTCGCCGCCCGGCTGACGGCCTGCTCGATCAAAGCCCGGCTGTGCTTCTCCTGGGCGGTGTTGATCACGCGCGAGCCATCGGCGGCCACCCCGAACTGAAACCAGGCCCAGGCATTCGGGCCCATGGGGTGCGGTGCACGCAGGCTCAGCAGGTGGTAGCGCGCAGGCACCCAGGGCGCAATGCCCATCAGGTCCTGCTCGTTGCTGCCCACGCCATGCATCAGCACCAGCAGCCAGGGCGGCTCGGTGCCCGGCGCGGCGGGGCGAAAATCAGCCTGCAGGCCCAGGTCATCAGGAAGGGAAGCCAAAGGGTTCAAAGGAGAGGTATCAGACATGGGGGGATTCTTCCAGGGTCAGGGTGTCCATGGCGAGCATGCTGTGCATGACCTCGCGGCTCACATAGTGGGGCCGGCTGGCCGCGGCGCCACCGGCGCCCAGGGCAAAGAACAACGGCAGAAAGTGGTCTTCGGTCGGATGGGCCCGCTGGGCATGGGGCGCCTGGCACCGGTAGTCGAGCAAGGCCGGCAGGTCGCCTCGCTCCAGGGCCGCCTCCACCCAGCGCGAGAACGCGCCGACGTAGGGGGCCGGTTCGCGCTCGCCACCAAAGAACTCTGCCAGGTTGTGCGTCATGCTGCCTGAGCCCAGCAGCAGCACACCTTCATCGCGCAAGGGGGCCAGGGCCTGCCCGAGGGCCAGCACCTCCGCAGGCCCCGCCGTGGCGGGCAACGACAGTTGCACCACCGGCACATCGGCCTGCGGAAACAGATGCATCAAGGGCACCCATGCCCCATGGTCAAAGGGGCGCTGCGCATCGGCCTGGGCGGGCAGACCGGCTGCCTGCAGCCGCTGCAGCACCGCTTCAGCCAGGGCCGGGTCGCCGGGCGCCGGGTACTGCAACGCGTACAGCGGGCGCGGGAAACCGCCAAAGTCATGCCAGGTGGCCGGCTGGCCGCCGGTCATCACCCGCAGCCCCTGGGACATCCAGTGCGGCGACAACACCACCACCCCGCGCACCGGCTGGCGGCGGCGCAACTCAGCGCCCAGGCGGGTCAGCGCCGGGCCGGTGTCACCGGGCTCCAGGGCAAACAAAGGGGCCCCGTGGGACACAAACAGGGCGGGCAGCCTCTGCCTATCGGATGTTTCCACTGGCTTTTCGGTGTTGTCAAATTGAGTGATCATGGTGTTAACGCTCCGGGAACTACTTTAGGCGTCGGCCATTCACAGACCAATCGGCAGCGCAACAATTGATTGTTGCGGCCCCATTGACAATCCCTCCCCACACGCCAGAGAGCCACCATGGATCAACTCCGTCAGATCGAAGCCTTCAACGCCGTCGTGCAGCACGGCAGTTTCGTCAAGGCCGCCGACCGGCTGGACCTGTCCAAGGCTGTGGTCTCGCGCCTGGTACTGGAACTGGAGGCCCGCCTGGGCACACGCCTGCTCAATCGCACCACCCGCAGGCTGTCGCTCACCGACTCGGGGGCGGCCTACCACGAGCGCTGCAAGCAGATCCTGGACGACCTGGCCGAGGCCAATGCCGAAGCCAGCGCCACCGCGGCACGCCCCACAGGCAAGCTGCGCATCAATGCACCGCTGAGCTTCGGCAACCTGCACCTGGCGCCGCTGTGGGGCGAGTTCCTCAAGCTGTACCCCGAGATCGAGCTGGACATCACCCTGAGCGACCGCGTGGTCGACCTGGTGGAGGAAGGCTTTGACCTGGGTGTGCGCATCGGCCGCCTGCAGGCCACCTCGCTGGTGGCCAGGCGCCTGGCCAGCGACCGCATGGTGCTGTGTGCCTCGCCAGGCTACCTGGCCCGCCACAGCCCCATCCAGAGCCTGCAGGACCTCAGCGAACACAGTGTGATTGCCTACTCGTACTCCTCACTGGGCGCCACCTGGACCTTTGACAATGCCGACGGCAAGTCCGAGTCAGTGACCGTGCACCCGCGCCTGTGGGCCAACAGCGGCGACACCTGCCGCGCAGCCGCGCTGGCGGATCAGGGCGTGATCATGCAGCCCGCGTTCCTGGTCGGAGAGGACGTGCGCCAGGGCCAGCTGATCGAACTGCTGCCGAACTACCACCGCCCGCTGCTCGACATTCACGCCGTGTACCCCAGCCGCAAGCACCTGTCAGGCAAGGTGCGGGCCATGGTTGATTTCCTGGCCCAGGCCTTCATGCAGCCCGGCTGGGCCTGAGCCTGAACCGGCTCACCGTCAGGCCAGCGCGTTCATCAAGGCCGCATGGAAGGCCTCGGGGCGCTCGAACTGCACCCAGTGGCCCGCGTCCGGGATCAGGGCCATGCCCCTGAAATCACGGGCAGAGGCTGCAAAAGCGGCCTCCAGTTGGTGGATCCAGCTTTTGTAAAGCGCATCGTGGGCGCCGTAGATGGCGTGCACCGGGCAATTCAAGGCCGGCAGTGAACGCGCCAGGATGTCGGTGTGCGCCAGTCGCCGGCGTGGCAGGCGGTCGCGCATCACGTTGGCCACATGCAGTTGCAGCGCGAGGCCCTCGAGGCCATCAATCAAGGCCGTGTCATGCAACATCAAGGCGGCCAGGTTGTAGCGGTGGATATCGGCCTGCGCCGCCACGTCGGGCAGGTGCCGCCAGGCCTTGAGCTCGAACTGGCGCTGCGGCACCACCCCCATCGCAGGCGCCCCCACCAGCACCAGACGCGAGGCGGCGTCCGGGTGGGCGGCCAGCAGCAAGCCAGCCGTCATGCCCCCAAACGAGAAGCCGATCAGTTCGCAGACGCGATCGCCGAGCAAGGTGCGCAAACCCTGGTACAGCGGCTCGACCATGCTGTCGGCATCGCCGCCGAGCGGCGACACCGCGGAATCCCCAAAACCCGGCAGGTCCGGCACCCACAACTCGCGCCCTTCTTGCAACAGGGGCTCGATGTTGCGCACAAAGTGGGTCCAGCTGCCGCTGCCGCCGTGGAACAGCACCAGGGGCGCCACGCCCGCACGGGGTTCACCCCAGACATGCCAGACCAGCTCCCCTTGGCCGCAGGGGGTGACGCAACGGCGCGCCTGGGCCCCCAGGCGACGCACCAGCTCGTGCAGGGGTTGATCGGGGCTGGCAGCGTTGGGGAACAGTTGATCCATCATCAGGGGCTCGCAAAAACAGGTTCAGGGGCCGGCCAATAGAGTGCAGGCCCCTCTCATCTCCTATTTTGCCGGGCTTTGCCCCGGGCCGGGGGACCCGGCCCACCCCGCCGCTCAGCCCCCTCGACCGACTCACTGCGCCCGGTTCAGCGCCAGCCGTGGTGGTGGTGGAAATGACCCCAGCCGCCGCCATACACCACTGGGGGCATGTAGACCGGGGCCGGGCGGTAATAGCTGCCGCCGCCGTAGTAGACCGGCGCCGGGGCGTAGGTTACAGGCGGCGGCGCATAGGCCACGGGCGGGGGAGCATAGACCACCGGGGGGGCGGCATAGGCCACCGGCGCCGCATAGACCGGTTGTGCCCCCACATACAGGGCCCCGCCGTTGGACACCCCGACGCTCACACCTGGAACACCCACGCCCACCGCCCAATTGACGCCGTGGGCCTGGGCAGGCGTGGCCATGGACAGGAAAGCCAGGGCGGCCAGGCTGCAGCCTCCGGCCAGGGCACGCGCGCAGCGACTGAAGTTGCGCGTCACCGAGCGGACATCCGGGCGGACATTGAGGTTTTGCATGGCAGTCTCTCCTTCAGATCAAATAGCGATTCGGGGCGACCAAAGGCGGCCCTGAACCCCACAACGCGGCATGTGCCGGCTTCGTTGTCAGGTCATCGCCCTCTATTTGTTTCCAGGCGTTAACCAAGCCCCGTGGGCGCGCCCGCCTAAAATGGACGGATGAGTTCGAACACCCCCACCTCCGATTCCCCAGAGTCCGCCAAGCCCAGCCATTTCCTGCGCCAGATCATCGAACACGATCTGGCCCAAAAAACCTATGCCCAGCGTCATTGGGGCGGTACGCCGGGTGACGGGGCGCACCATGCCGCCGGCCCGCTGGATCCGGCACCGGTGCGGCTGCGCTTTCCGCCCGAACCCAATGGCTACCTGCACGTGGGCCATGCCAAGAGCATCTGCCTGAACTTCGGTCTGGCCCGCGACTACGGTGGCGTGTGCCACATGCGCTTTGACGACACCAACCCTGAAAAGGAAGACCAGGAGTACGTTGACTCCATCCTGGATGCCGTGAAATGGCTGGGCTTCGGCTGGGACAGCGCGATCGACGGCAAGACGACCTCGCACCTGTACCAGGCCAGCGACTACTTCGGCTTCATGTACCGGGCCGCCGAGGCCCTGATCGAGGCCGGTCACGCCTATGTGGACGAGCAAAGCGCCGAGGACATGCGCGCCAACCGGGGCGACTTCAGCAAGCCAGGGGTGGACAGCCCCTTCCGCAGCCGCACGCCCGCTGAAAACCTGGCGCGCTTCCGCGAGATGCGCGATGGCCAACTGCCTGACGGTGCTGCCGTGCTGCGCGCCAAGATCAACATGGCCTCGCCCAACATCAACCTGCGCGACCCGGCCATCTACCGCATCAAGCATGCCGAGCACCACAACACCGGCAACACCTGGTGCATCTACCCGATGTACACCTTTGCGCACCCGATCGAGGACGCTCTGGAAAACATCACCCACAGCATCTGCACGCTCGAGTTCGAAGACCAGCGCCCGTTCTACGACTGGTTGATGGAGCGCCTGATTGAAAGCGGCCTGCTGGTCTCGCCGCCGCCGCGCCAGTACGAGTTCTCGCGCCTGAACCTGACCTATGTGATCACCAGCAAGCGCAAGCTGGCCCAACTGGTCAACGAACACCATGTCAGCGGCTGGGACGACCCGCGCATGCCCACCATCGTGGGCCTGCGCCGCCGCGGCTACACACCCGAGGCCATCCAGCTGTTCTGCGAACGCATCGGCGTGACCAAGGACTACAGCTGGATCGACTACAGCACGCTCGAAGGCGCCCTGCGCGACGACCTGGACCACAAGGCGGCCCGCGCCATGGCTGTGCTCGACCCGGTGAAGCTGGTCATCACCAACTGGGATGCCCTGATGGGCGCCGGCACGCTGGACGCCTGCAGCGCGCCGGTCCACCCGCATCACCCCGAGTTGGGCCGCCGCGAATTCCAGTTCGGCCGCGAACTCTGGATCGAGCGCGGCGACTACGAAGACACCCCGCCCAAGGGCTACCACCGCCTGTACCCCGGCAACAAGGTGCGCCTGAAGTACGGCCATGTGATCGAATGCAAGGGTGCCCTGCGTGACGCCGAAGGCCGCATCACCGAGGTGCAGGCCGAGCTGGTGCCCGACACCAAGAGCGGCACCCCTGGCGCCGACGCGATCAAGGTCAAGGGCGTGATCACCTGGGTGGGGGCTGCCGATGGCGTGGCCGCCGAGATCCGGCTGTACGACCGCCTGTTCAGCGAAGCCCAGCCCGACGCCGGCGGCAAAGACTTCCTGGCCAGCCTCAACCCCAACAGCCTGAGCGTGGTGCAAGGCTTAGTGGAGCCTGCCCTGGCCGCCTGCGCCGCAGGCACCCAGTTCCAGTTTGAGCGCCATGGCTACTTTGTGGCCGACCGGGTGGACCACCAGGCCGGCAAGCCCGTGTTCAACCGCGCCGTCGGCCTGAAAGACAGCTGGGGCAAGTAAACATACACCGGCTTGTCCGTTTTTCCCGACACTCTTGAGTCAGGTCAATGGACAGGCCCGGGTTTGCCCCGGATGATCGGGTTTGTAAATTTTTGTTACCAACTCGATCATGATCTCCACTTTCAAAACCCTCGCTCTGTCTGCCCTGCTGTTGGCTGGTGCCACCGCCTCGATGGGCGCCCACGCCGGGGCTGCCGACTTCACGCTGGTCAACCGCACCGGCTACTCGATCTCTGAGGTCTACGTCTCGGCTGCCAACAAAGACGCCTGGGGCAAGGACCGCATGGGCGACGGCACGCTGGACAACAGCAAGGCCAAGCTGTTCCGTTTCTCGGATGCCGCCAACTGCGTGCAGGACATCAAAGTGGTGTTCGAAGACGATGGCTCTGAAGTGGTGTGGGAAGACATCGACCTGTGCGAAGTGCACAAGATCACCCTGCGCTACAACCGCAAGACCCGCGTGGTCTCGGCCGAGACCGAATAAGTCGGCTCCCACCGCCGCTGGCAGGCGGGGCTAGAACAGCCCCGCCGCGATGTTGATCATCATCGCCAGCACGGTGGTGTTGAACAGAAACGACAAAATGCAGTGCACGGTACCAATGCGGCGCATGGCCCGTGAGCTGAAGCTCACATCGGCCGTCTGCCCCGAAGTGCCGATGACCGCCGCGAAATAGAAGAAATCGCTGTACGCCGGAGCTTCGTCGCCCGGAAACAGCAGCCCGGGCGGATCGCCCCGCCACTGGGCCGCATGGAACTGGTGCGCGTAATGCAGCGCAAACATCGTCTGGGTGAACAGCCAACTGCTCAGAATCGTCAGCACCGACAGGCCGATGTGCCAGGCCCGGGTGGCCCCCTCCAAGCCCTTGGCCACCGACAACTCGGCCACGATGGACAGCAGGCACACCACCGCCGACAGCACCACCAGGGCCAGGATGGTCATCTCGCCCTCGTCCTGGCGCAACGCCCGATGGCGGATCTGCTCCGGCTGTGCCCCACTCATCATGTGCAGGGCCAGCAGCAGGTACAGAATGGCCCCCGCGTTCCAGCCCATCACACAGGCCGTCAAGGTGCGCATGGGCATGAACAACGCCAGCGCAGCGGCCACCACCAGGCCCAGCCCGATCGAGCTGAACAGCCTGGGCCGCACCCGCACCATGAGTGACAGGCGGGTCAACAGACGACGACGCGATGGGGAGGGTGAGGACAGGTTCATGGCGGGACCGGAAGCACTGAGAACAGGCGAAGCAGGCCCGATCATGCCCCAATCCGCGCCGCAACCCTGCCCGGATCCCGCGCCTGATCCTGCGCAAACAAAGGCCGAAAGGCAGCCCCACGGCGCGGATGCCCTTTCGCCATGCCTTACCATGCAGCCTCAGGCGTCACTCCGATGCCTGCCACGGAGGCACCATGGCCAAAGGCGAGCAACGCAGCAACAAGATGGCGAAGAAGCCCAAGAAGGACACTTCGACCACCAGCAAACCCTCGGTTTCTGACCGGCCCATGCCTCCGGTCACCACCGTGATTCCGCGCGGCAAGGTCAAGGACAAATAAGCCCTGCCCGACAGACGATGTACCCCGGAGAGCGCCTCAACAGCAGCACCCACCTGATCGGCACCGTGCTGGCCATCGCCGGCCTGGTGGCGCTGGTGGTCATGGCCAGCCTGCAGGCCGACCCCTGGAAGATCGTGAGCTTCAGCCTGTACGGCGCCACCCTGGTGCTGCTGTACGGCGTGTCCACCCTGTACCACAGCGTGCGCGGGCGGGCCAAAGCCTGGCTGCAGAAATGTGACCACTCGGCCATCTACCTGCTGATTGCCGGCAGCTACACGCCATTTTCATTGGTCACCCTGCGCGGGCCCTGGGGCTGGAGCCTGTTCGGCGTCAGCTGGGGCCTGGCCCTGTTCGGCATCGTGCAGGAACTGACCCTGGGCCGGCGCACCCGCGTGCTGTCCATGCTGCTGTACGTGGTGATGGGCTGGCTGGTGCTGGTCGCGGCCCAGCCCCTGGTGGCGGCCCTGCCGCTGGGTGGGCTGATCTGGCTCGCCCTGGGCGGTGTCTGCTACAGCGTGGGCATCTACTGGTTCATCCATGACGAGAAGATCCGCCACGGTCACGGCATCTGGCACCTGTTCGTGCTGGCCGGCAGCGCCTGCCAGTTCATCAGTGTGGCGGCCTATGTGGCCTGATTCTTGAAAGACCCGGGCATCCCCCCTGCGGCCTGGCAGTGGGTTCAACCCTGAATGCCTGCCCTGGATGCCTGCCTTGATCCCGAAAGCGCCCTCTCCCCTGAGCCTGCCCGTGCTGCTGCTGATGTCAGTGGCCGCAGGGCTGTGCGCGGGCGGCAATTACTTCAACCAACCCCTGCTGCATTCGATCGCTCTGGGCCTGCAGGTGAGCGAGGCGCAGGCGGCCCTGACCGTCACCCTGGCCCAGGTGTCGTATGCCCTGGGCCTGTTGCTGCTGGTGCCTCTGGGCGACATGCTGGAGCGGCGGCGCCTGGCCGTCACGCTGATGCTGCTGGCGGCCGCCGGCCAGTTCATCAGTGGCTGGGCCCCCAGCCTGCCCTGGCTGGCGGCGGGCACGGTGATGGCCGGCCTGTTTTCGGTGGCGGCCCAGGTGCTGGTGCCCATGGCGGCCACACTGGCCGCCCCCGGGCGCAGCGGCTGGGCGGTGGGCGTGGTCATGAGCGGCCTGCTCACGGGCATCCTCGGCGCCCGCAGTGCGGCAGGCCTGCTGTCTGCGCTGGGCGGCTGGAGCACGGTCTACAAGGTGGCAGGGGGGTTGATGCTGGTCGTGGCGCTGGCCCTGTGGCGCCAGTTGCCCACGTCGCGCAACGAGGGGCAGGTGAGCTACACCCAGGTGCTGCGCTCGCTGGGCACCTTGCTGGCCCGCCACCCGCGCCTGCGCAGCCGCTCGCTGATCGGCGGCCTGGCCTTTGCGTCGGTCAGCGTGCTGTTCTCGACCATGGCGCTGCTGCTGTCGGGCCCCGCCCACGGCCTGAGTGACAGCGCCATCGGGCTGTGCGGCCTGGTGGCTGTGGCCGGCGCTCTGATGGCCAGCGTGGTGGGCAAGCTGTCGGACCGGGGCTGGGCGGAGGCCACCACGGCGGTGGCAGCCGCGCTGTTGCTGCTGGGTTGGGGCTGTCTGTGGCTGGGTGAAGCCAGCCTGCCCTGGTTCCTGGCCGGTCTGCTGCTGGTCGACCTGGCCTTGCAGGGCATGCACATCAGCAACCAGAACGTGGTGTATGGCCTGGAGCCCCCGTCACGCTCCCGCCTGAACGCGGTCTACATGACCAGCTATTTCATCGGAGCCGCCTCGGGCTCGGCCCTGGGCTCGCTGGCCTGGCAGCACGGCGGCTGGCACAGCACCTGCACCCTGGGCGCCGGGTTGGCCCTCAGCACCTGGGCCGCGCTGGGACTGGACCAGCGGCTGGCGCAGCGTCGCTGAGCCCAGGACGACTCACCAGCGCTGCTGGCGGGTCTTGCGCCCGGGCGCCTTGCGGGCCACGTCAAAGGCCTCTTTGCGGGCCGTGCGTTCGGCGTCAAGTTGCTTGCCCTCGGCCAGCCAACGCGCAAATTCCTCAGGATTTTCCAGGCTGATCCGGCCCAGGATGCCGGTGCGGAAGTCGGTGATCACGATCTCGGCAGCTTTCTGCTCGTTGATGCGACCGCCCGCCAGCAAGGCACCCCGCTTGCGCCCGATGGCCACCAGCAGGTCTTCGTCCGACATCCCGGCCACGCTGCCGGGGGGCAGGCCCAATTGGTAGCGGGCCTCGAGTGCGGGCGCATAGTGCTGTTTCAGGTAGCTCAGCAGCTCCAGCGCCACCTCGGCATCATCAAAGGCATTGCGCCCCACCGCGCCACTGGCGGCCAGGTTGTAGCCACTCTGGGCCACGATGATGCGCGGCCACAGCACGCCTGGCGTGTCATACAGGTAGAAGCCGTCTTCAAGCACATAGCGCTGCTCGGTCTTGGTGACGCCGGCCTCGTCGGCCGCCTTGGCCGACTTCTTGCCCACCAGGGTGTTGATCAGGGTCGATTTGCCCACGTTGGGGATGCCGCAGATCAGCACCCGCATCGGCTTGGCGAGACTGATGCCCCGGGTGGGCGCCAGCACGCGACAGGCCTCAACCAGCGCACGCGCCGGAGCCGCGTTCTGCTTGTCCAGGGCGATGGCCCGGGTGCCCGGCTGGGCGTTGTAATGGGCCAGCCAAGCCTCGGTGTGCACCGGGTCGGCCAGGTCGCTCTTGTTGAGCACCTTGAGAGCGGGCTTGACCGCCGTCAGCCCCACCAGCATGGGGTTGGCACTGGAGCCCGGCAGGCGGGCATCCAGCATCTCGATCACCACATCGATTTCCTTGATGCGCTCCCCGATCGCCTTGCGCGTGAGGTGCATGTGACCGGGAAACCACTGGATGGCCATGAGAGGGCTTTCTTGCTGTGCGAACGGGACGAACGGGGGCGCAATTCTAACCAGGCACCGCCCCAAGAACCTACCCAAGCACCGCCGCAGCCGGCAGCTGCAGGCCCAGCCGGTCTGGCGACACGTATTGCTCGCGGTAGGCCTCGAAGCTCAGCACATCGGCCGCCTCGATGGCGCGCTGGTCGGCCACCGACTTCTGGCTCAAGGCCAGGAAGCGGGCCTGCTGCTCGAACGACCAGGGCTGGGCCAGCAAGGTGTCGCGGGTGGCCAGCGATCGTTCACGCACAAAGCGCACAAAGCTGTTGTCGCAGGCGGCCATGCTTTGCAGCACACGGGCCGACGGGGTTTGCGTGGGATCGGCCAGCAAGGCGTGCGCAGCCTCCACGGCCTGGCTGTAATCCGTGCTGCGGTGCGCCGCATCCAGGGCCGCGGCCATGGGCTCGCACTGGGCCAGGATCTCGCGCCCCCAGTCGACCAACGACTGCTCACCACCGGCCCGGCGCAGGGTCAGGCCGGGCTCGCGGCCGCGGGCAGCGGTGTGGTGCTGGTTGTGCTTGAGTTCGGCGATCTCGGCCGGGGTGTCCGGCGGGCTGTCGGCCAGCAAGCACTGCAGCAGGAACACATCCAGGAAGCGCATGGTCTGCGCCGTGATGCCCACCGGCACAAAGGGGTCGAGATCCATCAGGCGCACTTCCACATACTCGACACCGCGCTCGCGCAGCGCATGCAGCGGGCGCTCACCCGGGAAGATGGTGCGCTTGGGGCGGATGGTGCCGTAGAACTCGTTCTCGATCTGCAGCAAGGTGGTCGAGAGCTGGTTGTAGTCACCCCCCGGGTTGCGGATGCCCACCGTCTCGTAGGCCGGGTAGGGGCGGGTCAGGGCCTCGTGCAGCGAGGCGGCATAGCCCTCCAGGCTGTTGTAACTGACGGCCAGCGTGGCCTGGGCATCGCTTTGGTAGCCCAGTCGGCCCATGCGCAACGAGGTGCCATGCGGCATGTACAACGCGCTGTCGCTGAGGGTCTGCAGTTCGTGCTCGCGCCCGCTCACAAAGGTGGGACACAGCGCCGGTGAAGCCCCGAACAGGTACAGCAGCAAAAAGGCCTGACGGCGGAAATTGCGGATCAGGCCGAAATACTGCTCGCTGCTCACCCCGGGCAGCGACCAGTTGTAATGGATGCCCGAGATGGTCTGCATGCGCCGCCCGTAGCGGTGGCCCAGGCCCATTCGGTACACGCTCTTGGCGCGGCCCACGTTGGAAGAGCCGTAACGCGCCAGCGGGATGGTTTCATCGGTGGGCAGGCCGCAGGGCATGCTGGAAACCCACAGCATCTCGTCGCCCTGCTCGCGCAGCACGCGGTACACAAACTGGTGCACCTGGGTGAGTTCATCCAGGCAGTCCTCCACCCGGGCGTGGGCGCTGGTGATCAGTTCGACCTGCGACTCGCTGTAATCGGTGGTGATGGACGGGTGGGTGAGCGCCGAGCCCAGAGCCTGGGGGTGCGGCGTCAGGGCCAGACCGCCTTCGGGCAGGGCCCGCAGGCTTTCTTTTTCAATGCCACGGCGGATGCCGCCCAGTCGTGCGGGGGTCAGGGCGTTGAGGCGGGCCTGCAATGAGCTCATGTCGGGGGACCTTGTCTTTGTGTTGCGGCGGAACTTATCACGGTCTGCTGACAGTTGCAGCCACCTGCCTCAAGCCAGCCCGCGCCGCGGGGCAAAAATGGCCCGGCCTGCAGGAAAGTCGATTCTGGGATGGTGACTGAACCTGGGAAGCGGCACACAACTTGGGTACCATCGCCACGCGCACGGGGCCGAACACCCCGCGCGTCGGCCCATCCGGGCCCCAATGCCCCACCCACCTGGAGATCTGGCCATGGCCATGGACGTCATCGATTACGAAATTCGCGGCTCTGAAATGCAGTTTGTCGAGGTCGAGCTCGACCCTGGCGAAGCCGCCATCGGCGAAGCCGGCAGCATGATGTTCATGGACGCCGGCATCTCCATGGACACCGTGTTCGGCGACGGCAGTGCCCAGCAAGGCGGTTTTTTTGGCAAGCTGCTGGGGGCCGGCAAGCGCCTGGTCACCGGTGAATCGCTGTTTACCACCATCTACACCAACCAGGCCACGCAAAAGCTGCGCGTGGCCTTTGCCGCGCCCTACCCCGGCAAGATCCTGCCGATGGACCTGCGCCAGCTGGGTGGCACCCTGATCTGCCAGAAAGATGCCTTTCTGTGCGCGGCGCGCGGCGTGTCGCTGGGCATCGCGGTGCAGCAGAAGCTGAGCACGGGCTTTTTTGGCGGCGAGGGTTTCATCATGCAAAGGCTGGACGGCGACGGCCTGGCCTTTGTGCACGCGGGCGGTACCGTGGTGCGGCGCGAACTGCAGGCCGGCCAGACCCTGCTGGTGGACACCGGCTGTGTGGTGGCCTACACGCCCAGCGTGGCGTTTGAGATCCAGTACGTGGGCAAGATCAAGACGGCGCTGTTCGGCGGCGAAGGGCTGTTCCTGGCCAAGATGACCGGGCCGGGCACCGTGTGGCTGCAAAGCCTGCCCTTCTCGCGCCTGGCCTCGCGGATCTTTGCCGCGGCGCCGCAGCGCGGGGGCTCCAAGGAGGAAGGCTCGCTGCTGGGTGGCCTGGCCGGCGGCAGCCTGCTGGGTGGCATCCTCGGTGGCGGCGATGAGGATTGATTAGGCCCCCACGGTCGTGCACTTCGTGTCACTCCCTGCCCCCCAAGGGGGCCGCAGCCCGCCTTCGGGCGGCCGGGCGCCGGGCTGATGGGGCCCCCACGGTCGTGCACTTCGTGTCACTCCCACGTGCGGCCGCGAGACGCGGACGCTCTTCGCCCTGTCCAGCCCTGCGCCAGCAGGCCTGGAGCCGCAGGGCTCAGCGTTGGGCGGCCATGGCCTTGCCGACTTCGTTGGTGCCCTGGGCAGCGCCGCTTTGGGGCACTTGCTCGCCGTGGCGGTCGGTCACCTCGGCCAGGCGGGCGGCGAGGCGTTCGGGGGTGTCTTCGGTCAGGCCCAGGTGCACGCCCTCGGTCAGGGTGATGTGGGCGGCCTCGTAGGTGCCGGCACCGGCGCACAGGATGGTGCGGGTGGGGGCGGTCTCGGCAGCCAGCACCAGCATGGCGGGCACCACGGCCTCGGGTCGGAGGGCGGCCAGCACCTCGGCGGGCATCAGGCCTTCGGTCATGCGCGTGGCCGCGGTGGGGGCCAGGCAATTGACGTGGATGTTGTTCTTGGCACCTTCGAGGCTCAGGGTCTGCATCAGGCCCACCAGTGCCAGCTTGGCAGCGCCATAGTTGCTCTGGCCGAAGTTGCCATACAGGCCACTGGACGAGGTGGTCATCACGATGCGGCCATATTTCTGGGCGTTCATGTGCGGCCAGACCGCCTTGGTGCAGTTGACGGCGCCCATCAGGTGCACATCGACCACCAGGCGGAAGTCGGCCAGCTCCATCTTGGAGAAGCTCTTGTCACGCAGGATGCCGGCGTTGTTGACCAGGATGTCGATCCGGCCCCAGGCGTCGATGGCCTGCTGCACCATGGCCTCAACGGCGGCGAAGTCAGTCACCGAGGCCCCGTTGGCGATGGCCTCGCCACCTGCGGCACGGATCTCATCCACCACAGCTTGCGCGGCCGTCACCGAACCACCGGCACCGTCCAGAGCGCCCCCCAGGTCGTTGACCACCACCTTGGCGCCCCGCCGGGCCAGGGCCAGGGCGTGCTGTTTGCCCAGGCCGCCACCGGCGCCGGTCACGATGGCCACGCGGCCGGTGAAATCGAGCTTGCTCATGAGATGTCTTCCTTGTCTTGGAGTGGATCGGCAAAAATCTATCTGTAACCGGCCAGTTTAAGAGCCCACCCAGGCCCCGTCGTGCACGTGGGTGACAAAGCGATCCCGCCTTGCTGGCTGGCCCGTGAATTGACGCGCACAATGTCGCCCGCCATGTCCAAGAAATCCAAGACCCCTGCCCGCGCCACCCCGGCGCCCACCAACGCCACGTCGCGTCGCCAGCCTGCGGCCAACAAGCTGCTGCTCCACAAGGGCGTGTTGTGCGCGCTGATTGGCCTGGCCGTGCTGATCTCTCCGCATTTCATCCAGTCACCGGCCCTGCAGCAGGCGGTGGGTGGCTCATCGTTGGTGGGCTGGTTCAGCCTGGTGCTGGGCCTGGCCTTCGTGGGCCAATACCTCTGGCAGCGCCGGAACCGCGAACGCTGAAGTGCCCTGACGGGCCCTTCGGGGGCCCTAGAATGCACCATATTGATGCATTCATCAAAAAATCGGCCACGCATCGACAGCCGCACATCCCGCGCCGCTCACGAGCAATCCTATCAATTTAACCATTTATCCAGAGAAAGACGGTAAACTTGATGGATATGAAAATCACGCCGACCCTGGCGCGTTTTTCGCTGGCATTGCCGTCATGGCCTCGTTCACCTCATGCGATTCCTGAACCAATCGATCATCGCCTTTCTGATGGTCACGGCCGCGTCCATCGCCGCCGTGCTCCTGTTCACGACCTGGCGGGCCAATCGGCACATGGCCGGGGTGCGGTGGTTTGCAGGTGCAGGGGCCACGGGTGCAGTCGGCTTCTTTCTGGCCACCCTGCCCCCGCCCCGCACGGACGGCCCTGATTGGCCCCTGCTGATCAACGGGGGCTTTGTGTTTGCCGCCCTGCTGATGGTGCTGGAAGGATCGCTGCGCTTCATGCAACGGCCGTCCAAACTGCGCTGGCAGGCTGGGCTGGTGCTGGTGCCCGTGTTCGTGCTGCTGAACTGGTGGTACGAAGATGAGATGCTGGCGCAACGCATCTTCCACGATGCGGCCTACTCGGTGGTGGTGCTGGTCGCGGCCTTCACGATGCTGCGGCCGGTGAAGGGTGATGATCGGATGATCAACAGCCTGGTCGCCTTCTTCCTGATGGGCATTGCGGGCGCCATGGCAGCCCGCAGCCTGGTGGCCGCCCAGGTGGCCAGCCCCGAGGCCTTGCAGAACCACCCCATCCACTCCCTGACGCTGGCCGTGGTGGTGCTGAGCATCATGGGCTGGACCTACAGCGTGCACATGGCCTGCTATGTGCGCTCCCAGGCCTCGCTGCGGCTCATGCTGAACAAGGACCCCGTCACCGGCTTGAGCGGCCGCCAGCGCATGGTCGATTTCATCCAACGCGAGATTGCCCGAAGCGAGCGATCGGGAATTCGTTTCAGCTACCTGCTCGTCGATCTGAACGAGTTCCACCGCCCCGGCCGACACAACGACAGCGCCCTGCGAGACGAAGTGCTGGTGGCGCTGAGCAAACGCCTGGACGAATACGCCCGTGATGCCGACTTTGCCAGCCCGCTGGGTGAAGACCTTTTCGGAGTGGTCTTGCACCACACCCCCACCCAGGAGCACCTGCGGGGCGCGGTGGCCCGCTTGCGCAACCTGCTGGCCCAACCCCTGGAGGTTCGCAACACGCCCGTCCAGCTCGACATCAGCCTGGGCATGGCCATGTGGCCCACCGACGGTCAGACGCTGGAAGCGCTGGAAAACATCGCCACCCAACGCATGCAGGCCGAGAAGTTCTCGATGTTCAAGCCCTACGTGCAAAGCGAAGGCCTGCGCACCGGCTGAGCCGGGGCTCAGCCCGGGCTTTCGCCCGATCCCTCAAAGACCGCCTGCGGTCGCTCACCCGCCAAGGCCTGCAGCAGGTTGGTGGTGGCCAACTCGGCCATGGCATGCCGGGTTTCCAGGGTGGCCGAGCCGATGTGGGGCAAGGCGGTGATGCGCGGGTGGCCGCGCAGGGGCGAGTCCAATGGCAGGGGTTCGGTGGCGAACACATCCAGACCCGCCGCCCACAAGGGGCCGGACGCCAGGGCCTGCAACAAGGCGGCCTCTTGCACGATGGCCCCCCGGGCGCCGTTGATGAAGATCGCGCCCGGTTTCATCCGATTGAATTCACGCGCGCCCATCAGGCCCCGCGTCTCTTCACTGAGGGGCAGCACCAGCGCCACCACATCGGCTTGGGCCAATACCTCGTCCATCGGCGCCTGACGCACCCGCCCCAGCAACTCGGGGGCCTGCACCGCCAGGTCCACCGTGCGCCGGGCATGGAAGATCACCGGCATCCCAAAGCCCAGTGCCGCGCGGCGGGCCAGGGCCTGGCCGATGCGGCCAAAACCGAGGATGCCCAGGGTCTTGCCGTGCACGTCGCGACCGAACAGGTCTTCGCCGATGTTGCGCTGCCAATGCCCCTCGCGCACATGGTTGGCCAGTTCGACCAGACGTCGACTGGTAGCCAGGATGAGCGCAAAAATCGTGTCGGCCGTGGTCTCGGTCAGCACGCCGGGGGTATGGCAAAGCAGGATGCCGCGCTGCTGCAGCGCCGCCAGAGGGTAGTTGTCCACGCCCACCGAGATGCTCGAAATCACCTTCAATCGCGGTGCCCGTGCCAGCAGGGCCGGCGTGATGGGGTAGCTGGAACCGATCAGACCCTCGGCCTGGGCCAGGGCGGCCTCGAAGGCCTCGATCTGCTCGGGCTGCCGGGGGTCGGCCACCGTGACCTCGTGCAGGGCCTGCAGGCGGGCCAGTTGGTCCGGCGGCAAGGCCCGGAACACCAGCACCCGCTGGCGCCCTGCCCCTACCTTGGTCAGCGCGTTCACAGCGCGGCCTCGTTCAACTGGGCCCGCGTCGGCAGCCCTTCGGTATCGCCCAGCACCTGCACCGCCCGGGCGCCGATCCAGGCGCCGCGGCGCACGGAGTCAGCCACGCTGCGCCCCTCCAGCAAGGCACTGACCACGCCCACGGCAAAGCCGTCGCCGGCGCCGACCGTGTCCACCACCTCGGCCACCGGAAAGCCCGCCACCCGCCCCTGCACCGACTGGCCGGCATGGCGGCCCTCGCAGTAAGCGCCCTCGGCCCCCAGCTTGACCACCACCAGTTGAGCGCCCTGCGCCAGGTAGAAACGGGCAATGGCCTCGGGGGTGTCGTGGCCGGTGAGCACCCGCCCTTCCTCGATGCCGGGCAGCACCCAGTCGGCCAGGCTGGCCAGTTGATTGACCTCGCGTCGCATCACCTCGGCCGAGGGCCACAGCGTGGGGCGCAGGTTGGTGTCGAAAGAGATGCTGCGGCCGGCCGTCCGCATCTGCTGCAGGGTCTCGCGGGTCAGCGCCAGGGTGCTGGGCGAGACGGCGGCAAACACGCCCGTGGCGTGCAAGTGCCGGGCCGCGGTCAGCCAGGGCAGGTCCAGGTCGGCCGGGCCCATCTGGCTGGCAGCCGAGCCTTTGCGGTGGTATTCGATCGGCGGGTCGCTGCCATCATCGACCCGGCCCTTGATCAGAAAGCCCGTGCGTTGGGTGGCATCGCAGACCACGTGTGAGCAGTCGACGCCCTCGCGCTGCATTTCGGCCAGCAGGTAGCGGCCCATCGAGTCGGTGCCCAGGCGGCTGGCCCAACCCACCCGCAGGCCCAGCCGGGCCAACCCGATGGCGGCATTGGTCTCAGCCCCCGCGGTGCGCTTGTGAAAGCCGTTCACGGCCTCCAAAGGGCCGGGGCTGTCGGCCACCAACATCATCATGGCCTCGCCAAAGGTGATCACGTCCAGCGCTGGTGCGCCTGCAGGGTTCAAGGAATCAGTCATGGAGTGGCGGAGTCAGGTCAAAAAGGGGCGGGTCATGCCAGCTCGTGCGCCCGATCGGCTCGGGCTTCACGCAGGCGCCGGGCTTCGCGGCGCAGCAGGGCCAGCTCGGCCTGCACCACGGCCGTCAGGTCTGCGCCCTGAAGGGGGTATTCAATGGCCCAGGGCACCTCGGCCGGCAAGTGGCCCAGCACCGCCCGCCATGGGGCTTGCGACTGGGCCAGGGGCACGGCCACCCAGCGCCCTGGCTCGCGCAGCACGCCCTTGCAATGCACATAGCCCACGCGCCAGCCCAGGGCCTGGGCCGCGGCTTGCGGGCATTCACCCACCCAGTGCCAGTTGCCCATGTCAAAGGTCATGGCCAGCGGCAGACCCTGGGCCTGGGTGGCCGCAAAAAAGCCTTGCAGCGCGGGCAGCGTGCCGGCCTCGGGGGTCTGGTCGTTCTCGATCAGCAACTCAGGCCCGGAGCCGTTCTGAAACCAGGACTTGAGCACCTCCCAACCGTCCGCCGATGCGGGGCCAAAGCCGCCGATGGCCATCTTGAGGCGATCGGCCCCCAGCCGCCGGGTCGCCGCCAGGGCTGCGCCCAGCGTGACCTCGTCCAGTGTGCCGTCCTCACGCCAAAGGCCGCTGGGGCACGAGTACACCGCCCGCAGGCCCCGGGCGGCCAACTCGGCGGCCAGTGGGGGCAGTTCGGTGTCGGGATCCCGCAGCAGCTCCTCGCGCACCTCCACGCCGTCGGCGCCGGCGTCCGCGGCCACACGGGTGAAATGCAACTGGCCCAGGCGCAGCACCTCGCTGGCGCCAAAGGCGCCCAGCGAGATCAGCACCGCAAAGCCCTGCGTCGGGTGGGGCACCACCTGGGTCTGGGAGTTGCTCATCACGCGCCCTGGTGCGAGGGCAGGATCTGCCCCAGGAACTGGCGCGTCTTCTCGTGCTGCGGCTCGCCAAAGAAGCGCTCGGGCGGGGCTTGCTCCAGGATGCGACCGTCGGCCATGAAGATCACGCGGTCGGCCACGCTGCGGGCAAAACCCATTTCATGGGTCACGCACAGCATGGTCATGCCGTCTTCGGCCAGGCCGATCATGGTGTCGAGCACCTCCTTGACCATCTCGGGGTCCAGGGCCGAGGTGGGCTCATCGAACAGCATCACCTTGGGCGTCATGCACAGGGCCCGGGCAATCGCCACGCGCTGTTGCTGACCACCCGAGAGCTGGCTGGGGTACTTATGCGCCTGATCCGGAATGCGCACCCGGGTCAGGTACTTCATGGCGACGTCCTCGGCCTGCTGCTGGCTCATGCCGCGCGAGCGCATGGGGGCCAGCGTGCAGTTCTGCAGAATCGTCAGGTGCGGGAACAGGTTGAACTGCTGGAACACCATGCCCACCTCTTGCCGCACTGCATCGACCTCACGCCCGCCGGCCGTCAGTTCATGACCATCGACCACGATGCGCCCCTGCTGCACCGTCTCCAGGCGATTGATGCAGCGGATCAGCGTGCTCTTGCCCGAGCCCGAAGGCCCGCAGATCACGATGCGCTCGCCGGGCTGCACCGACAGGTTGATGTCGCTGAGCACCTTGAATTCGCCATACCACTTCTGGACTTGTTCCAGGCGGATGATGGGCGGGGCGTCAGCAAGGGCGTGGGTGGCGTGTTCGGTCATGGCATCGGCGGGCAAAAGAAGGTGTCAGGGGTTCAGGACAGCTTGGGCAGGTCGCTTTCCAGCCACTTGCGGTAGAGCTTGTTGAGTTCGCCGTTGGCGGTGTTGCGGGCCACGAAATCGTTCACGGCTTTGAGCAGTTCAGCCTGGTTGGGGCGCAGTGCGATGCCCATGGCCTGCTGCAGCAGGTTGAACTTGACTTCAAAGCTGCCCGCCGGGGCGCGCTTGTTGATCTGGGCGGCCACTGTGACCGAGCAACCGATCGCGTCCACCTGGCCCGACAGCAGCGCCTGCATGGCCGAGGCATCGTCGTCGAAGCGGCGGATCTCGGTGCCCTCGGGGGCCGCCTTGGTGACGGCCACGTCTTGCGTGCTGGCCCGGGCCACGCCCACGCGCAGGCCCTTGAGGTCGGCAGGGCTCTTGATGGCCGACTTGGTGGCACCGAACAGCACGATGGTCGCGGCCGCATAGGGCTGCGAGAACTGCACCTGCTTGGCGCGCTCGGGCGTGATGGCCAGAGAGGCCACCAGCAGATCCACCTTGTTGGTCAGCAGGAAAGGAATGCGGTTGGGGCCGGTGACGGGCACCAGGTTGACCTTCAGGCCCAGGTCCTTGCCCAACAGGCGGGCCACATCGGCGTCGTAGCCATCGGGCTGATTTTGCGCATTGGTGGTGCCATAGGGCGGAAAGTCGACCAGCATGCCGATGGTGAGCTCGCCCTTCTTCTTCAGCTCGTCCAGGGTCTGGGCCGAGGCACCCGAGGCCAGCAGGCCCAGGCTGGAGGCCACAAGAGCGGCCGTGAAGGTGCGACGGCGGGCGCCCGCGGGCGACAGGGTGAGGGTCTGATCGTGCATGAAAGTCTCCTGGGTGGCTGTTGTTGAACGAAGGGATGAGGGAGGGGGACGGCCAGCGCGGGTTCAGCGGGCGGTGGCCGCGGCCTGGCGCCGCTCCATGCGGGCGGCCAGCAGGGACAGCGGCCAGCACAGCACAAAGTAGAGGGCGGCCACGGCGCTGAACACCAGCAGGGGCTGGAAGGTGGCGTTGTTGATGATCTGGCCGGCCCGGGTGATCTCGGTGAAGCCGATGATGGCGGCCAGCGAGGTGCCTTTGATGATCTGCACGCCATAGCCCACGGTGGGCGGCACAGCGATGCGCCAGGCCTGCGGCAGCACCACGTCGCGCATGCGGTCCACATACGACAGGCTCAGCGCCTCGGCGGCTTCCCACTGGCCTCGGGGCACGGCCTGGATGCAACCGCGCCAGATCTCGCCCAGAAAGGCGCCACTGTTGAGGATCAGTGCGGCACCAGCGGCCACCCAGGGGTTGATGTCCAGGCCCAGCACCGGGGCCCCGAAAAAGATCAGAAACAACTGCAACAGCAGTGGCGTGCCTTGAAACACCTGGATGAACAGCCCGGCGCCGGCCTGGGCCCAACGCGACTCACTGGTGCGGGCCAGGGCCACCACCAGGCCCACCACCGAACCGCCGACAAAGGCCAGCAGTGACAGGGCCAGCGTCCAGCGGGCCGCCTCGAGGATGAACATGAACTCGGCGAAACCGAAACTGCGCATGGGTCAGGTCTCCGTCGCCCGCGGCGGGCAGATCAGGGTTGCGTGAAAAGGGGTCATGGGGACTCAGCGGCGGTCGGGGTAACTGAGCGCGGCGCGGTAGATCAGCTTGAACAGCGCCGAGAAGGCCATCGACAGCGCCAGGTAGATCAGAGCCACCACGATGTAGATCTCGAAGCTGCGAAAGGTCTGCGACTGCAGGTTGGCCGCCACCGAGGTCAGGTCGTCGGCCGAGATCACCGACACCACCGCCGAACTCAGCATCAGCAGGATGAACTGGCTGGTCAGGGCAGGGTAGATGGCCTTGAGCGCCGGCTTGAGGATCACAAAGCGGAAGATCTCCCAGCGTTTGAGGTTCAGCGCCAGGCCGGCCTCGATCTGACCGCGCGGGATGGATTCGATGCCCGCACGGATGATCTCGGTGGCATAGGCCCCCAGGTTGATCACCAGGGCCGTCAGGGCCGCGGTGTAAGCGCTCCAGCGCAGGCCGATGGCCGGCAGCGCAAAGAAAAAGAAGAACAGCTGGACCAGAAACGGCGTGTTGCGGATCAACTCGATGTAGGCCTGGATCACCCAGCGCAGCGGTCGTGGGCCGGCGGTCTTGCCCCAGGCGCACAGAATGGCCAGCCCCAGGCCCAGCGCCATGGCCAGCATCGACAGCTGCACCGTGATCCAGGTGCCCTTGAGCAGCAGCGGCCAGGCGGCCAGCACATCGGCAAATTGAAAGCTGTAGTTCACGATCGATCCGATAGAAAAGAGAACCGGTGGCGGACGGCGCCCACTGGAGGCAGGCACGATTTGAAACCCTGAAATCCATCCTGAAACCGTTTTCAGCAAGTTTAAGAAACCGGTTTCAGGTTTCCATGGGTGAAAACCCTGGCTTCACCCCGCCCAGAAAATCTCAGGCGCCCGCGGCCAGACCCGAGGTCGAGCCCCGCACCCGCAACTGGCCCGGCAGCAGAATCTGGCGGGGCGCCAGGCTCAGGCCACCCAGGCGCTCCAGCAGGCAACTGGCCGCGAGCCGCCCCAGATCGTGGGTGGGCTGTGCCAGGGTGCTGATGCCGGGGCCCACATAGGGCGCCCAGTCGGGATCGTCAAAGCCCACCACCCCCAGCTCACGCCCGGCCTGCCAGCCCAGGCGGGCCAGGGCGGCGCACACGCGAAGCATGACCACCGAATTGCTCGCCAGCACCGCCGCAGGCTGCCCTCCGGCCTGCTGCCGGCAGGCCTGCAAGGCCTCGGCCAGGGCCTGCACCTGGGCTTCGGGTGCGTCGTCCTGGTTTTCGAAAGTCTGGCCCAGCAGGGCCGGGCCGTCGTGGCCGGACTGGTGGCAGCCCTCGCGAAAGGCCGCCTCGCGCTCGGTGCGCGAACTCACGCCCCGCACCGGCTCGGTCACGTACAAAAGCTGTCGATAGCCCTGGGCCTGCAAGTGGGCCAGCACCATGCGCATGGCCTGGGCGTTGTCCAGCGACACGAAATCGGCCTGCATGCTGCTGTGGCGCCGGTCCACCAGCACCACCGGGCGCCCCAGGCGCAGCGCCTCGGCAGCCACACCCGGATCACGCCCCAGGGTGTTGAGGATGAACCCCTCGACCTGGTAAGAGGCCAGGGCTGCCATGGCTTCGCGTTCACGCCCACTGTCATTGCCCAGGTTGAACAGCATGACCAGGTAGCCCGCCTCCTGGCAGGCCTGCTCGGCGCCGCGCAACACGGCCACCGAGTAGGGGTTGGTCACATCGGCCACGACCAGGCCGATGAGTCGGGTACGCCCTCGTTTGAGGGCTTGCGCCATCGGGCTGGGCGAGTAGCCCAGCGCCGCCACCGCCCGCTCGACCCGCATCGCGATGTCGGGGCTGAGCAGGGTTTCGCGGTGGTTCAGAAAGCGTGAGACGGTGGCCTTGGACACCCCCGCCTCGCGCGCCACATCGGCGATGGTGGCGCGGGCGCCGGCGGCACCTGACGGGGCCGCAGCGGCGGCGATGGCGGTAGAAGGGGGAGTGGAGCGGGGCACGGGCAGGGTCGAATCAGGCAGAGCTAGCACTGGCCACAGCCCCGGGGCACCTGCGACATCAGGACGCAGCGAAAGGCCGGGAAGCCTGAAACCAGTTTCAGAGCATGATCTTAGTGTCTTGCCCCGCCACTGGGCACCCGGTGAAAACCCGCCCTAGGTCACCACGTTAGGCCGCCGCCCTGCGCAAGCGCCACAGGCTGGTGACCTCGGCAGAGCGGGCCTTGTGCAAGGGGTCGGTGGGGTCGCTGGCCTTGGGGTGCTGGGGCCGGGCATCACGCCGGCCCACGACTTCGATGCCCGCCTCACGGGCCCAACCCTGCCACTCCTCGCGGCTGCGCAGGCCCAGCAATTCGGCCAGGTCGGACAAGATCAGCCAGGCCTCGCCATCGGGGCTCAGGTGCGCTGCCAGGCCTTGCAGAAAGCCACGCAGCATGCGGCTGTCGGGGTCGTAGACCGCGTACTCGATGGGGGAACTGGGCCGGGCGGGCAGCCAGGGCGGGTTGCACACCACCAGGGCCGCGTGGCCCGGCGGAAACAAGTCGGTCTGCTGCAACTGGACCTGGGCCGACAGCTTCAGGCGGGCCAGGTTGGCCCGCGCACAGGCCAGGGCACGCGGGTCCTGATCGGTGGCCACCACCTGACGGGCTCCACGCCGGGCCAGCACCGCCGACAGCACACCCGTGCCCACGCCGATGTCGAACACCGGCTGATCGGTGCTGAAGCCGGCTGGCCAAGGGGTCTTGGCCAGCAGATCGACGTACTCACCGCGCACGGGTGAAAACACGCCGTAATAGGGGTGGATGCGCGCCTCCGGCCCCAGGGCTGGCACGGGCACGCCCTTCTTGCGCCATTCATGCGCGCCCACCAGGCCCAGCAGCTCGCGCAGGCTCAGCACCGACGGTTGCGCCTCGGGTTCGCCCCACACCTCCTGCAAAGCCTGCCGCACATCGGGTGCGCGGCGCAACGGCACGGTGAAATCGGCATTCACCGGCACCAGCACCTGACCGAGCACACGAGCCCGCTGGGCCTGGCCCTGGCGATGCTGGTGGAACGCTTCGGCCAGCGTGGTGGCCGGTGCCTTGAGCTTGCGCGGCTTGCGGTCCACCCGGCGTGCCAGCGCCTGCAGCAGTTGCCGGGCGTTGTGGAAATCACCCTGCCAGAGCAAGCCTGTGCCCTCGCAGGCCAGGCGGTAGGCGGTGTCGGCGTTCAGGGTGTCATCGGCCAGTTGCAGGCGGCGCGGTGCAGGTACACCGGCTTCGGAGCGCCAGCGGGCTTGCTGCGGCAGGCCCTGGGCATCGGTCCAGCTCAGGCTGGGTGGGGTATCGGTCATGCCCCCATTGTCGCGGCTTGAGCGCCGCCCACGTGGGCTGCATTGCGAGGAATCACCTGCTCAAAGGTCGAATTTAGCGTGTCAGCGCACATTCTTTGGCCCATGCACCCAGAATCAAGCGCGTTCCTCTGCCTCGGAACGAAGCTCAGACCTCAAAAAACAGGAGACAACATGGCATTGACATCCCCGACCCTGCGCCCCTTGGGCGCGCGTGCCCGCCGTTGGGCGCAGGCCCATCTGCTGGGCCTGCTGACCTTGGGCGCGGCCCTGAGTGCGGCCCTGCCCGGCCACGCAGCCAGCATGGTGCTGGCCGATCAGGCGCCCTCGGCTGCGCTGGGCCGCCCCCTGCCCTTCACGGTCTACCTGCCAGATGGGTATGAAAAAGCCCAACAGCCCTACCCCGTCGTGTACTTGTTGCATGGCGCAGGCGGCGACGAAAACGAGTGGCGCACCAAGGGCGGTGCGGTAGAGACCCTGGACGGCCTGATCAAGCGCGGCCTGATCCGGCCCTCGGTGGTGGTGATGCCGACAGCGGGCCCCGCATCGTGGTGGGCCGACGGGGCCGCCGAGAAGGCCGGCACGGCCATCATGAACGAGCTGTTGCCCTATGTGGAGACGCATTACCGGGTGCAGAAAGAGCGCAGCGGCCGGGCCATCGGCGGCCTGTCCATGGGAGGCTACGGTGCGCTGAACCTGTCGCTGCGCCACCCACAGAAGTTCTGCGGGGCGGCCGTGATCAGCCCGGCGATCTACGATCCCCTGCCTCCCGAAACCTCGGCCGCACGCCGCACGCCGCAGTTCGTGCGCAACGGCCAGTTCGATGCCGACACCTGGAAGGCGCTGAACTACCCGGCTGCGCTCGACGCCTACCGGGCCGGCACTGCGCGGGTGCCCATGTGGATCGTGTCAGGCGACCACGATTACCTGGGCATCGCCCCGATGTCGGCCAACCTGTTCTGGCGCCTGCATCAGATCCAGCCGCGGCAGGTCGAACTGCGCGTGATCGATGGCGATCATGAATGGCTGGTGTTTCGCGACGCTCTGCCCGACGCACTGCAGTACGTCGATCAGGCCTGCCGCAAGGGCAGCTGAGGCCGCGAACGGCCCACCGATCGCCCACGAAAAAAAGGCCACTGCACGAGGGCGGTGGCCTTTGGGTCCGAAGACCGAGGGCTTTCAGAGGCACCCGACGGGCTGCGTCAGCAGCCTCTTGCCGGGCTCGCCAGGCTCAGTTCAGGTCGCCGCGCTTGAGGCGGATTTCCTCGAGCTTGATGGCGCCCATGGGCGTGGTCTTGGCGGTGTTCAGCTCGCGCTTGAAACCGGCCAGTTCCAGGAAGCGCATGGCGCGCTCATTGCGCAGCGGAACCCAGGCGGTGACGTTGGTGCAGCCTTCTTCAGACAGACCTTCGCGGGCGGCGTCCCACAGGGCCAGGCCAACGCCCTTGTCCCAGTGGCTGGGCAACACGTACAGGGCCCAGATTTCGCCGGTGGTCGGGCGGGACTTCGGATCGCGCGAGCGGTCAAAGCCGACAAAGCCGACCACCTTGCCTTCATCCATGGCCACTTGGACCTGGGGTTCACAGTATTCGATGGCTTCACGCCATTGGGCCACGCGCTTGTCAGTGGAGGAGCTTTTCAGAAACTCGTCGGGAACAATGCCTTTGTAGGCGGCTTGGGCAGCCACCGTGTGGATTTCGGCTACGGTCTTGGCATCTCGCAGGGTGGCAGGACGGATCTCAACAGTGGTCAGAGTGCTCATTTAGGATTTATTCTTCGGACGGTCAAAATTTTCGAGAGGCAGGATTGTCGCAGATTGCCCGAAGACACCCCCGGCTTTACCCTGATACCGGAGTTGCCCACGGTGCCGCGCCCCCGTAAAGACGAGGTCTGTGCTAGGGCTTGTTCCACCCATCAGAAACTCAGCGTGCCTGGCGCCCCAGCCCTTGCATCTGATGCACCAGCCCCTCGAAACGGTGCGGCGAGATCGCCCCGACACGGCCAATCAGCGTCTGACTGACCGGTGAGATGCCCATGTAGCCCAGCACGCTGCGGCGCATCGAGCGCAGGCCATGGCCGCCGTAAAAGGCGCGATAGAACAGGGCCGGCATGCCCATGGTGACCACCAGGCGGGCACTGCGCCCTTTGAGGCCAGGGCTGCTGCGCCCCTCTGACCCGGTCACCCGGACCAGGTCGGGCCGGGCCACCTGCTCCAGAAAGCCTTTGAGCATGGCGGGCATCTCACCCAACCACAGCGGGAAGAAGAACACCAGGTGCTGGGCCCAGCGCAGCTCTTCCTGCACCGACGTCAGCGCCGCCGGGATGGGCTTGCGCTCCCACTCCTCCTGGCTGCGCAGCAGGCTCAGGTCAAGTTGCGCCACACAGATCTGCCGCACCTCGTGCCCCTCCAACTGGGCACCGCTGGCATAGGCGTCTGCCAGGGCGTGGGCCAGATGAGGGGCCCGATGGTCCGGATGCCCCTGGATGATGAGAATGCGCCGCTTCATAGAACAAGCTCCCGAAATCGGAGCCCGGCTGTTCTGACGACCCCGATGCCACCGGACTTCATCCTGCCACCAGGGCCGCGGCCTGATGTTGACGTCCCTCAACCCGGCAGCGCGGTCAGCAGACTCAAACGATGCGCAGGTTCAATTCGGGCAGGCCGTCGATGTGGCATTCAATCAGGTCGCCGCGCACCACAGGCCCCACGTTTTCCGGGGTGCCGGAGTAGATGATGTCGCCCGGAAACAGCTCAAACGCCTCGGACAGGCGGCTGATCTGCTCGGCCACCGACCAGATCATGTGGTTGAGCGTGGCCTGTTGCTTGATCTGGCCATTCACCTTGAGCCAGATGGCCCCTTGCGTGTAATGGCCCGTGCGGGCCACCGGGTGGATGGGGCCGATGGGGGCCGAGTGATCGAAGCTCTTGCCGATCTCCCAGGGCTTCTTCTGATCGCCCATGCCACGCTGCAGGTCGCGCCGCGTCATGTCCAGGCCCAGCGCATAGCCATAGACACAGTCCAGGGCCCGCTCCATCGGGATGTCCCGGCCGCCCCGGTGCAGGGCGGCCACCAGCTCGACCTCGTAGTGGTAGTTGCGCGTGAGGCTGGGGTAAGGGTGATCAGCCACCGTGCCCGGGGCCACGAACTGGATCGCGTCGCTGGGCTTTTGAAAGAAAAAGGGCGGCTCACGGCTCGGGTCCGAGCCCATCTCGCGGGCGTGGGCGGCGTAGTTGCGCCCGATGCAATAGATGCGGCGCACCGGAAAGGCCAGGGGCTGGCCGTCGGCCGTGGCCACGGGCACGGTGGTGTGGCTCAGTTCGAAGGGGGTGGCCACCGGCCGCCCGGGCTGGGCCGTGCCTGGGTTGGCACAAGCGCTCAAGGCCCCGGCACTCATCAGCAGACCGCCCTGCAGCCAGCCACGTTTGTTCAAATCAGTCATCAAAGTCTCCGCCTGTAAAGATGTTCGAAAGCGACAGATTCCGACTGTAAAAACGCCGCACTGTGCCACCACCGCGCGGGCTTACGGTTTTCCAGCACAAAGTGGGCTGCACCTGCGTGTCGCCCCCAGAGCGACACTCAGAGCAGCACTCAGAGCGACACTCAGGCCGGGTGTTGCAGGCGCTGGCGCAACTGGTCGCGCCAGGCGCGCGGGCTCAGGCCCATGCTCTGGCGGAAGCGCCGCGTGAAATACGACTCGTCGGCGAAGCCCACCGCATGGGCCACCTGCATGACGCGCTGCGAGGTGTGGGCCAGCAGCTCTTGCGCACGCTCCATGCGGCGCTCGGTGAGCAGTTCGGTGAAGGTCTTGCCGGTTTCCTTCTTGAGCAGGTTGGCCAGGTAATTGGGCGACAGGAACGCCGCCGCAGCGGCGTCGGCCAGCGTCAAGTCCTCGGCCAGGTGATCTCGGATGAAACGGGCCACACGCTGCAAGGCTTCGCGCTGGCTGGTCTTTTGCGCATGCTGGGCCGCCAGACGGGCCAGGTCGGCCTCGAACACCTGGCAGGTCAGGCCCAGCAGTTGCAACAGCAGGCCCCGCAACAGCGTGAGGCTGCCGTGGCGGCGCTGCGCGTTTTCACGCAGCATGCGCTGCACCAGGGCTTCGACCTCGGCAAATGCCCCGGGTCCAAAGGCAAAGTCGGTGTACTCCTGGAACAGGAACGGGCCCAGTTCGGGCGCCAGGCTCAGGGGAACGTCTTCCAGATCCAGGGGGTCGGCCTGCAGGTCGGGGCGCAAAAAGGCTTGCGAAAAGTTCAGGATCACATAGCGCGAACCTTCAGGGTGCGAGACCACATGCACCCTGTAGGGCAGCACAAAGCTCAGCGTGCCGCGGCCAAACGGCCGCACACTGGCCCCCACGGTCTGCTCGCCATCCCCCTGCAGGCTGACCTGGATCTGAAAATAGTCGTGCCGGTGCGGGCGCAGCAACGGTGGCCGCACCAGCTGCTCGCGGATGTCGAAATCGAGGTGGTTGGCCCGTTCGGCCATGCCATAGGTTTTGATGTCGCGGGAGGCGCTCACAGAGTCACACAGGGGCAGGAACAAGGCCACAAAAGCAGGGGTCAGCACAACGGCCACCAGCATCCAACGCGCACGGCGACCCCGAAAACGACATGTTAGCGGCGCCTGGATGCTTGCCGCGCCAAAACCCCCTTCAACACCCCACTCTTCGGGCCGGACAAACCCGGGCGCCCCGGCGAGGAGCGCCATGCAACAAGCGGTTCGCGCCATCGTCAGAGGCCTGTGACTCGGGTAAGCCCCGTTCCGCAGGCGGGGACTGCCCCCTAGATTCGGGCATTTGTTCATCCACCTGGGCGGGTCGTCACGTGTCTTTCAAGTTCTTACCAAGTCGGGCGGATGCGTCCGTGGGGTCGGTCTTCGGCTTGGGCCGTCGGGCAGGGGCATGGGCGTGCAGCGCCCTGCTGCTCGCAGGCGGGCTTGCCGGGCTGCCGGCAGGGGCCGCCGAGGCAGGCCCTCCCCCAGCCGGGCCGGCGCCCTTGCGCATCGGCCTGATCGGCCCCTTGACGGGGCCCTCGGCCGACTTCGGTGTGCCCATGGCCAATGGCGTGAAATTGGCCATGGACGAAATCAATGCGGTCGGCGGCTACCTGGGGCGCCCGCTGGAGCTGGTGATCAAGGACGACACGGCCGACCCGGCCCGCGGAAGGCAACTGGCCGAAGAACTGGTTCGCGACCAGGTGGTGGCCACGATCGGCTACTGCAACACCGGGGTGGCACTCAACTCGATCGAGGTGTTCCAGAAGAACAAGGTGCCGCTGATCGTCCCTTGCGCCACCGGCACGGCACTGACCACCCAGTACCCGGCACCCGAAAGCTACATCTTCCGCGTGCAAGGCCGTGATGCCCTGCAGGCCCCTTTCGTGGTGGACGACCTGCTCAAGCGGGGCTGGGACCGGGTGGCCATCTTTGCCGACACCACGGGCTACGGCGAAGGCGGCACCCGGGACGTGATCGCGGCCCTGGCGGCCAAGAACCTCAAGCCCGTTCACGTGGCCCGTTTCGCACTGGGTGTCAAGGACCTGTCCGACGAGCTCAAAGCCGCTCGGGCGGCGGGCGCCAACGTGATCTTCAGCTACACCGTGGGCCCGGAGAACGCCGTGGTGGCGCAAGGCCGCAAGGCCCTGGGCTGGAAAGTGCCCCAGGTCGGCCCCTGGACGCTGTCGTTCCCGTTTTTCATCGACGGCGCCAAGGACGCGGCAGAAGGCGCCCTGATGGCCCAGACCTTCATCGCCGAGCCCAGCAACGAACGGCGCGCCGCGTTTCTGGCCGGCTATGCGCGCAAGTTCAACAACCGCCGCATCCCGGTGCCCATGGCCGCGGCCAATGGCTACGACGCCAGCTACCTGCTGCTGTATGCCCTGCTGTCCATCCACAAGGGGCCGGCCGATGGCCCGGCCATCAAGGCTGCACTCGAAGGACGGATGAAGACCTACTACGGCGTGGTGGCCACCTATGACCATCCGTTCAGCGCTCAGGACAAGGAAGCCATCTCGGCCAACATGCTGGTGATGGGCCAAGTGCGCAACGGGCTGGTCACCTTTGCCTACCCCGAGGACGCCAAGCGCAATCTGTTCGTGCAACGCAAGCAATGAACCAGGCGACCCTCGGCCCGCCAACAACGGGGCCGCGCCCATGGGGCGGGCGTTCAGCGTTGCCAGCAATCGGCCACGCCGTTGCCGACCGCCGGCCCCACAAGTGACCGCTGCCCCGCCTGGTCGAGCACGAAATCACCGCAACGGTCCTGCGCCTGTGCGCCACGGCGCAGTGCGGTGAGGGTGTAGGCCCCCAGATCGGCGCTGGGCGCATACCGGATGTGGTAATGGCCGGCAGCGCTGAGGGCCAGGGTGGCTGGGTAGGCCGCCGCTTCGGGGTACTGCCCGTGGATCGAGGCCACGCGCTCAAGCCACTGCGCGCCCCGCAGCAAGGCCTCGCGGGCGTCGCTGCGGCGGGCGCGCTGTAGGGTGGCCTGGTAGCCGGGCCAGGCCAGGCTCACCAGCAACGCGATCACGGCCAGCACGATCAGAAGTTCGATCAGGCTGAAGCCCTGGGATCGACGACCTCGACAGACAAATTGCGCCATGCGTGCCCCTTGGACTCACTGAAGCTGGCGCCAGCCGATGCGCACCGAGGGCCCGCCCAGCACGCGCAGGCGCAGGGGCGCGCCCCGCCCCAGGCTGAGCACCTCCGAGCCCGCGGAGCGCTGCCACAGGCGCGCCTGAGGCCCTGATCGCCAGCCACTGATGTCGGCCAGCTCGGTGCCCGTGAAGCCGCCCCCGTCGGTGTCAAATGTCGGCCACGGGGCGGGCGCGCCGCTGAAGAGGTCCAGCAGGTACTCCTCGCTGATGGCCTCGCGCAGCGGGGCCTCACAGCTCGGTGCAGCCGGGTCGGCGGGCTCGCTGCGGGCCGGCACCAGGCTGCGCTGCAGCCACAGGCGGCCCAGCACCAGGCCATTGGAGACCACTCTTTCACGCGGCTGTGGCAGGTCCATGAACCAGCCCTGCACCGCGGCGGGCCCACGGTAGTTCACCGGATGGCGGCTGCTGCGGTAGTAGGTCTGCGCCCCCTGCCGGACCACCTCGGTGCGTTGCTGCGCCACCAAGGGCGCTGGCTTGAGTTGCCGCCAGCCCGGCCCCAGGGGCGCACCGGGCCCGATCTGCACACTTGAGGCCCCCATGCCCACGCGGGCCGTGTCCCAAAGGCCATAGAGGGTCTGCACGTCGGTGCTGCTCCGGTCACCCAGCGTCAGCAAGCGGCCGGTCCCCAGGCCCAGCATCACACCACCATAGGGGTGGGGAAGCCAGACCGGCGCCGCCGTGATCGGCTGACGCCGACCCTGGGGGTCCTCGGCGACAAAGATCGGCCCGCCGGGCGCGGCCACCCCCCAATCTGAAGGCTGGGCACTGCTGAGGTCGAACTTCCAGAGTTGTCCCAGTTGGTCTCCGGCATAGGCCACATCGACCCGGCCGTCGCCGTTGAAGTCGATCAACTGGGGCGTGGACAGGCCATTGCCCGCCCCGGCCGGCACCGGCACGGCGGTGGGCAGCTTGAGCAGTTCCTTCGCGCCGTCGAGGTACTGGATCAGCAGCACCGCGCGCTCGTTGCGGCTGTTCACGCCATTGCCCAACAGCACGGCCCAGCGGCCATTGTTGAGCCGGCTGAACTGCGACACCCTGGCAGGATGCGCCGGGTCCAGGGTGGGCTCCAGGATCTGGTGGCCGATGTCGGGGTCAGCCCCGTCGCTGCGGTCCATCACCACCTGCCGGGCCGGATCCTGCTCGGCAAACTGGGCGGGGGAACTCACATCCAGCACGAAATAGCCCCGGCCACCCCAACCCAGGGTGCCAAGCAGCAGGGTCTTCCAGGTGCCCGCATCCAGGACATCGCCACTCATGAGGCGGCCATCGACGCTGTAGCGGTGGGTGTAGGCCGGCTCGGTGAGGGCATGCAGCCGAGGCCAGGCGCCCAGGGGCACGTAGGCCAGCTTCTCACGCCCATCCAGGCTGGAAAAGCCGTGCAGCATGCCATCGTTGGCGCCCACATAGACCATGCCGACGCGGCCGCGGTGCTGCTGCACAAAGGCTGGGTAGCCCGGCTCGGGCCGCCCCGCCACCGGCGCCCCCACCCACCAGGGGACGGAATGCACGATGTCGCCCAGCACGGTGTCGCGATCGCGCAGGTGCCCGCCTTGCCGGGCCTCAGCCGTGCGGGCACCGCGCAGGTAGAGCAGGCGCAGCTCGCCCTCGGCATCGGGTGCACGCGGCCCGCCCTTGAGCAGTTCGCGCTGGGCGGTACTCAAGGCAGTCCATTCAAAGCGCACGCCACGCTGGCCGTCATGACTCCAGATCAGGCGCTGGGTGAGGTCCAGGCCCTGCAGGGCCTGGCCGGCCTCCCAGTCGGGCCGGGGCTGCAGCCGGCCTTGGTCGTCAACACCGATGGCTTGCAGCTCGCCACGCCAGGACGGCGCCCGGTAGCCGGCAAAGTACAGCTTGCCGCCGGCATCCAGCGTCTGGGTGTTGGCCGCCAAGGTCAGCTCAGCCTCGCCGCTGGCGGTCTGGATCTGCCCGAGGAAGTCGCTGAAGGCCTGCCGCAGGCCGTCCTGATCCGTGGCCTGAACAAAACGCCCTCGCCCGTTGAGGGCCACATGCCAGAGCTCTTGCAGGCGGGCCCGCGCCAGCGCATCGTCGATCAGAGGCCTGCCATCCGAGGGACTGGGCTCGACGCAGAAGTTGGGGGGCAGCGGCCCGTCGCCCTTCAAGGACGGCAGATGCCCCGAGCCCCCATCCACCCGCCCGCCGGCCGTGAACATCGGGTTGCACCAGCCCACCTCGCCGCGCACCAGGGCCTGGAAATCCCCCGACCAGGTGTCGCCCGCCCACCAGGGGCGTCGCCGCGGCCCGGTTTCAGGCAAGGCATCCTGGGCTCGCGGGTTGAAGCCTACGGTGGAGGTGCTCAGGTGCTGCCAGGTGGCCGGATCGTTTTTCGGGTTCCAGTACTCGGGCACCTTGTAGGGCGCAGCCGGCGTGCCGAAGTCGGCCTGGCCAGGCTGCCGCACACGAGGCGGAACCTGGTCGGCCAGTTGGGGTTGCAGGTCGCTGGCCCATTGGTCAAAGGCGAAATCAGCCAGGGTGTTGTGGTGCCAGCCCAGGTGGGCAGGGCTGGCGCTGGCTCGCGGCAGATAGCCATCGCGAAAGACCCGCGTCGGGGCCTCGGTCTGGCCCTCAGGGTCAAACACCACGCCGTCAGGCAGCACCCGGCGGGTGCCGTCGGCCGAGCCGGCATCGGCCGCATGCTCGCCTGCCGATGCCTCGTCACTCCAGCCGCCCGCGTCCACGAACAGGTGGTAAGACCTGCGACACGCCAGCACCGGTGCCTCAGCCTGGCCCGGAACAGCCGCATAGGGGCCCTCGACACCCGTGCTCCGCATGAAGCGCCCGACCTCAGCAAACAACAGATGCGCCGAGTTGGGGTGATCGGGCACCAGCGCATCGGCCCATAGAAAGAACGGCTCACGCTCGCGGGCATCGAAGCTGCGGATTTTCAAGGGCTTGCCGCAGCGGCCGTCAGGCTGGGCTCGGCAACTGCCGTACGACTGGTAGGCCAAACGCAGGCTGCCATCGGGCACGGCCTCGGCACTGAAGGCCGATCGGAGCACCGGCCGCAAGGCCTGCAGCCCGGCCTGGCCCAGGCGCCGGGAATCGCCCACGGACAGGATCAGGTTGGGCGGGGCCTCTGCGGCCCCTGCGGGCGCCGTCTCCAGCGGCAATGGCTCGGCCCAGGCAGGCCCGCACACCGCCACCCACCATGCCCACGCGAGGGCCAGCAGCGGCCACCCGACGGCTCGCACCAGGCTGGAATGCCCGCTCAGGCGCATGACCGCCATCAAGGGCCTCATGGCGCCCCCAGGCTGTGCCGTACCAGCAGGGTCTGCAACACGGTGGTGGCGCCTGAGCGCCGGCCCTGCACCACCGCGGTGATGCGGAAAATGAACGGGTCCGCCGGTGTGGGCGACCAGATCGCCAGGTCTCCGCCAGCCGCAGCGGCACCGGTGCTGTAGGGCAGCACCTCGATCCAGTACCAGGCGCCTCGGGCGGCGCTGGACAGCAGCAAGGGATTGCCCGCGCCCGCGGCTGCCGGGGCGCCACTGTAGCGACCATAGGGAACCCCGCCGCTTGCTGCCACGAAAGTGCCCAGCGTCTGCTCGTTGCGCCAGAAGCCGGCACCCGACTCGGCGGTGGCGGCAGCCCCCAGGCTCAGGCAAAGGCCATCGGCACAGGGTGGCTCGCGCAGGGTCAGCTGCTGGGCCAGCACATCAAAGTCTGCCAGGGTGCGCGGCAGCGTGGTGGTGGTGGCCGGGTTGCGGCACCCCACCCAGCCAGGGTCGGGCCGGCAGACCTGCCCCTGGGGCCCGAGGCCGAGCACATCCAACTCGGCGTCGCGCAGCAGGGCTTCAGCCGCCTCGAAGCCCCGGGTGGCTTCGCTGTCGTTGCCGGCCAGCATCTCGGACACACGAACAATCTGGGCACCGGCCAGCACCAGCAAGGCGCACAGCAGGGTCATCACGACCACGATCAGCAGCGACACCCCTTGTTGGCCCGGCCGCCGGGTCATCGCGGGCGCCCCGCGCCGCGCAGGACAAAGGTATTGCGCAACACGATGTGCCGGCGACCATCGTGGGCCTGTTCGAGCCCGCTGCAGGCCAGGAACGAACGCCCCTCCAGTCGGGGCCCGCCCACCGAGCCCACTCTCTGAAGACAGACCTGAATGGCCAGCACCTGAAGCCATCGGCCAGCCACCTGGGCAGCGTCCAGCCATTGCAGCGTGGCACCGCCACCCACGCCCTGCAACAGCGCATAGCGCACCTGGAAATCTTCCAACGACTCAGCCACCGGCTGTGCCGTGCCGGGATTGCTGGAACCCTGACACATCAAGCGGCCCTCACGCATGAAGAAGCGGCTGTCCACCCGGTGCAGGCCTTTGGCGGTGCCGGCGCCCAGACAATCGGGGGTGATGCTGGCAGATCGGTTCTCGAAGCTCAGCACCAAGGTGTCGCCAGCGCCGGTCGGTCCATCCAGCCCCCAGACATACGCACCGTCGGCCAGGCCATCGCCGTCGACGTCCAGACCATCAAAACGTTGGCTGTAAACAAAGCTTTGCTCCGCAGGAGGGCTCGCCGGGTTGAGGGGCAAAAGCTCCACCGCGCCGGCCGGCCTGGCCTGGCTGCCGATCAGACGCATCGCGTTGTTGGCCTGGGCCATCAACTCGGCCTCGTCCAGGGTTTGCCGCGACAGCACCCGTGTTGAGGCCAGCAACCCCACCGCAGCCAACGCCACCAGCAGGCCGACGGCCAGACCTGTGAGCAGCTCAGGCAGCGACACGCCGTGTGCAGCCCGATGGCGCACTTCGGGTGCTTGACGATGAAACACCGACCGCTTCATGGCGCCGTGTAAAGAAGCTGGCAGATCTGCCCCTCGGGACAGCGCAGCAAGGGACGACCCGGCAGGGGCGAAATTTGCAGAGGGGCCAAATAGCGCGCGTCGTGGGCGGCCTCGTTGGCCCGCCAAGCCAAGAGCACGCCCAACTGACCCGCGCTGCCTTCTGGCACAAAGACGGTGGCCCGCCCCAGGGGCAGATCACGGCCAAGCTGCTGCTGCCACTGGTCGAGATCCCAGGCAGCCAGGGCCAGCGGATCACAAGGCTGGGCCCGGCAGTCCATGAGGGGGCCTGGGACAGGGTCGAGCGCTGCTTCCGGCCGGTCGGTCGGGGTCAGGTAGGCCTGAAACACCGCGGCACCACCCGGGTTGGCCTTGACCCGTTCGAACAGGTCTTGTGCCAGGCGGGTGGCCAATGTGCGTTGCGCGGCCAAATGCCCGTCGGTGCCAGTGCGCATCTGCAGCGCCAACAGCCCCAACAAGGCAAAGGCCAGCACCCCCAGGGCGACCAGGGCCTCCAGCAGGGCCACACCAGACAGGGTGTGCGAAGGCTTCATGAGGCGGAGCAGGCCACGGTGGTCGGCAACTTGCGGATGCGCCCCCCAGTGGCGCTGCAGACCTGGTAGGTGGAATCGAGCCGGTTGTTGGGCGGCGTGAAGGTGAACCCCAGGTTGACGCCGCCCAGTTGCCCCCAACGGTTCACGACAAAGGAGCGAAGATTGAGCGAGCGCATGACCGCAGTGCCATCGGCCACCCGGAACACCTGGATCAGTTGGTCAGGGGTCGCGCGTCCAGAGCGGGTGCTTGGGTTGAACAGACCGTCGCCGTCGCGATCGGCAAAGACCACCCAACCACAAGACCAGTCCTGGACGGAATCCGGGCGAGCGCAACTGGCGTCCTCCAGGCGCTGAACCGCCACGCCGCCGCCACGCCGCAGGGCCTCCAGGCGCGCAAGACTCAGGGCTGCCACCATCTGGCTGGCCGCCAGATCGGCCTTGTAGCGCTGTGCCAGCACGCTGAAGCCCGGGGCCGCCAACCCGGCCAGAACGCCCACCAACGCGAGCGTGACCATGAGCTCGACCAGGGTCAGGCCCAGGCAGCAGCGTGGCGGCTTGTTTTTGGCGTTTGACGACCCAGGTGATGACATCCGACGAAAATACGTGCTTCGGCCCGATCACGACACACCGACACGAACGACGGTTTTTATCTCAGGACCACTGGATTGACACGCCCCGACGCACTCCCCTTCGCCCACCATGAGCACCCGATGGACCTGGCGCAGGCCCTGGCCGCCCAGGCCCGGCTGATCTGCCCGCCCAACCCCGCCGTCGGTGCGGTGCTGATGGGCCCGGACGGTCGCGTCCTCGGCTGCGGCCACACCCAGGTGCGGGGCGGCCCCCATGCCGAGGTCATGGCCTTGCGCGACGCCCAGGCGCGGGGCGAATCGACCCAGGGAGCCACCGCCTATGTCACGCTGGAGCCCTGTTCCCACCACGGGCGCACCGGCCCCTGTTGTGATGCCCTCATTGCCGCTGGTGTGAGCCGCGTGGTGGCCTCGCTGCAAGACCCCAACCCCCTGGTGGCCGGCCAAGGCTTTGCCCGCCTGCGGTCTGCCGGCATCGCGGTCGAGATCGGGCCCGGCGAAGTGGCTGCGCGTGAGCTCAACATCGGCTTCTTCTCGCGCATGGTTCGCGGGCGCCCGTGGGTGCGCAGCAAGATCGCCGGCTCCCTCGATGGCCGCACGGCACTGGACAACGGTGTCAGCCAGTGGATCACCTCGCCGGAGGCACGTGCCGATGGCCAGACCTGGCGCGCGCGCGCCGATGCCGTGCTCACTGGGGTGGGCACGGTGCTGGCGGACGACCCGCTGCTCAATGTGCGCGACGCGCACGGTGTACCTACAGCGCGCCAGCCCCTGCTGGTGGTGGTAGACAGCCAGTTGCGCACACCGCCCAACGCCCGCCTGCTCACGCTTGAACGAGCTTGCCTGCTGGTCACCACGGTGGCCGACCCCGAGCGCCACGCCCCTTACCTGGCCCGCAACGCCGAAGTGATGGTCTTGCCCGGTCCGAACGGTCGGATCGATCTGGCGGCCCTGATGGCCGAACTGGGGCGCCGCGAGATCAACGAGCTGCATGTCGAGGCCGGCCCCATCCTGAACGCGGCCCTGCTGCAGGCCGGCATGACCGACGAGTGGCTGTTCTACCTGGCCCCCAAGCTGCTGGGGCCCGGACGGCCCCTGCTGGCACTGCCGGCGCTGAACCAGCTGGACGGTGCCTGCACGCTCGAATTCACCGACATCGATCGCGTCGGCCCGGATCTGCGCCTGCTGGCGCGCCGGGCCGGAGCCCCATTTCCACCTCAACCTTCTGACAGGACAAGCTGAACATGTTCACTGGAATCATCACTGGCGTCGGCCGCATCGTGGCCTTGCAAGACCTGGGCAGCAGTGCCAGCCACGGCAAACGCCTGAGCATCGAGACCCCTGCGGGCTACCTGGACGATGTCGGCCTGGGCGACAGCATCGCACTCAATGGCGCGTGCATGACCGTGACCTCGCTGCAACTGGCGGAACGCCAGTTCACGGTCGACATATCGGCCGAATCCCTGGACAAGACCAGCGGCCTGGACCGCACCGGCACCATCAACCTGGAAAAGGCCCTGCGGGCCAACGATCGCCTGGGCGGCCACATCGTGTCGGGCCATGTGGATGGACTGGGCACCGTCGTGCGCTTCGAACAGATCAGCGAAAGCTGGGAGCTGCGCATCGGCGCCCCAGCCAGCCTGGCGCGCTTTCTGGCCTACAAAGGGTCGATCACAGTCAACGGCGTCAGTCTGACCGTCAATCAGGTGCAAGACACGGCCGATGGCGCAGAAATCAGCATCAACCTGATTCCCCACACGGTCGCCAACACCGCGTTGGGCGTGTTGAAGGCCGGTGATCGGGTCAATCTCGAAATCGACACCGTGGCGCGCTACGTCGAACGAATGCTCTCAAGCACCCACAAGTGAATCGCAATAACAGATTCGAAATGTAAAAATCCGGGCGCAGCCCGGATTTTATTTGGCGCCCCTCAATATCTGATTAAAGATAAAACCAGAATATCAACACCACTCATACCTCCAATAAAGCCACTCAATATCAATCCTCAGGCCTTCAAGGCATCAAATCGCTGAAATTTGAGACGCCTTTCAGAGGGAGGCACTGGCAGAACGGCCAATCCCGACAGGGATGATTTTCAGCAAATAACACTTAAATTATTTGCTCACACAAAATCAGTTCAATTTTGAAATCCCTCCAGATTCGCATCACTTCTCCATTAAATTCAACCGAGCCGATGCGTGCGAAAAGGCAGCGAACGACCTGCGATCACAGGTGTCGGCACGGTGCTGATGCACAGATCCTCATGGCAACAGCACCACTCAATTTCAATTCTGGAGAATGTCATGAAGAAACTTGTTCTGTCCCTGGGCCTGGCCTTGACCCAATTGGCACTCATTCCTGCCCACGCCAACCCGACTGGCGAAGCCGCGGCCCAAGCCGCCAAGAACAACGGCAGCGGCGAAGCAGCGACCGCGGACGACCGCGCCAAAGCGTCCAAGCCCGCCAGCGCCGAGCAAAAGGCTGAGGCACGTGCCAAGCGCAAGGCGGCAGGTGCCGCCGCTGCCAAGGCCGACAAGGCCAATGGCTCTGGCGAAGCCGCCAGTGCCGACGATCGCGCCAAGGCCTCTCAGCCCGCCAGCGCCGAACAAAAGGCCGAAGCCCGGGCCAAGCGCAAGACCGCAGGTGCAGCCGCTGCTCAAGCCGACAAGACCCAAGGCTCGGGCGAAGCCGCATCGGCCGACGACCGCGCCAAGAAATAAAAAGCCCGCACCCTCGGGCGAGCCCGTCGCCAGGGGTTGGCGACGGACTCGCCCGACCTGAATCCACAGCCCCCCCACCCCACCCCCGGCAACGCCCCAAGCCCCACGGGGCTTCCAAAATTGGCACGCCACTTGCTTGAGCTGGCGTAACTTCCTGCGATGGAAGCTCACGAATTTTCAAAATCTCAACTTTTGATTCGTGTCAAGCACCCAAATCAAAAAACCCCATCCCAAGCCAAAAGTGTCGCAACTCGGACACTTCGACCGCTCATCGCAAAAAAACATCCGCCCACTCCGTTAGAGTGGTGTTACTGCGCCTGCGAGTTCGGCCATGGGCTCCCTGATGTTGACTGGCAGGCACAGCAAAACGTGCAAGCGTCCGGTCCTGGACGTTCACTGACTAGCTCGGATTTTTGGAGAAACGTATGAAAAAAGTGATTCTTTCCGTGGGTGTGGCTCTGGTTCAACTGATGGCCGTCAACGCTTTCGCCGCTGGTGAAGTGGACGCTGCTGACAGCAAGGCTGCTGCTTCGACTCCCGCCACCAAGGCTGAAAAGCAAGCTGCACGCGCCGAGCGCAAGGCTGTTGGCGCTGAAGCCGCCAAGGCTGCCAAGGCCTCCGAGAACGGTGATGCCGCTGGTGGCGCCGACAAGGCTGCTCCTTCGGCCAAGGCCACTGCCGCCGAAAAGAAGGCTGCGCGCGCCAAGCGCAAGGCCGCCGGCGCTGAAGCCGCCAAGACCGAAAAGATCGGTCAGTGATGGGTTTTGGGCTGCGCACTGGCGTGGCCCGATCCGGCCTCTGAACAGACCGGCCCCAACATTGAGACAGCAGGCGCGGAGACATCCGCGGCCTGCTGTTTTGCTTTGGATCAGCGCTTTCCGGCCCCGCTGGCGCAGGCGGTGAAGCGCTGGCATCGGCATTCCGCGGGTGCAGGTGCCCGCCCGCCATGCCGAACGGCAGGCTTTGCGGCGATAATCGGGGTTTGTCGGTTCATCCAGGATCTCCCCAAGAGGCTTCCCGCATCACCCTGACACACCGTGGCCTGCCGGCCAGGCTCGCGCCCTGGCGTCCGGGCACTGACCCGCGGGGCGACGGAAACAACCGAATCAACCCATGGACCACACCCTGCCCCGTTCCGCACCGATGCACACGCATCGGCCGGATGCCGGCGAGCTGGCCCGATCACATCGACACCCATGACAAGCAAATCACTCACGCCCGTGGCGATCTCCCCGGTGGAGGACATCGTGGCCGACATCCGTGCCGGCCGCATGGTCATCCTGGTGGATGAAGAAGACCGCGAGAACGAAGGCGACCTGGTGCTGGCGGCAGACCATGTCAGCGCCGAGTACATCAACTTCATGGCACGGTATGCCCGCGGCCTGATCTGCCTGACCCTGTCGCGCGAGATGTGCGAGAAGCTGCAGCTGCCACCCATGGTGGCCCGCAACGGGGCCAAGCACTCGACAGCCTTCACGGTCTCGATCGAAGCTGCCGAAGGCGTCACCACGGGCATCTCGGCAGCCGACCGCGCACGCACCGTGCAGGCTGCCGTGGCCCGCCATGCCCAAGCCAGCGACCTGGTTCAGCCTGGCCACATCTTTCCCTTGCAGGCCGTCGATGGCGGCGTGCTGATGCGCGCCGGCCACACCGAAGCCGGCTGTGATCTGGCCACCATGGCCGGATGCAGTCCCGCCTCGGTGATCTGCGAAGTGATGAACGAAGACGGCACCATGGCCCGGCTGCCTGACCTGCAACTGTTTGCTGCCGAGCACGGCCTGAAGATTGGCACCATTGCCGATCTGATCGAATACCGCAGCCGCACCGAATCCCTGGTCGAGAGCCTGGGCGTGCGCAGCATCCGCACCGCCTATGGCGAGTTCCAGGCCCATGCCTTCCGCGACAAACCCAGCCAGGGCATTCACCTGGCCCTGGTGAAGGGTCAATGGCAGGCCGATGAAGTGGTGGATGTGCGCGTGCACGAGCCGCTGTCGGTGCTGGATGCCCTGGAAATCAACCGCAGCATGCACTCCTGGGGGCTGGACGCCAGCCTGGCGCACTTTGCCGCCAGCGGCAAGGGCGTGGCCGTGCTGCTCAACTGCGGCGAAAGCGCTGCCGAACTGCTGGCCCAGTTCGAGGGCCGGGCCCGCGCGGCCCAGGCCCCTGAGCGGGGCCGCATGGACCTGCGCACCTACGGCGTGGGGGCACAGATCCTGCGCGCCTGCGGCGTGCACCGCATGCGCCTGATGGGCAACCCGCGCCGCATGCCCAGCATGACCGGCTACGGACTCGAGATCACCGGCTACCTCACCAAGGAATAAGACACATGTTTGGCGCAGAAAAAGGCACGTCCGACAAGCTGGACGGTAAAAAACTCCACATCGGCATCGTGCAGGCCCGCTTCAACGAGAGCATCACCAATGCACTGGCCGACGCCTGCAAGGCCGAGCTGGCCGCATTGGGCGTGCTGGACAAGCACATCCACCACGTGCTCGTGCCAGGCGCACTGGAAGTGCCCGTGGCCCTGCAGGCCATGGCCGAAAAGGACGAGTACGACGCCCTGATCGCCCTCGGCTGCATCATCCGTGGCGAGACCTACCACTTCGAACTCGTGGCCAACGAATCGGGCGCCGGCGTGACCCGCCTGACGCTGGACTACCAGATCCCGATCGCCAACGCGATCATCACCACCGAAAACCTGGAGCAGGCCGTGGCCCGCCAGACCGACAAGGGACGCGATGCGGCCCGGGTGGCGGTCGAGATGGCCAACCTGCTGGACGAACTTTCATGAGCGACACCCCCTCCCCCGCCCCTCGCCAGCCGCGCGCCCCGCGCAAAGGCACGACCAGCACCGGCGCCCGCAAGGCGGCCTCGAAATCCGACCGCAGCCGTGCGCGTGAATTCACCCTACAGGCGCTGTACCAGTTTCTGGTGGGCAAGAACGACGCCAGCGACATCGACCACTTCACGCGCGACCTGTCGGGCTTTCACAAGGCCGATGCTGCGCACTACAACACCTTGCTGCACGGTTGCGTGGCCCAGGCCGATGATCTGGATGCCCAGATCGAGCCCCTGCTCGACCGCAAGCTGGCCGAGATCTCGCCCATCGAGCACGCCGTGATGTGGATCGGCGCCTACGAACTGCAGTTCTGCCAAGACGTGCCCTGGCGCGTGGTGCTCAACGAATGCATCGAACTCGCCAAGGAATTTGGCGGTACCGATGGTCACAAGTACGTGAATGCGGTGCTCAATGGCTTGGCCCCGCGCCTGCGCGCCGCCGAAGTGGCCGCCGACAAGAGCAAGGCGCCCCAGGCCAGCCCAGCAACGACCCCAGACGCAGCAGCCACACCGCCGTCTGCCGACTGAACTGCCGCCCGCCCCTGCACAGCCTCCTTTGCCTGTATTGCCCCGCGCATGAAAATCTCCACCCGAGCTGGGCGCATCGAGCCCTTCTATGTCATGGAGGTGGCCAAGGCTGCTTCCGAACTGGCCCGCGAGGTGGCGCACAGCAGCCGCCCGATGATCTTCCTGAACATTGGCGAGCCCGACTTCACGGCCCCGCCGGCCGTGCAGGAGGCCGCTGCCAAAGCCATCCGCGATGGGGCCACCCAGTACACCCAGGCCACCGGCCTGATGGCGCTGCGTGAACGCATCAGCCAGTGGTATGCCGACCGGTTTGGCGCTCAGGTGCCGGCGCGGCGCATCGTGATCACGGCCGGCGCCTCGGCCGCCCTGCAACTGGCCTGCCTGGCCCTGATTGATGCGGGCGACGAGGTGCTGATGCCCGACCCCAGCTACCCCTGCAATCGCCACTTTGTGAGTGCCGCCGAAGGCAACGCGGTGCTGATTCCCACCACGGCCGCCGAGCGCTACCAGCTCAGCGCCGACAAAGTGCGCCAGGCCTGGACACCCCGCACCCGTGGCGTGTTGCTGGCCTCGCCCTCCAACCCCACGGGCACCTCGATCCATCCCGATGAACTGCGCCGCATCCACGAGGTGGTGAAGCAGCACGACGGCATCACGATGGTCGACGAGATCTACCTGGGCCTGAGCTACGACGACACCTATGGCCACACGGGCCTGGGCATCGACGACCAGCTCATCAGCATCAACAGCTTCAGCAAGTACTTCAACATGACGGGTTGGCGCCTGGGCTGGCTGGTGGTGCCAGACACCCTGGTGCCGGTGGTCGAGCGCCTGGCTCAGAACCTCTTCATCTGCGCCAGCACCGTGGCCCAGCACGCCGCCCTCGCCTGCTTCGAGCCCGACAGCCTGGCCGAGTACGAGCGCCGTCGCGCCGAATTCAAGGCCCGGCGTGATTACTTCATCCCGGCGCTGGAAAGCGTGGGACTGACTGTGCCTGTGAAGCCCGACGGGGCCTTTTACGCCTGGGCCCACTGCCGCGACTGGTGCCAGCGCCTGGGCGTGAAAGACAGCTGGGACCTGGCCTACGCCCTGATGCGCGAAAGCCATCTGGCCGTCACCCCGGGGCGCGACTTCGGTACGGCCGAGACAGCGGATTTCCTGCGCTTCTCCACCGCCAGCTCGATGGCGCACCTGCAAGAGTCGATTGCCCGCTTGAAGGCCCTGGCCGGATGAGCCCACAAGCCACCCCGCAAAGTGCCGCCTACCGCCACAGCGTGCGCGTGTACTGGGAAGACACCGATGCCGGTGGCATCGTGTTCTATGCCAACTACCTCAAGTTCTTCGAGCGCGCCCGCACCGAATGGCTGCGCAGCCTGGGTGTGGGCCAGCAGGCGCTGCGCGAAGCCACGGGCGGCATGTTCGTGGTCAGCGAGACCCGACTGCGCTACCACCGGCCGGCGCGGCTCGACGATCAACTCATCGTCACGGCGAGCCTGCACACGCCGGGCCGGGCCTCGCTGGAGATTGCCCAACAGGCCTGGCTGCAGGATGCAGCAGGCCTGCCCGTGGAACTTCTGTGCGAAGGCACGATCCGCATAGGTTGGGTCGATGCGGCCAGCCTGCGCCCCGCCCGCATCCCGACGAACATCCTGGAAGTACTCTCATGAATTCTCAAGACCTGTCCATCGTGCATCTGGTGCTGCATGCCAGTCTGGTGGTCCAGTTGGTCATGGCCTTGCTGGCCTGCATCTCGATCGCCAGCTGGACAGCCATCTTCCGCAAGCTGTTCTCGATCAAGCGCGTGAAAGCCCTCAATGAGGAGTTCGAGCGCGAGTTCTGGTCGGGCACCAGCCTGAACGACCTGTTTGCCGCCGCGGCCCAGAACGCACGCCAGTCCGGCCCCATGGAACGCATTTTTGCCAGCGGCATGCGAGAGTTCCAGAAGCTGCGTGAGCGCCGCATCAGCGATGCCGGCACCTTGATGGATGGCGCCCGCCGCGCCATGCGCGCCAGCTTCCAGCGCGAAATGGACGTGATCGAATCCAATCTGTCCTTCCTGGCCTCAGTGGGCTCGGTGTCCCCCTATGTGGGCCTGTTCGGCACGGTGTGGGGCATCATGGGCGCGTTCTCGGGCCTGGCCGCCCTGCAACAGGTCACCCTGGCCACCGTGGCCCCGGGCATCGCCGAAGCCCTGGTGTCAACCGCCATCGGGTTGTTTTCTGCCATCCCGGCCGTGGTGGCCTACAACCGCTTTGCGCGCGACATCGACCGCGTGGCCATCCACCAGGAAACCTTCATCGAAGAGTTCTCCAACATCCTGCAACGCAACCTGGGTGCCCAGGCTGCGCAGGCATCGGCCTCGGGCCGCTGAACCCCGTCCGGAGACCCCACGATGCCCGCCATGGTTTCACGCGGCCGCGGCCGCCGCACCATCAACGAGATCAACATGGTGCCCTTCATCGACGTGATGCTGGTGCTGCTGATCATCTTCATGGTCACCGCCCCGCTGATCACGCCCAGCAACATCGACCTGCCCAGCGTGGGCAAGGCCGCCAAACAGCCTGACCGCGTGGTGCAGGTGGTGATCGGCAAGGACGAAAAGCTGGAACTGCGCCGCCCCGGCAAGCCCGAAGAAACCCAGGCCATCAACCAGGCCGGTCTGGTGGCCGCCGTGCGCCAGGCCCAGGAGGGCGATGACAACAACCCGGTCGTGATCAGCGCCGACCGCAACGTCAAGTACGAGTCGGTGGTGAAGGTGATGGACGCCCTGCAGCGCGCCGGCGTCAAGCGCGTGGGCCTGTCGGTGCAACTGGCCCCCTGACCCAGGCCCCCGAGCTTCATGACGCACGCCCTCTCCGAACGCAACGAATTCGCGCCGCCGCCACAGCGCGGCATGGGCCGCGCTGTGGCCTTGGCGCTGCTGGCCCATGCCTTGCTGGTGGCCGGCCTGACCTTCAGCGTGCAGTGGAAGCGCAACGCCGAGGACACGGTGGCCGAGGCCGAGCTGTGGTCTGCCGTGCCGCAAGAGGCCGCCCCGCGCGCCGTCGAACCGCCGCCCCCCCCTCCTCCTCCACCGGCTCCGCCCGAGGAGATCGTCAAGCCCCGCCCCGCCCCGCCGCCAGCGCCGGAGGTCAAGCCGCCGCCGGCCCCGGACGAATCGCTCAAGGACGCCCAGATCGCCCTCGAAAAAGAACGCAAGCGCAAGGAACTTGAGAAGAAAGAACGCGAGCACCAGCGCGAACTTGAGAAAAAAGCGCAAGAAAAGAAAGAGCGCGAGAAGCAGGAAAAGCTGGACAAAGAAAAAGCCCTGCAGCAAAAGCGCGAGGCCGACAAAGCCGCCGAGAAGGCCGCTGAGAAAGCCGCTGAAAAGAAGCGCCAGGAACAACAGCAACGAGAGAAAGACCAGGAGCGCAAGAAGCAGGAGGCCGAGGCCGACAAACGCCGAGCGACCGAAGCCGACGCCAAGCGCAAGAAAGACGCTGAAGCCGCCGATGCCAAGCGCCTGGAAGCCCAGCGCGCCGACAACCTCAAACGCATGGCCGGCATGGCCGGTGCCAGCGGCGGCGCCAGTGCCACGGGCACCGCACTGCGCTCCTCCGGGCCGTCTGCCAGCTATGGCGGGCGCGTCAAGGCTGCCGTCAAGCCCCGAATCGTCTTCACCGACGACCTGCCGAACAACCCGGTGGCCGAGGTGGAGGTGCGACTTGCCCCGGACGGCACCATCGTGGGCCGCAAGCTGAGCAAATCCAGCGGTGTGGCGGCCTGGGACGACGCTGTGCTCAAGGCCATCGACAAGACCGAGGTGCTGCCCCTTGATGAAGGGCGAGCCCCACCATCAAGTCTGATCATCACATTCCGACCCAAGGACTGAGGCGACGAGCCCGCCAGGGCTGCCCCTTTGTCCGCCCGCACCGCCAGTCCGGCGGTGCGCCGGCTGCATGCGGGGCAAAGGGCCTCACGATGGCCCGCCATGGCCTCAGACACTGCCCACGACAGCGGCTACAAGCAACTGTTCTCCCACCCCGACATGGTGCGCGACCTGCTCACCGGCTTCGTCCCCGGGCCCTGGCTGCAGGCCGCGCGCTTCGAAACGTTAGAACGTGTCAATGCGAGCTATGTCAGCGAATCGGACAAGCAACGCCACGACGACATGGTGTGGCGGCTGCAAGTGGGGCCACGCTGGGTCTGGGTCTACCTGCTGCTGGAGTTCCAGAGCCAAGATGACCCGTGGATGGCCGTACGCATGATGGTCTACGTGGGCCTGCTGGCGCAGCACCTGATCAAGGAAAGGCAGTTGGAGGATGGTCGATTGCCCGCACTGATCCCCTTGGTGCTTTACAACGGCGCACAGCCCTGGCGGGCACCCACCGATGCGGGCCACTGCTTTGCCCCCAGCCTGCCCGGCCTGGCCCGGTTCCGCCCCAGACTCATGTACCACCTGATCGACGAGGCCCGGCTGCAACTGTCCCCCTCCCATGACATCCACAACATGGTCGAAGCTCTGTTCAAACTTGAACGCAGCACCGCCTCAGATGACATCATCCGACTGATCCTCGCGGCTGGAAGAGTGCTGCAAGCCCCCGAGCAAAAAGCACTTCGGCGCACCCTGGACCTCTGGTTTCGCCGCCTGATCCGTCGCAAAATGCCCGAAACTGCCGAGCCCGATCTGGCCGCCATCCCCAACCTCTTTGAAGGAGCCCCCATGCTTGAAGATACCCTGGAGCGCATTTTCAAACAGGCCCACAAGGATGGCCTCAAGGCAGGTCGCCAAGCGGGCTTTCAGGAGGGGCGTGACGAGGGTCGAGAGAAAGGCCGAGAAGAGGGTATCAGCCTCATGCTACGCCGGGTGCTGGAGCAGCGTTTTGACCACTTGCCGCCCTGGGCCGAGCGACGCCTGAGCGAGGCCACCCGCCATCAGCTTGATCAGTGGTCGCAACACATGCTGAGTGCCCCCAGCCTTGAAGCGCTCTTGAACCGGACCGAAAGCTGAATCGCGCTCAGCCCTTAAAATCCGCTCCAGCCGGTGCTGTCAAGGCCACGTGTCTGGACCGTACCCCCTTTTTTGCCCAGCGGCAGACAGCCCCCGTCTGCCGCCTGTGCGGTCGGCGCCCGTCGCACGACACAGGTTGGCGAAGCCAGCCGGCCCCCCTCAGGACACCCCACCATGACCCTCAAAGCCCCCGAACTGCTGCTGCCGGCCGGTTCCCTCGAAAAGATGCGCGCCGCCTATGACTTTGGCGCCGATGCCGTCTATGCCGGGCAACCCCGCTACTCGCTGCGCGCACGCAACAACGAGTTCCGCCTGGAGCAGATTGCCCAAGGCATTGGCGAAGCCCACGCGCGGGGCAAAAAGTTCTTCGTCACCAGCAATCTGATTGCCCACAACGACAAAGTGCGCACCTACCTGCGCGACATCGAACCGGTGATCGAATGCCGCCCCGACGCCCTGATCATGGCCGACCCGGGCCTGATCATGATGGTGAAAGAAAAATGGCCCGAGACCGAGATCCACCTCTCGGTGCAGGCCAACACCACCAACTGGGCCACGGTCAAGTTCTGGCAGAAGATGGGCGTGACCCGCATCATTCTGTCGCGTGAACTGAGCCTGGACGAGATCGAGAAGATCCGCCAGGAATGCCCGGACATGGAGATCGAGGTCTTCGTGCACGGCGCCCTGTGCATCGCCTACTCGGGCCGCTGCCTGCTGTCGGGCTACTTCAACCGGCGCGACCCCAACCAAGGCACCTGCACCAATGCCTGCCGCTGGGAGTACAAGACCCAGTCAGCCGCCATCGACGCCAACACCGGCGAAGCCCTGGCCCAGCCACTGGACAAGGGCTTCAGCTTCGAGCAGGCCCGCGACGAGGCCGATGCCCAGTTCACCAGCACCTGCGGCAACCAGCAACGCCACCCCGCAGCAGACCAGGTCTACCTGATCGAGGAGCTGGGCCGCCCAGGTGAGCTGATGCCGGTCATGGAAGACGAACACGGCACTTACATCCTCAACTCGAAAGACCTGCGCGCCATCGAGTACGTGGAGCGGCTGGCCCAGATCGGCGTCGACTCATTGAAGATCGAGGGCCGCACCAAATCCCTCTATTACGTGGCCCGTACCGCCCAGGCCTACCGCCGTGCGATTGACGACGCCGTGGCGGGCCGCCCCTTCAACCCGGCATTGATCACCGATCTGGAGGGCCTGGCCAACCGGGGCTACACCACCGGTCTGCTGGACCGACGCCCGGCCAACGATTACCAGAACTACGAAACCGGCCATTCGGTGGCCCACCGCAGCCAGTTTGTGGGTGAGGTGCGTGGTGCGGCCGATGGCTGGGTGGAAGTGGAAACCAAAAACCGCTTCGCCGTGGGGGACACCCTGGAGGTGATCCACCCCAGTGGCAACCACAAGGTCAAGCTCGCCGAGATGCGCAACAGCGACGGTCAGCCCGTCGATGTGGCCCAGGGCAACCCGATCAAGGTCTGGATCCCGCTGGAGGCCCGCTTCGCGGGTGCCTTGCTGGCCCGGGTGTTTGAGCCCGAAGCGGTGGCATGACAGGCCAGCAGGCCTAGCACAGATCCACCCGCCAAACGACCGGAAAGGCCTGCTTCGCAGGCCTTTTTTGCTCCTGTTTCGGTAGCAAAATTCGCACTTTTCAACACAGGGTTAACCCTGCTCAAACAGTAAGCAGCCTGTTGAAAGCCGCGCCAGTCAAGGCTTTGGCGGCTTGTTCATGCACTCACCCACAAAGTTGTCCACAGAAGCTGTGGACGAATGTGACAAGCTGGCGACAGCCTCACGGCACCAGGAGGCCCCGGCCCGCAAGGGCGCTTGAACAGGGCCTGTCGCGGGTGTGATCGCGCCGACGCCGGGGCTGCGGCAGCATGACCCCGATCAAGAGCCCACCGAGCGCACACCATGACAGAGACAAGCCCGCCCACCCCGATCACCACCACCCACCACCGCATCTGCCCACTGTGCGAGGCCTGCTGCGGCCTGGAAATCAAGGTCAGCGAGGGCCGTGTGACCCGCATCAGCGGCCAGGCCGACGATGTGTTCAGCCAGGGCTACATCTGCCCCAAGGGCGCCGCGCTGAAAGACCTGCACGAAGACCCCGACCGCTTGCGTCAGCCATTGATCAAACGCAACGGACGCTTCGAACCGGCCAGTTGGGAGGAGGCCTACACCGAGATCGAACGCCGCCTGCAGGCCGTGCAAGCGCAGCATGGGCGCCACAGCGTGGCCGCGGTGGCCGGCAACCCCAGCGCTCACAAGATCGGGCTGATGCTTTACTACCCCCGTCTGCTCAAGGCCCTGGGCACGCGCAACATCTTCAGCGCCGCAACCCTCGACCAGATGCCTCGCCATGTGGTCAGCGGACTGATGTACGGGCAGTGGATGAGTGTGCCCGTGCCCGACATCACCCGCACCGACTGGCTGCTGGTGCTGGGCGCCAACCCGGTGGCCAGCAACGGCAGCATGTGGACCGTGCCCGACTTCCGCGGCAAGGCCAAGGCATTGCAGGCACGCGGCGGCAAGCTCATCGTCATCGACCCGCGCCGCAGCGAAACCGCCGCATTGGCTGATGAACACCACTTCATCCGCCCGGGCGCCGACGTCTATCTGCTCTTGGGCATGCTGCACACCGTGTTCGAGTCGGGCCTGGCGCGGCCCGGGGCGGTCGAAGGCCTGATCAGACCGTGGGACGAACTTCGGCAAGCCGTGGCGGGCTTTACCCCAGAGCGGGTGGCCGAACGTTGTGGGCTGCCCGCACAGACCATTGTCCGTCTGGCGACCGAACTGGCCACCACCCCCCGCGCCGTGCTGTACGGCCGCATCGGCACCTGCACCCAGGATTTCGGCAGCCTGTCCACCTGGCTGCTCGACCTGCTGAACCTGCTCACCGGACACCTTGATCAGGTCGGTGGATCGATGTTCCCCAAGGCGGCCGCCTTTGCCGCCAACACGGCAGGCCCTGCCGGACAGGGCCGTGGGGTCAAGCTGGGTCGCTTCAGCAGCCGAGTCAGCGCCGCACCTGAAGTGATGGGCGAGCTGCCCATCAGTTGCCTGGCCGAAGAGATCGACACCCCGGGCGAAGGGGCTGTGCGGGCCTTGATCACCATTGCCACCAACCCCGCGCTGTCCTCGCCCAACGGCGAACGCCTGACCAAGGCCCTGGGTCAGCTCGACTTCATGGTCAGCCTGGACATCTACCTCAACGAGACCACGCGCCATGCCGATGTGATCCTGCCCGCGCCGTCGCCGCTGGAAGACCTGCATTACGACGTGCCCTTTCCCCAGCTCTCGTGGCGCAACCATGCGCGCTACAGCGCGCCTATCTTCCAGCGCCCCGCTGAGCAACCTGCCGAATGGCAAAGCCTGCTGAGGCTGGCGGCCATCGCCCAGGGCGAGCAAGGCCCGCAGGACAGCCAGAAGCTGGACGACGCGTACTTTGCCGATGAATTGAAGCGCCTGCCCGCCGAGCTGGCCGAAGCCGCCCGAGCCGCCAGTGGCCATCTTCAGGGCCCGGACCGCCTGCTTGACCTAGCCCTGCGCGCCGGCCCTTACCGGCTGAGTCTGGAACAGGTGCAGGCCGCTCCGGCTGGCCTGGACCTGGGTGAGCTGCAGCCCCGCCTGCCTGAGCTGCTGCGCACACCCGACGGCCGCATCGACCTGACGCCACCGGCGCTGATGCAAGACCTGCAGCGTGCCGCCATCGCCCTGAGCGAACCGGCCCCAGCCCTCACCCTGATCGGCCGGCGCGATGTGCGGTCGAACAACAGCTGGATGCACAACCTGCCCATCCTGGCCAAGGGGCCAGAACGCTGCACCCTGCTGGTCCACCCCAACGATGCCCAACGCCTGGGCCTGCAAGATGGCAGCCAGGCCCGCCTGAGCCGCAGTGACCAGCCGGCCAACACCCTGCTTGTGCCCATTCAGCTCAGCGCCGCCATGATGCCCGGCGTGGTCAGCCTGCCGCACGGCTGGGGGCACGATCAGCCTGGGGCGCGCCTGAACCTGGCGGCTGAGCGCCCTGGGGTCAACCTGAACGCCTTGTTGGATGAACAAAGACGCGATCCTTTGTCAGGCAATTCGGTCTTGAGCGGGGTGGCCGTCAGCCTGGTCGCGGCCTGAGCCTTCGCGACCGCCTCATCGGAGGTTTTTGTCACACTTTGGGCCTTGCCCATCGACCATGCCGTCACACAGCGCAGTTACAACCGGGGTTCATTCAACACCGGGAGTTCCCCATGGGCTTTTTCAGCAGCATTCTTTCCAAACTGGGTTTTGGCGAACAGGCCGTCGCCGCCGCCGAGCAAGCGCCCAGCGCCCCCACGGCAGCGGCACCGGCAGACGCCCCCGCGGCCATCAGCGTGGTCGATGTCCTGGGTCAACTCGAAGCACTGGCCGCCAGCCACGCTGAAAAGCTCAACTGGAAGGTCTCCATCGTCGACCTGATGAAGCTGTTGGGCCTGGACAGCAGCCTGGCCACACGCAAGGCCCTGGCCACCGAGCTGGGCTGCCCGAGCGAAAAGATGGAGGACTCTGCCGCCATGAACATCTGGCTGCACAAGACGGTGCTGCAAAAGCTGGCGGCCAACGGGGGCAACGTGCCTGCAGACCTGCTGCACTGATCATCCCCATTGCCCCCTGCAGACAACCTGGGGCATAGGCAGACATCAGCAAAAAGCCCCGCAGACTCACGCCAGCGGGGCTTTTTTTGACAGACGTTTCAGCACCAGGGCTGAAAACGGGCCTTTTCAGGCCCGGGGTCCTCAGGCGGTCACGCCCTTGGCCACTTCTGCGTACTCTTCGATCTGGTTGAAGTTGAGGTACTTGTAGATCGAGGCGCCGTCCTTGTTCACGATGCCCATGGCTTCGTGGTACTCGGCCACGGTGGGCAGCTTGCCCAGCTTGGAGGCAATGGCGGCCAGTTCGGCCGAGCCCAGGAACACATTGGTGTTCTTGCCCAGGCGGTTCGGGAAGTTGCGGGTGCTGGTCGAGATGACGGTCGCACCTTCGCGCACCTGGGCTTGGTTGCCCATGCACAGCGAGCAGCCCGGCATTTCGGTGCGGGCACCGGCGGTGCCGAAGGCGGCGTAATGGCCTTCCTTGATCAGCTCGCTCTGGTCCATCTTGGTCGGCGGGGCAACCCACAGCTTGACCGGGATGTCGCGCTGGCCGCCCAGCAGCTTGGCTGCCGCGCGGAAGTGACCGATGTTGGTCATGCACGAACCGATGAAGGACTCATCGATCTTGGTGCCGGCCACTTCGGACAGGAACTTGGCGTCATCCGGGTCGTTCGGGCAGCAGACGATCGGCTCCTTGATGTCGGCCAGGTCGATCTCGATGACGGCGGCGTACTCGGCGTCCTTGTCGGCTTCGAGCAGGTTGGGCTGGGCCAGCCAGGCTTCGACCTTCTCGATGCGGCGCTGCAGGGTGCGGGCATCAGCGTAGCCGTCGGCGATCATGTTCTTCATCAGCACCACGTTGCTGGTGAGGTATTCCTTGACCGGCTCGGGGTTGAGCTTGATGGTGCAACCCGCTGCCGAGCGTTCGGCCGAGGCGTCAGACAGTTCGAACGCTTGCTCGACCTTCAGATCCGGCAGGCCTTCGATTTCGAGGATGCGGCCCGAGAACACGTTCTTCTTGCCGGCCTTGGCCACGGTCAGCAGACCGGCCTTGATGGCGTACAGCGGGATCGCATGCACCAGGTCACGCAGGGTGACGCCGGGTTGCATCTGGCCCTTGAAGCGGACCAGCACCGACTCAGGCATGTCCAGGGGCATCACGCCGGTGGCGGCACCGAAGGCCACCAGGCCGGAACCGGCGGGGAACGAGATACCGATTGGGAAACGGGTGTGCGAGTCGCCACCGGTACCGACGGTGTCAGGCAGCAGCAGGCGGTTCAGCCAGCTGTGGATCACGCCGTCGCCCGGACGCAGGGCCACGCCGCCGCGGCTGCTGATGAAGGCCGGCAGTTCGCGGTGGGTCTTGACGTCGACCGGCTTCGGATAGGCGGCCGTGTGGCAGAAGGACTGCATCACCAGGTCAGCCGAGAAGCCCAGGCAAGCCAGATCCTTCAGCTCGTCACGGGTCATGGGGCCGGTGGTATCTTGCGAGCCCACGGTGGTCATCCGGGGTTCGCAGTAGGTGCCAGGGCGCACGCCTTGACCTTCAGCCAGACCGACTGCGCGACCGACCATCTTCTGGGCCAGCGTGAAGCCAGCGTTGGTGGCAGCAGGGGCCTGCGGCAGACGGAACAGGGTGGAAGCGCCCAGGCCCAGGAATTCGCGGGCCTTGGCCGTCAGCGAGCGGCCGATGATCAGGTTGATGCGGCCGCCGGCGCGCACTTCATCAAACAGCACATCGCTCTTGAGCTTGAACTCAGAGACGGTTTCGCCGTTCTTCACGATCTTGCCTTCGTACGGCAGGATGTCGACCACGTCGCCCATTTCGAGCTTGGACACATCCACTTCGATCGGCAGCGAACCCGAGTCTTCTTGGGTGTTGAAGAAGATGGGGGCGATCTTGCCACCCAGGGTCACACCGCCAAAGCGCTTGTTGGGCACGAAGGGGATGTCTTGGCCCGTGGCCCAGATCACGCTGTTGGTGGCCGACTTGCGGCTGGAGCCGGTGCCCACCACGTCGCCCACGTAGGCCACCAGGTTGCCCTTTTTCTTCAGGTCTTCAATGAACTGCATCGGACCGCGCTTGCCGTCTTCCTCGGGCTTGAAGGCCGCGTCGGGACGGGTGTTCTTCAGCATGGCCAGGTAGTGCAGCGGGATGTCCGGACGACTCCAGGCGTCCGGGGCGGGCGACAGGTCGTCGGTGTTGGTTTCGCCGGGCACCTTGAACACGGTGACGGTGATCTTCTTCTCGACTTCGGGGCGGGTGGTGAACCACTCGGCGTCCGCCCAGCTCTGCACCACTTCCTTGGCCTTGGCATTGCCGGCCTTGGCCTTCTCGGCCACGTCGTTGAAGAAGTCGAACATCAGCAGGGTTTTCTTGAGGCCTTCGGCAGCCACAGCAGCCACTTCAGCGTCGTCCAGCAGTTCGATCAGGGGGTGCACGTTGTAGCCACCCACCATGGTGCCCAGCAACTCGGTGGCCTTGGCCTTGGAGATCAGGCCGACAGCGATGTCGCCATGGGCCACGGCTGCCAGAAAGCTGGCTTTGACCTTGGCGGCATCGTCAACGCCCGGGGGCACGCGGTGGGTCAGCAGATCGAGCAGGAAGGCATCTTCACCCGCGGGCGGGTTTTTGATCAGTTCGATCAGCTCGGCCACTTGCTTGGCATCCAGCGGCAGGGGAGGAATGCCCAGGGCTGCGCGTTCGGCAGCGTGTTGGCGGTAGGCTTGCAACATGTTGTTCTCCTGTCAGTTCACTAAGGGGATAGTGGGGCGGTTTTTGAAAATCTGAGGTTTACTTGGCCAGTGCAGTGGCCGGGGCATCAAGCAGGCTTGGGGCCGGGTTCTTGCGCAGGCTGTCGGCCACAATGGCCTGTTCGGGGCTCATGCATTCGTCGGCCAGGCGTTGGCCCAGCTTCTGGTTCATCAGCATCGATTTGTTGGCGATCTGGATCCACACGGCGCCAGCCTTCTCGTCTTCCAGGCGCAGAGCGCCAGTGCGGCTGGCCACAGGCGACATGCGGTACTTGAAGCCCTTGCCCACCACACTGAAGTAGCCCAGTGCCTTCTCGTCAGCCGTGACGGTCACGTAGGCGCCCAGTTCGCAGGGAATGCGACCGGTGTGCACGCGGTCGGCCAGCGCCAGTTCCTCGGGCGACAGGGCGGCCTCGGCGGCCTCCACACCCGCCGCCATGTTCTTGGCGGTGCTCTTGATTTCGGTGCGGCTGACGCTGGGCTTGGCCTTGGCCTTCTTCTCGCTGTGGGCCTTGTGGGCCGCGTCAGCCGTCGGGTTCTGGGCCAGGGCCAGGGTGCTGGCGCCCAGGATCAGGGCTGCGGCGATCAGATGTTTCATGCTTGTAACTCCCGGGGTGGGTCAAAGATGGCTAGGCGCGAAATACGCCTGCGCCTCGGCAGGCAGGGCGCAACCCGTCTGGTGGGCGCGCTCCAGCACTTGCCAGAAATAACGGTAACTCGCGCGATCATGCAATTGGGAGGCGTGGCTGATCGGGGCCCAATCAGCCGCCTCAGCCGCCAGGATGATGCGCGTTGCGGTCTCGATCTCCCGCTCGTCGGGCGAAAAGGCCTCGAGAATGGGCTGGATCTGAGAAGGGTGAATGCTCCACATGCGGGCATAGCCAAATTCACGCGAGGCCTTCTGGGCCGCCGCGCGCATCACCGCCATGTCGCTGAATTCGGTGACCACGCAGTGCGAGGGGACTTTGCCGTGAGCATGGGCGGCCGAGGCGATCTCGAGCTTGGCACGCACCACCAGCGGATGGGTGAACTGCCCCGCAGCACCCATGCCCGCAGAGGGTATGGCACCGGCGTGGGCGGAAACAAAGTCCATCAGGCCGAAGCTGAGCGATTGCACCTGGGCACAGGCAGCAATGTCGAAGGCGCGGTGGACGGCTGCAGGCGACTCGATCAGCACCTGCAGCGGAAGATCAGGGTGACCCGCGGCCGCCAGGGCACGGGTCGCTCGCTCGACGTCCTGCACGGTTTCCACCTTGGGCACCATCACATGGCACAGGCGGGCTCCGGCTCGACCCACGATGGTCTGCACGTCAGCGTCAAAAGAGGGGTGATCGACCGGGTGGACCCGGGCTGCCACGCGGGCCCCGGGCGCGGCGCCCAGCGCCAGCTCGGCCACCAGCGCAGCATGTTCCGCCTCACCACCAGCCGGAGCACCGTCTTCGCAGTCAAGGGTGACATCGAAGACACAGGTGCCCAGGCGCGCGGTCATTTCAGCCTGCAGCTGCAGGCTTTTGCGCATCCGCAGCTCAACGCCGCTGTAATGGTCACAGACCGGCAACAGGCCCCGTTGGGCCTGGGCTTCCAGCAAGACGTCGCGCGGATGCTTCTTCACGGATTGCAGTCCGATCAGAGCAGGTGGGCCACGCCGGCTTGCTCGTCGGTCAATTCCTTCAGGGTCTTGTCGATGCATTCTTGCGAGAAGGCGTCGACATCCAGACCTTGAACGATCTTGTACTCACCGTTTTCGGTGGTGACCGGGAAGCCGAACATGACGTCCTTGGGGATGCCGTAAGAGCCATCCGACGGGATGCCCATGGTGACCCACTTGCCGTTGGTGCCCAGGGCCCAGTCGCGCATGTGGTCGATGGCAGCGTTGGCAGCCGAGGCTGCCGACGACAGGCCACGGGCGGCGATGATGGCGGCACCACGCTTGCCCACGGTCGGCAGGAAGGTTTCGCGGTTCCAGGTTTCGTCGTTGATCATGGCCTTGACCGACTCACCACCGATGGTGGCGAAGCGGTAGTCGGCGTACATGGTGGGCGAGTGGTTGCCCCAAACGGCCAACTTTTCGATGTCCGACACGGCCTTGCCAGTCTTGGCAGCCAGTTGCGAGGCAGCGCGGTTGTGGTCCAGGCGCAGCATGGCAGTGAAGTTCTTGGCCGGCAGATCCGGGGCCGACTTCATGGCGATGTAAGCGTTGGTGTTGGCGGGGTTGCCGACCACGAGCACCTTGACGTTGCGCGAAGCCACGGCGTTCAGGGCCTTGCCCTGGCCAATGAAGATGGCGCCGTTGACGGCCAGCAGCTCGGCACGTTCCATGCCCGGGCCACGCGGACGCGAACCCACCAGCAGGGCGTAGTCGGTGTCCTTGAAGGCGGTCATCGGATCGCTGTGGGCTTCAATGCCGGCCAGCAGCGGGAAGGCGCAGTCTTCCAGTTCCATGATCACGCCCTTGAGCGCGTTCTGGGCCTTTTCATCGGGGATTTCCAGCAATTGCAGGATCACCGGCTGGTCCTTGCCCAGCATTTCGCCGGAGGCGATGCGGAACAGCAGGGCGTAACCAATTTGGCCTGCGGCGCCGGTAACGGCAACACGGACGGGCTTTTTGCTCATGAGGAACTCCAGGAGGTTGTGTAAAACGGGTGTCGCCACAGTGCTGGACCTGTCCCAGGAACTAGCGTCCGAGCCTGCGAAACAGCACAAGAGTGTACTCTCGTTACAGCACCTCGGTCAATTTGTCTTATGTCTTATATAAGATATGATGCGAGCCCGCGCCACGTTGAAAAATAACGCGGACCTCGCCCAGCCCGATGCCACCCGACACCACGATGCCACCGCCCTCACTGAGCCCATCCGACGCCAGTTCCCCGGACGCCGGCGGCATGGTCACCCCCGCCTTCAGTCCACTGTACCAACAGATCAAAGGTCTGATCCTGCAAAGCCTCCAGGCGGGCGACTGGAAACCCGGCGAGTCCATCCCCAGCGAGATGGACTTGGCTGCACGTTACCGCGTGAGCCAAGGCACGGTGCGCAAGGCCATCGACGAACTGGCAGCCGACAACCTGGTGGTGCGACGCCAGGGCAAGGGCACCTTCGTGGCGACCCACGCCGAACAGCATGTTCAATACCGCTTCCTGAAACTCAAGCCCGATGTGGGTGACATCGCCGCCGAAGGCCCTGCACAGCGCACCATCATCGAGTGCCGCCGGGCCCGGGCCAGCGCCGAAGTGGCCCGCCCCCTGGCCCTGCGCAGCGGTGACGCCGTGCTGCAGGTCCGCAGGATCCTCGCCTTTGGTGGTGTCCCCACCATCCTGGAAGACCTGTGGCTGCCGGGCCAGGCTTTCAAGGGCCTGACAGCCGAGCAAATGGCTCAGTTTCATGGGGCCACTTACGCGATGTTCGAGCTCGAATTTGGCGTGCGCATGGTGCGCGCCGAAGAAAAAATCAAGGCCGTGCTGCCCGACGAAACACAGGCCAGCCTGCTGCAGATCAGCCCTCAAACCCCGCTGCTGAGCGTGGAACGCGTGGCCTACACCTACAACAACGCCCCCATGGAACTGCGGCGCGGTCTTTACCGAACTGATACCCATCACTACAGGAACGAACTCAACTAAAGAAAGAAGCGGCACCAACTTGATGAGAAACGTCGAAAATAGGCACCGACCCAAGCCCCCCATTGCTGCATTGCAATAGAATTTTGGGTCGATCGCATTTACGAAATTACAGAGCAGTTACATCCACGAAAGCACATCCAATGTCCGAACTCGCAAAAAAGCGGCCAGAGTTCCGCAACATCAACGCCTTCAAGGACCTGACCACCTACCGCCTGCCTCCGGCCGGTTGGGTGTCGATTCTTCACCGCGCCAGTGGCGTCATCATGTTCTTGCTGATGCCTTTCATCATCTGGATGTTTGACGCTTCCGTCTCCTCCGAAATTTCGTTTTCGAAGTTCAAGGCCGCTTTCAACAGCGGCCTTGGTTTTGTTCCGGGCGTGTTCATCAAGCTGGTGGCTCTGGCCCTCATCTGGGCCTACCTGCACCACTTCATCGCCGGCCTGCGTCACCTCTACATGGATGTGAACCACGCCGTGAGCAAAGAGTTCGGCAAGAGCTCCGCCCTCGTGACCCTCACCCTGAGCATTGGCCTGACCCTGGTGCTGGGTGCCAAGCTGTTCGGCCTCTACTGATTACACAGGAGCAACAACCCATGTCCGTCAACTACGGCTCCAAGCGCATCGTCGTCGGTGCTCACTATGGTCTGCGCGACTGGCTGGCCCAGCGCATCACCGGCGGCCTGATGGCCCTGTTCACGATCATCGTGCTGGCTCAGGTGCTTCTGGGCTCCGGCCCCATCGGCTACGACAAGTGGGCCGGCATCTTCTCGGCCCAGTGGATGAAGGCCCTGACCTTCTCGGTCATCATCGCCCTGCTCTACCACGTCTGGATTGGCGTGCGTGACATCTTCATGGACTACGTCAAGCCCGTCGGTCTCCGTCTCACCCTGCAAATCTTCTCCATTGTCTGGCTCGTCAGCTGCGCTGGTTGGGCGATTCAAATCCTGTGGAGACTGTAAAAAATGACTTACTCGAAATCTGGCATCACCACCCGCAAGTTTGACGTCGTCATCGTGGGGGCCGGCGGCTCCGGCATGCGCGCATCGCTGCAACTGGCCCGTGCAGGCCTGAATGTGGCCGTTCTGTCCAAAGTGTTCCCGACCCGCTCGCACACCGTGGCGGCTCAAGGCGGCATTGGCGCCTCGCTGGGCAACATGTCCGAAGACAACTGGCACTATCACTTCTACGACACCATCAAGGGCTCCGACTGGCTCGGCGACCAGGATGCGATCGAGTTCATGTGCCAGGAAGCGCCCAAGGTGGTTTATGACCTTGAGCACATGGGCATGCCTTTCGACCGCAACCCAGACGGCACCATCTATCAGCGCCCCTTTGGCGGCCACACCGCCAACTACGGCGAAAAGCCGGTGCAACGTGCCTGCGCAGCCGCTGACCGCACGGGTCACGCGATGCTGCACACGCTGTACCAGCAGAACGTCAAGGCCAAGACCAGCTTCTTCGTCGAGTGGATGGCCCTGGACCTGATCCGCGACGCCGAAGGCGACGTGGTCGGCGTGACCGCCCTCGAAATGGAAACCGGCGACCTGCATGTGCTGCACGCCAAGACCGTGCTGCTGGCCACCGGCGGTGCCGGCCGCATCTTCGCAGCCTCCACCAACGCCTTCATCAACACCGGTGACGGCCTGGGCATGGCTGCCCGTGCAGGCATCGCGCTGCAAGACATGGAGTTCTGGCAGTTCCACCCCACCGGCGTGGCCGGTGCCGGCGTGCTGCTGACCGAAGGTTGCCGTGGCGAAGGCGCGATTCTGCTCAACAGCAATGGCGAACGCTTCATGGAACGCTATGCGCCGACCCTGAAGGATCTGGCCCCGCGTGACTTCGTGTCGCGCTCGATGGACCAGGAAATCAAGGAAGGCCGTGGCTGCGGTCCCAACAAGGACTACATCCTGCTGAAGCTGGACCACCTGGGTGCCGAGACCATCCACAAGCGCCTGCCCTCGGTGTACGAAATCGGCGTGAACTTTGCCAACGTCGACATCACCCGCGAGCCGATCCCGGTCGTGCCCACCATCCACTATCAGATGGGCGGTATCTCGACCAACGTCAATGGTCAGGTCGTGGTTCAGAACGGTGATGTTCACAACCAGGTCGTCAATGGCCTGTATGCCGTGGGTGAATGCTCCTGCGTGTCGGTGCACGGCGCCAACCGCCTGGGCACCAACTCGCTGCTTGACCTGCTGGTGTTCGGCCGCGCGGCCGGCAACCACATCGTCGAGTTCGCCAGCCGCACCAAGTCGCACAAGCCGCTGCCGGCCGATGCGGCCGATTACACGCTGGAGCGCCTGAACCGCCTGGACAACGCCAAGAGCGGCGAATACGCCCAGGACGTGGCCAACGACATCCGCGCTGCCATGCAGCAGCACGCCGGCGTGTTCCGCACCCAGGCGAGCATGGATGAAGGCGTGGTCAAGATCGCCGAACTGCGCGAACGCGCCAAGAGCGTGGGTCTTTCCGACAACTCCAAGGTGTTCAACACCGCGCGCATCGAAGCGCTGGAAGTCGACAACCTGATCGAAGCCGCCCAGGCCACCATGGTCTCGGCTGCTGCCCGCCGTGAATGCCGTGGCGCCCACACCGTGGACGACTACGAACACCCGGCCGATCACCCCACGGCACCGCTGGGCCGCGACGACGCCAACTGGATGAAGCACACCCTGTGGCACAGCGCTTCCAACAGCCTGACCTACAAGCCCGTGAACCTGAAGCCGCGCACCGTTGAATCCGTGCCGCCCAAGGTCCGCACGTTCTGATCCGTCCCGCACGAAAGCCCACGATATGACGAAACGTACTTTTCAGATCTACCGCTACGATCCGGACAAGGATGCCAAGCCCTACATGCAGACCATCGAGATCGAACTCGACGGTCACGAGCGCATGCTGCTGGACGCCCTGATCAAGCTCAAGGCCCAAGACCCCAGCATCGCCTTCCGCCGCTCCTGCCGCGAAGGTGTTTGTGGCTCTGATGCCATGAACATCAACGGCAAGAATGGTCTGGCCTGCCTGACCAACATGAACACGCTCAAGGGCGTGATCACGCTCAAGCCGCTGCCCGGCCTGCCGGTCATCCGCGACCTGATCGTGGACATGACCCAGTTCTTCAAGCAGTACAACTCGATCAAGCCTTACCTGATCAACGACAACGTGCCGCCCGAGAAAGAGCGCCTGCAGTCGCCCGAAGAGCGCGAAGAGCTCAACGGCCTGTACGAGTGCATTCTGTGCGCCAGCTGCTCGACCAGCTGCCCCAGCTTCTGGTGGAACCCCGACAAGTTCGTGGGCCCCGCCGGTCTGCTGCAGGCCTATCGCTTCATTGCGGACAGCCGCGACGAAGCCACCACCGAGCGCCTGGACAACCTCGAAGATCCGTACCGCCTGTTCCGCTGCCACACCATCATGAACTGCGTCGACGTCTGCCCCAAGGGCCTGAACCCGACCAAGGCGATTGGCAAGATCAAGGAACTGATGGTCCGTCGGGCCGTTTGATGGTTCAGGCATGACACTTGATCTGCCCAGTCACCTCGGAGATGACGGCGAGCTCGCCCTGCGGGCTGCCGACGAGCCCTTGGGTGAACGTGCCTACAGCAAGCTGCAGTGGCGCTGCCGCCGCGGCCTGCTGGAAAACGACCTGTTCATCGAGAAGTTCTTCACCCGGCACGGCGCTCACCTCACCGTGGGCCACGCCCGGGGCATGTATGCCTTGATGGACTTGGCAGACAACGATCTGCTCGACCTGCTGCTGCGCCGCAAGCCGCTTGCCGAGACATTGGACACTGAAGAAGTGCGTGCAGTACTGGCCCTGCTGACCCCCTGAGGCCTCATCAAAGGCCTGGCAGAGCCCCCACCCAAGACGGGCAAATTACTCTAGGAAAGTGCATATGAAGCTAGCTGACAATAAAGCCACCCTGTCGTTCAGCAACGGCAGCCCCAGCGTTGACCTGCCGGTCTACCACGGCAACATCGGTCCGGACGTCATCGACATCCGCAAGCTGTACGCCCAGACCGGCATGTTCACCTACGACCCGGGCTTTCTGTCGACGGCCTCGTGCCAGTCGGCCATCACCTACATCGATGGCGACAAGGGCGAACTGCTGTACCGCGGCTACCCCATCGAGCAGTTGGCCGTGAACTGCGACTTCCTGGAAACCTGCCACCTGCTGCTGTACGGTGAACTGCCGAACGCCACGCAAAAGTCTGACTTCACCAACCGTGTCACCCAGCACACGATGGTGAACGAACAGATGCAGTTCTTCCTGCGTGGTTTCCGCCGTGATGCCCACCCGATGGCTGTGCTGACCGGTCTGGTGGGTGGTCTGTCGGCCTTCTATCACGACAGCACCGACATCAACAACCCTGAGCACCGCGAAATCGCTGCCATCCGCCTGATCGCCAAGCTGCCGACCCTGGTCGCCATGGCGTACAAGTACAGCGTGGGCCAGCCCTTCATGTACCCGAAGAACGACCTGTCGTACGCCGGCAACTTCCTGCGCATGATGTTCGCCACCCCGTGCGAAGAGTACAAGGTGAACCCGGTGATCGAGCGTGCGCTCGACCGCATCTTCATCCTGCACGCTGACCACGAGCAAAACGCCTCCACCTCGACCGTGCGTCTGTGCGGCTCGTCGGGCACCAACCCGTTCGCCGCCATCGCGGCTGGCGTGGCCTGCCTGTGGGGCCCTGCCCACGGTGGCGCCAACGAAGCCTGCCTGAACATGCTGGAAGAAATCCAGGCCATGGGCGGTGTGGCCAAGGTCGGTGAGTTCATGGAAAAGGTGAAGGACAAGAACTCGGGCGTGCGCCTGATGGGCTTCGGTCACCGCGTGTACAAGAACTACGACCCGCGCGCCAAGCTGATGCAGGAAACCTGCAACGAAGTGCTGGAAGCCCTGGGCCTGGAAAACGACCCGCTGTTCAAGCTGGCCAAGGAACTCGAACGCATCGCCCTGTCGGACGACTACTTCGTGTCGCGCAAGCTGTACCCGAACGTCGACTTCTACTCGGGCATCGTGCAACGTGCCATCGGCATCCCGGTCAGCCTGTTCACCGCCATCTTCGCGCTGGCCCGCACCGTGGGCTGGATCGCCCAGTTGAACGAAATGATCGGCGACCCCGAGTACAAGATCGGCCGTCCGCGCCAGCTGTTCACCGGCTCGCCCCGTCGCGACGTCCAGCCCCTGGGCCAACGTTGATGACCCCGGCACAGGCCACCTCGGTGGCCCGTGCCTGAAGGCCTCAAGCCTGACCAAGCCCGCCACCCGGCGGGCTTTTTTCATGGGGCTTCGCCAAAGCGCTCGCGGTAGGCCTGGGGGGTCACACCCAAGCGACGGATGAACAAGGCCCGCAGCGCCTGCTCGGATTGGAAGCCCACCCGCACCGCCACCGCCTTGACGGGCAGACCGGCGCCCTCCTCCAGCAAGCGCCGGGCCCCCTCCAGGCGGGCTGTCTCGATGAATTCGGATGGGCTTTGCCCGCACTCCTGCGCGAACACGCGGCGGAAGTTGCGCTCGCTCATCGCCGCCTGCGAGGCCAGCAGCGCCAGGCTGATCGGCTGGTCCAGGTGCGACAGCACCCAGGCCTGCACCTCGCGGATGCCGGGGTGGCGCGTGGCCTGGCTGGCCAGGTGCACGCTGAATTGCGACTGCCCGCCGGGGCGCTTCAGGTACATCACCAAATCACGCGCCACCTCCAGGGCCAGGGCATGGCCGAAGTCCTCTTCGACCAGGGCCAGGGCCAGATCGATGCCGGCCGTCACCCCGGCCGACGTCCAGAACTTGCCGCTGCGCACATAAATCGCATCCGGATCGACCTGCACCTGGGGAAATCGCTGGCGCAGCAACTCGGTCACGCTCCAGTGCGTGGCCGCGGGCCGGCCATCGAGCAGCCCGGCCGCCGCCAGAAAAAAGCACCCGGAACACAAGGCCACCATGCGCCCGACCTCCGGGGCCGTGCGGGCCGCCCAGGCCACCAGGCCGGGTGAGGCCTGCAGGGCCTGCTCGATGTGCCTGGAACCCACGATCAAGGCCACGTCAGGCACCGGCCCGACACCGGCCTGGCGCGTCGCCTCCAGGGCCATGACGGTGTCCGAACGCACCAGGCCCGTCTGCTCGGCCACCACCGACACCAGGTAGCCCGGTCCCAAGCCGCGCCGGGCCAGGTGCAGATTGGCATAGTCAAAGACCGACAAGGGCCCCACCGCCTCCAGGGCCTTGAAGCCGGGGTAGACGACGATGTCCACGGTGAACGGAGCGGAGGCAGGCAATGAGGACATGGGCAACAAGGGGGCAGGAAAACAGCGTGTAACGACAAGGCCACGGCGCAGCCATCGACCGGGCTGAATGGCCGACGGCCAATCTAGCGATGGCAGCGGCCAAATTGTGCGGCACTTCCAGCCCGTCCCCCGCAAGAGCGGCCGAGTTCGGTAGAGTGCGCCACCAGACACCTCTTCTTTCCTGAACACCCCCGGAGCCCACCATGAAAACGCGTGCCGCCGTCGCCTGGCAAGCTGGCCAGCCCCTCACCATCGAAACCGTCGACCTGCAAGGCCCCAAGTTTGGCGAAGTGCTGGTCGAGATCAAGGCCACCGGCATCTGCCACACCGACTACTACACCTTGTCGGGCGCCGACCCCGAAGGCATCTTCCCGGCCATCCTGGGCCATGAGGGCGCCGGCATCGTGGTCGATGTGGGCCCTGGCGTGACCACCCTCAAAAAGGGTGACCACGTGATCCCGCTCTACACACCGGAATGCCGCCAGTGCAAGTTCTGCCTGTCGCGCAAGACCAACCTGTGCCAGTTGATCCGCGGCACCCAGGGCAAGGGCCTGATGCCCGACGCCACCAGCCGCTTCAGCCTGGACGGCCAGCCCATCTTCCACTACATGGGCACCAGCACCTTCAGCAACTACACCGTGGCCCCGGAGATCTCGCTGGCCAAGATCCGCGAAGACGCACCGTTCGACAAGGTTTGCTACATCGGGTGCGGCGTCACCACCGGGATCGGTGCCGTGATCTTCACGGCCAAGGTCGAGGCAGGCGCCAATGTGGTGGTGTTCGGCCTGGGCGGCATCGGCCTGAACGTGATCCAGGGCGCCAAGATGGTGGGCGCCGACAAGATCATCGGGGTCGACATCAACCCGGCCCGCCAAGAAATGGCGCGCCAGTTCGGCATGACCCACTTCATCAACCCCAAGGAAGTCGAAAACGTGGTGGACGCCATCGTGCAGTTGACCGATGGCGGTGCCGACTACAGCTTCGAATGCATCGGCAACACCCAGGTCATGCGCCAGGCCCTGGAATGCACCCACAAGGGCTGGGGCCGCAGCATCATCATCGGCGTGGCCGAGGCCGGCGCCGAAATCAGCACCCGGCCCTTCCAACTGGTCACCGGCCGCAAATGGGAAGGCTCGGCCTTCGGCGGCGCCCGTGGCCGCACCGACGTGCCCAAGATCGTCGACTGGTACATGGAGGGCAAGATCAACATCGACGCCCTGATCACCCACACCATGCCGCTCGAAGACATCAACAAGGGCTTCGACCTGATGAAGCGCGGCGAATCGATCCGCGGCGTGGTGCTCTACTGACACCGGCAACGGCCATGATGCTTGAAACCCTCAGCCAGCACCGCTGCTTTGGCGGCGTGCAACGCTTCCACCGCCACGCCTCCAGCACCATCGGTCTGCCGATGCGCTTTTCGGTCTACCTTCCCCCGCAGGCCGAGACCGGCCCGGTGCCGGTGCTGCTGTACCTGGCCGGGCTGACCTGCACCGAAGAGACCTTCATGATCAAGGCCGGTGCCCAGCGCGTGGCCGCCGAACTGGGCCTGGCCCTGGTCACGCCCGACACCAGCCCGCGCGGCGCCGGTGTGCCGGGTGAGGCCGAAGCCTGGGATTTCGGAGTGGGCGCCGGCTTCTACCTCGATGCCACCCAGGCCCCCTGGTCCACCCACTGGCGCATGGAAAGCTACCTGCTCGACGAGCTGTTGCCCTTGCTGGGCACCCTGCAAGGGCTGGACGTGACACGCGTCGGCATCACCGGCCATTCGATGGGTGGGCATGGGGCCCTGACCCTGGCGCTGCGCCACCCAGGCCGCTTCCGCTCACTGTCGGCCCTGGCGCCCATCTGCGCCCCCACCCGCTGTCCCTGGGGCGAGAAGGCCTTCACCGGCTACCTGGGGCCAGACCGCCAGCACTGGTCGGCCCACGACGCCACCGAACTGATGAGCGCCCGCAACGCGCCGCTGCTGCCGCAGGACATCCTGATCGACCAGGGTCTGGCCGACAACTTCCTGGCCGAGCAATTGCACCCGCACCTGTTCGAGGCGGCCTGCGCCCAGGTGGGCCAAGGCCTGGCGCTGCGCCGCCACGAAGGCTATGACCACGGCTACTACTTCGTGAGCAGCGTGATCGAGAGCCACCTGCGTCACCACGCCGCCACGCTTTGCGCCTGAGCGCTCTGCCGCACCACAGGGTTTGACGCAAGGCACAGGGGCCGGCTGCATCGGCCTCCATAATGCGTCTCATGCGTTCAAAACGACCGTTCAGCCCTTACCCACCGAGGCCCTGCCTCGCCGTTTGCGGGCAGGCAGGGGCACTGCCAGGCCTGCTGACGGGCCTGTGGTTACTGCCGACACTGGCATTGGCACAGGCCGAGGCAGGCGCCCCGCCCGTGGCCCCTGCCCTGCCCCAAGCCCTGGACCTGCGTCTGGCCAACGCCGGCACGGAAGCAGGCGCCACGCCAGCAACGCCAACGCCAGCTGTCGCATCGGCCCCAGGCGGCCCCGTGTTGTCCGGCGAGGCCCGCACCCCCGGTGTCGGTTTTGAGCCGCCCGAACCCCGCCTCAGCTACCTGCTGGGCGCCGGCCTGCGAAGCAGCCCCAACTACTCAGGGGCAGCCGGCAGCCAGCATCGCATCAGCCCGGTGTGGCTGGTGTCATACGGACGCTTCAAGCTGAGCACCGGTGGGGCCAACGCCTTGCTGGGCTATGGCGCCGAAATGGGCGGATCGGGCGCCACCGCCACCCTGCTGAGCCTGCGCGACCTCCAGCTCAATGCCTCGCTGGGCTTTGACAACGGGCGCAGCGCCTCTGACGATCCCCGTCTGAGCGGCCTGCCCGATGTGCGACGCACCATCACGGGGCGACTGGGCCTGGGCCTGGCACTGGGCTATGGCTGGGCCGTGGGCACCGGCCTGACCCAGGATCTGCTGGGGAGGGACGCTGGCAGCCAGGTCGACACCTCGCTCAGCTACACCTGGCAAGCCACGCCACGCACCCGATTGGTGCTTGGCGGAGGCACCAGTTGGGGGAATGGCACCTACATGAACAGCCACTACGGCGTGCCAACCGGCGCCTCGTCACTGCCTGCCTACCAGGCCGGGGCGGGCTTTTACAGCCGCTCGATCGGCCTGAGTTTCACCAGCGCGCTGACCTCCCAATGGCTGGTTTACGGGGGCCTGGGCGGAACCCAGTTGCGGGGCCCGGCCCGTGCCAGCCCATTGACGCAGCGTCCGAACAGCCTGTCCGCCAACCTGGGCGTGGCCTACCGTTACCGTTGAGCTGAGGCGCCGACGCCCCTCAATGGCCGGTCCGCTCAGCGCACACATCGAGCACGGTTCCCGCCACCCGGCGAGGCAGGGGCCCGGGTTCATCGTCAAACAAACCGGGCTGACGCCCAGCCTGCTCGGGATGGTGCATGAAGCGCGACAAGTCCAGTTCTACCCGCTCGCGGTTCAGCCCCAGGCGGGTGCAGGCGCGGGCAAAGCGCTGACTCAGCAAATCAGCCCACAGGCCCTGCCCCTTCATGCGGGTTGAAAAATCACCTGCCGAATCATGCCCGCCGCGGTGGTCGCGCAAGCGGGCCAGCACGCGGGCGGCCCGATCCGGGTAATGCAGCTGAAGCCACTCGGTGAACACCTCGCGCAACTCCCAGGGCAGGCGCAGCACGGTGTAGAAGGCCGAGCGCGCGCCGGCCTCAGCAGCGGCCGTCAGCACCTGCTCCATGTCTTCGTTGAGGAAGGGGATCTGTGGCGCCACACTCACGCCCACGGGCACGCCCGCCTCGGCCAGCGTGCGGATCGTGCGCAGGCGCCGTTGCGGTGACGCGGCCCGGGGCTCCAGGCGGCGCGCCAGCTCGGCATCCAGGGTGGTGATGGTCACATACACCGCCACCAGGCCCTGGTGTGCCATGGGTGCCAGCAAATCCAGATCGCGCTCGACCAGGCTGGCCTTGGTGATCAGCGAGAACGGGTGCTGGTGCCGCTGCAAGACCTCGATCACGCGTCGCGTCAGGCGCAGCTCGCGCTCCACAGGCTGGTAGCAATCGGTGGCCGAGCCCAGGTTGGTCATGCGGGGCCGGTAGCTGGACCGGGACAAGGCCTGCTCCAGCAGCTCGGGCAGGTTGTGCTTGGCCACGATGCGGGTCTCGAAGTCCAGCCCGGGCGAATACCCCAGGTAGCTGTGGGTGGGCCGCGCATAGCAATAGCTGCAACCGTGCTCACACCCCCGATAGGGGTTGATGGCCTGATCAAACGCAATGTCGGGGGAGTCGTTGCGGCTCAAGGCACTGCGTGCGGTCTCGGTGATGACCTCGGTGGCGGGCCGGGCGCCCTCAAGTTCGCCCGCCTCACGATCGGACCAGCCATCATCCAGCCACTCGCGCTGGTCTTTGCTGAAGCGGTGGGGCACGGCACTGGACACCCCCCGCCCCTTCAGCACCTGCACAGGCCTGGGCACGATGGGGGGCGGGTCGAAATCGTCCATGAGGGCTCCAATAACTGTATTTTTATACAGTTTATCGGAAAGCCCGACACGTTGGTCAGCCCTGCTGCGGGCAGGGATTCAGCTCAATGGCCGCCAGCCGCCATGTTCACCGGCCCGCTCATGCCGCGCTGCAAAAACCAGGCACAAGCCGCTGCCAACAGCATGGGCACCAGCATCAGCCGGAAGATGTCGGGCATGGCCAGACCACCGCTGATCATGATTCCCACCATGCTGGCCCCCGTCAACGATCCCACGCGAGACAAGGTGGCAGCCCAGCCCACGCCGGCTCCCCGCATGTAGGTCGGGTAGACCGAAGCGGCCACGGCCTGCAGGCCCACCACCGGGCCGGCCACGCAAAAGCCGCTCAGCAAGGTCACCGGAATGAACCACGTCGTGCCCACCGCGGCCGTCAACAACCAGGTGGTCAAGCCACCGAGGACGAACACCGACCCCAGCCAGACCGCCGGGCGCAGCCGACGCAGGGCCAGCGCCGTGCTCACCGAACCGATCAAAGCGCCGATCTGAAAGCTGGACGCCAGCTTCGAAGCCTGGGCCGGATCGATGCCCCCCAGGTGCAACAGCGAAGGCAGCCAGCTGGCAATCGTGTAGAAGCTCAGCAACACGGTGAAATTCATGCCCCACAGGGCCATCGTGACGGCCGCAAAGCGCCCCCGGAACAATTCAGTCACCCGGGCTTTGGGGCCGGCCTGGGGGTTCTCGTGGCTGACGAAGGCGGTGCGGCTGAACTCGCGCCCCGGGAACAGCCTGTCCATGGCCGCCGGCACCCCTGCCGCGCGTTGAGGACGCAAGGCCATGTAGCGCGGCGACTCAGGCATCCACGCGGCCAGCAGCACGATCATGGCAATCGGCACCACCCCGCCAATGAGCATGATGCCCTCCCAACCCACCTGGTGCAGGTAGGCGCCGGTGATCAGGCCAGCCAACACCGAGCCCGTGAGAAAGCCACTGAAAACAATGGCCAGGATCGTCGAGCGCGAGCGGGCCGGTGTCAGCTCGGCGCACAAGGTGGACAAGGCAGGCAGCGCCGCGCCGATGCCGGCGCCGGTGGCAAAGCGCCACAGCATCAGTTCGGTGTAGCCCTTGGACATGGCGACACCAATGCAGGCCACACCAAAGATCAGCACGCTGATCACGCTGACCCGCTTGCGGCCGTACACATCGCAGAGCATGCCGCCCACGAAGGAACTGAGCAGCAGCCCCCCCATGCCGGCAGCAAACAGACCCGACACCTCGGTGCTGCTCAGTTGGAAGGCCTTGACCATCGAAGGCACCAGAAAGCCGATGGCGGCGGTGTCAAAGCCTTCGATGGTGATGAAAAGAAAGATCAGGAAGAAGATCACCAGCCGGCGAAAGCCCAGCGGCGATTGCTCGATGACCTCGACAAGATCGAGGGTAGGCAACTTGGACAAGATGGTTCCTTGGACGGACCAGGCCGCCACGGGCCTGGAGTGGAGAAGATCGGGGGCGGGGACCATCGGCCCTGTCTCTTCTCCACATCTCCGAGCCCACGAGACAGTGGTTAAGATCTGGGGGGGGGGGGTTTTGTTTGTGGGGGGGGGGGGGGGGG
>NZ_JBWKOU010000001.1:0-16227 GCF_059416245.1 Curvibacter sp. GW821-FHT09D12 | reverse complement strand
GCCACGGGTGGCGACGCCTGGCCCGGCCGCCATCACAGCTTGAAGAAGGCCTGAGCGTTGTCGCGCAGGATGCCTTGACGCTGCGCGGGGGTCAGGAAGTCCACCCCACGCACCAGGCTGCCAATGTCTTGCTCACCCAGGGGGAAGGGGTAGTCAGAGCCCAGCATCACACGGTCTGCGCCCATCACATCGACCAGCAGGCGCAGGGCCCCCGGGTTGAACACCACGCTGTCGACGTGAAAGCGCCGTGCGTATTCCGAAGGCTTGCGCGGGCAATCCTTGCGCACGATGTCGCGGTGCTCCCAGGCGTTGTCGACCCGACCCAGACCGTAGGCGAAGTTGCCACCGCCATGGGCAAAGCAGATCTTCAGCGACTCGGGAATGCGCTCCATGGCGCCCGACATGATCAGGGAGAGCATGCCCAGCTGGGTTTCGGCCGGCATGGCCACCAGCCAGGGCAGCATCCATTTCTGCATGCGCTTGTCGCCTCCCATCATGTCCCAGGGGTGGACCAGCACCGGGATGTCCTGCTCGGCGCAATGGATCAGGAACTCGACCAGTTGCTCATCGTCGAGGTCTTTGTCCCCGAGGTGGTTGCCGATCTGAATGCCCACACAGCCGGCCTGCATGGCGCGCGAGGCCTCGGCACAGGCGGCCTCCAGGTCTTGCAGGGGCACCTGGGCCAGCGGCTTCAGGCGCGTTGGATGCGGTGCGCAAAAGGCCAGCGCCATGTCGTTCATGCGCGCTGCCCAGTCTGCCGCCCGCTGGGCCTGCCAGGCATACCCGAACATGACCGGGGTGGCGCACACGAGTTGCATGGCAATGCCTTGCTGATCCAGCTCCTGAACCCGATAGCCAGGGTCCCAGAGGGCCTGGTAGACCGGCCGGAAAGGCTTCTCACCCAGCATGATCTGCCCGGTCCGTCCGCCCTCATCGACAGCCAGCCAAGGGGCCCGTTCGGGCGCCATGGCCCGGGCCTGATCAGCGCTGATCGGCGGGAAGAAATGGGCGTGCATATCGATCATGCGTACACCTTTGCGTGAGACGACTTGGCGATGTCCTGGTGCCAGGTCTTGAAGTCACGGCCCGGATGCTGCAGACCACATTTCGGGCACACACGCTCGGCATCAGGCGTGGCATAGAACTGCTCATACACCGGCGGCAGGTCGGCCACGATGCTCTGCAGTTGCATCTCATAGCGCTTGATCAAGGTTCCGCAGGCCGCACAACCCCATTGCAAGGCGTCGGCTTCGCCCGCCGGACGGCGCCGTTCCACCACCAGGCAACGGCTGTCTGCATCGGGCCGCTGAGGCGAGTGCAGCACGTGCGGAGGCATCAGGAACACATCGCCCTCGTTGAGGGTGACGCGCTCATAGCGGTCCCGGTCCCAGATGATGATGAAGGCGTTGCCCTTGAACTGGTAGAAGAACTCTTCCACCGGGTCGTCGTGAAAATCACTGCGCTCATTGGGGCCGGCCACCACGGTCACCATGAAATCGGAATCAGGCCAGATCTGGGCATTCCCGACCGGGGGGCGCAGCAGGTGATTGTGTTCGCCCAGCCATTGGCCAAAGTTCAGGGGCATGCCGTATTTCATTTCAAACATCTTGAGTCTCCTTGGTTTGTTGTGGGGCACTGGGGTGATACGCCACAGCCTTGATCTCGATGAGCAGGTGGGGATGTGGCAACTGATGCACTGCGACGGTGGTGCGGGTGGGCCCGTCGTAGTCGAAATACTCGGCCCAGACTTCGTTGAAGCCACCGAAATCGTTCATGTTCACGAGGAAGACCTGGGTCTCGACCACGTTCGCGAGCCCGGCCCCGACACTTTTCAGGATGTCGCGGATGTTCTCGATCACGGCCCGGGTCTGGGCCCGGATGTCGAGTGCCGTGACCCCCATCGGGTCGACCTGGACACCCTCGAAACTGTTGTCGGGCCGGCGTGAGCTGGTCCCTGATACGTAGATGAAATCGCCGGCCCGCTTGAGGTGGGGAAAGCGGCCTCGCGGTGTGGCCTTGCCGGCCACCACCTGTGCACCTGAAGTCATGTGCTTGTCTCCTGTGAGTCTGTTGTTCTGGATGGGCCCGATGGCGGTCTTCAGCGGGTGCTGAAAGCCACCTGACCCAGGGCGCTTGCGCCGCTGCCGATGCGGCACTGCACGTGCAAGCCGGGTGTCAGTGCTTCGGCCGCGGTGGCGGCGCCAGCCATGATCAAAGAGCCCGGAGGCAGGCTCAGGCCCGACTGGTGCAGCAGGCGTGAGGCCTGCACGATGGAACGCAGCGGATGCCCCAGGATGGCGGCCGTGGAGCCCACCTGCACATCGCGGCCATCAAACTGCATGCGCACACCGGCATTGGGCAGGCCAGAGAAATCGCGGCTCCAGGCCCCCACCACCAAGCCGGCCGACGAGCAGTTGTCGGCCACCACGTCTTCCAGGGTGAACTTGAAGTTGCGGTAGCGCGAATCGATGATCTCCATCGCCGGCGCCACGGCCTCCAGGTAATCCGCGGCCTCGAGTGCCGTCAGGGGGGCATCGATGGTGCGGCGGGTCACAAAGCAGACCTCGGGCTCCACGCGGGGATGGATGAATCGCTTCAGGTCGACCACACCACCGTCTTCGTCCAGCATGGTGTTGGTGAGCCAGCCCCAGATCAGGTTGTCCACCCCCATCTGGACCATCTTGGCCCGGCTGGTGAAGCCCAGCTTGATGCCGACGCGGTGCTCGCCACGCGCCACCCGGCGATCAATCGAGGCGCGCTGGATGGCATAGGCTTCAGCAAGGTCAAATTGCCCTGCCGGAAATTGCTGCACATCATGGGCATGGTGGGCCGCGTCATCCAGGACGGCGGCGAAGCTGTCGATTTTGTTCATGTCGGTTCTCTGAATTCCTTGGGGGCTGGGGGTGGCGTGACGGCCGGTGCTCATCGTTCGAACACGGCGCGGATCGACCCCAGGCCTTCGATGTGGGCCGTGAACACATCACCGCGCTGCACCGGCACCATGGGCCCCAGTGCACCGGTCATGAGCACGTCGCCCGCGCGCAGAGGCGTGCCCATGCGCGCCATCACATTGGCCAGCCAGACGGCGGCATTGAGCGGGTTGCCCAGGCAGGCCGAGCCCGCGCCCACCGACACCTGATCACCACGGCGCTCCATCACCATGCCGCAGTCAGCCAGCTCCAGGCGGCTCAGCTTGACGGGCCGGGTGCCCAGCACAAACAGGCTGGAGGACGCGTTGTCGGCCACCGTGTCCGCCAGCCGGATGTCCCAGTTGCGGATGCGGCTGCCGACCACTTCAAGCGCAGGCAGGGCATAGGCCGTGGCGTTGATCAGGTCGGCCACGGTGTGACGGCTGTGCGACAGGTCCCGGCCCAGCACCAGGGCGATCTCGGCTTCGATCTTGGGTTGCTGCAGGCGCGACCAGCCGATCTCTTCGCCATCACCCACGGCCATGTCGGCAAACAGGGCGCCGAAATCGGGCGAGTCCACGCCCAGTTGGCGTTGCACCGCCACCGAGGTCAGGCCGATCTTGCGCCCGACCAGGCGCCCGCCGGCGTCCAGTCGACGCTGGGTCAGGTCCTGCTGGACCTGGTAGGCCGCTTGCAGCACATCGCCCCCCTGGGCGCCCTGCTCGATTTGTTCACGCACCGGGGCCACGGCCTCACCGGTTTGCTCCGCGGACCAGAGCAGGTCCGCAACGGCTTTCAAAGTGGGATTCACAACAGCCCTCCTGAGGCGGGGTAAAAACAGAATTCGATTTCCACCAGAGCCCCGAGGGGCAGGTGGGTGACACCCACGGCCGTGCGGGCCGGCGGTGTGAGGTTGGCGAACTGGCGCTCCCAGACTTCATTGATGGCACCGAACTCCTCGAACACCGTGGTGTAGAGGCGTGCCACGCACAGATCGGCCATGTGCAATCCGTAGTCCGGCAAGGCCAGCGCGAGGTTGTCGAAGATGCGCTGGGTCTGGGGGCCCACGCCCCCTGGCACCAGTTGGCCCGTGGCGGGGTCCAGGGCCACCATGCCCGACAGCCAGGCCAGCGGTCCCACCTTCACGCAGGGCGTGTAGCGAAAGCGCGGCGCCGCCAAGCGCGGCGAACTGAGGTTTTGCCGCTGCATGCTCAGCCCACCTTGATGCAGATGTTGCTGACTTCAGAGTAGAAATCGAGCGACCAGCGTCCACCCTCACGGCCCAGCCCTGACAGCTTGGTGCCACCAAACGGAGTGCGCAGATCCCGCACGTACCAGGTGTTGACCCACACGATGCCGGTATCGAACTGGCGTGCCACGCGGTGGGCGCGCTGCAGGTTGGTGGTCCACAGAGTGCCGGCCAGGCCGTAGTTGGAGTCGTTGGCTCGGCGCATCACCTCTTCTTCGGTGTCGAACGGCGCGATGTGACACACCGGTCCGAACACCTCTTCGCGCACGCAACGGGCCGTGTCGGGCAGACCGGTCCAGATGGTGGGCTGAATGAAGGCACCGTCATCGCGCTCGTCGCCGAAATGAGGAATGCCGCCGCCTGTGACCACCGTGGCGCCCTCCTCCACGGCGAGCTTGAAGTACGAAAGCACCTTGGCCCGATGCTTGTGCGAGATCAGCGAGCCCATGTCCACACCGGGTTCGTCGGGGTAGCCAATGCGCAGCTTCTCGGCACCCGCCTTCAGGGCCTGCACAAAGCGATCGAAGATCGGACGCTCGACATACACCCGCTCCGAGCACAGGCAGACCTGTCCGGTGTTGGCAAAGGAAGAGCGCAGCACCCCCTCCACTGCCGCGTCGAAATCGCAGTCGGCAAACACGATGGCGGCGTTCTTGCCACCCAGTTCGAACGACACCTCTTTCACCCCGTCGGCCACAGCCTTCATGATGGTCGATCCGGTGCGCGATTCGCCTGTGAAGGTGATGCCGTCGATGCCCGGGTGGGCCGACATCGCGGCCCCGGCCGAATTGGCGCCAAAGCCATGCACGAGGTTGAACACACCCGGGGGCACGCCGGCCTCATGGAAGGCCTCGGCCAGCAAGGTGGCCGACGAGGGGGTTTCTTCGGAGGGCTTGACCACCAGGGTGTTGCCACAGATCAGCGCCGGTGCGGCCTTCCAGGTCATCGACAGGATGGGCAGGTTCCAGGGCGAGATGCTGGCCACCACACCCAGCGGCTTGCGCACGGTGTAGTTGAGCAAGGCCTCGCCTTGAGCGGTGCGACTTTCAAAGCACTCGCCGTGGGCGACCTTGCCCAGGTCGGCGAAGGTGCGCAGGTTGGCAATCGCGCGGAACACGTCCAGGTTGCGGGCCTGGGTCACAGGGCGGCCGGTATCGGCGACCTCGGCCGCGACGAACTCGTCGAAGCGGCGTTCGATGACATCGGCCACCTTGTGCAACCAGGCGGCGCGCTCATCGACCGTGCTGTGCCCCCAGGGGCCCTCCAGCGCCTTGCGGGCCGCCTGTACCGCACGGTCGACCAGGGCCGCATCGGCTTCATGGACTCGGCCCAGCAGGCGCCCATGCAAAGGGCTGATGTTGTCGAACTGGCGCTCGGTGGAGACGAACTCACCATCGACGTAATTGCGCAGGGAGTCCAGCGAGGCTGGCAGCATGAATGGGTAGGACAAAGAAACCTCCGACGTGAAACTGGGAGGCACTGTAGGGAGCAGACCGCGCTTTGGATAATGAAAACAAAGACGCGATCTATAGCGCCCGGGAATAGCGGAAAACCCGCCCCACGTCCGAGGCAGGCTGCGTGGCCTGCGCAGGCCGGTGGACGCCTTGAGATCAGATCGATGCCATGAGGGATTCAGGCTGGCGCCGGCCGCCACCCTCGAGTCGGGTCAGGCGGCACTCAGACCGAGGCGCGCAAGGCCTCGATGAAACGCTGGCACGCAGCGCTGGGCTGGCGATGCGAAGAGACGCTGTAGCCCACGGTGGCAAAGGCCTCAAGCGGGCCCAGCGAAAGCCGCGACAGCAGGCCCGTCTCCTCGAAGCGCTGGGCCGCCAGTTGCGGCATCAAGGCCACCATGGGTCGCCGACGAAGCAAGCCCATGTTGGTGAGCACCGACACCGAATACACCACCCGCGCCGGCAAGGGCAGCTTCTCGCTGTCGAACATGGCGCAGGCAGCGCCGTAGGCCACTGAATCGGGGGTGGGCAGGATCCACTCCTGGTCATGCAGCTCACGCAGGGTGAGGCCCTGCCGTGCGGCCAGCGGATGCTGTCTGTCGACGACCACGCACAGTGCCTCGTCGTAAAGGGTCTGATGTTGCAGGCGGTCGGGATGCAGGACACCGGGCAGGACATCGTTGTCGCGCGGCAGGTAACCCACCACCACGTCCAGATCGCCCCGGGCCAAGGCTGGAAAGAGCGTGGTGTTGGTGCCCACCCGCACCTCGACCTCCACGTCGGGCGCCCCTCCGCGCAGGCGGTGGATGGCCTCGGGCACCAACACCGCCGAGGCGGTGATCAACGTGCCCACCACCACGTGGCCCGACACGCCCATCTGCCAGGCATTGAGCCCATCGGACAGGCAGCGCAGTTCCAGCAGCATGGTGCGGGCATGGCGCTCGAACAGGCGCCCGAACTCGGTCAGGGCCACGCCCTTCTTGCTGCGCACGAACAGGTCCTGGTCGAGGTAACGCTCCAGTTCGTGCAAGGACTTGCTGACAGCAGGCTGGGTCAGGGCCAACTCGCGCGAGGCGGCCAGAATCGAGCCTGCTGACACCACGGCCTCGAACACCACCAGTTGGGAGAGTTTGAGGGAGCGCGCCAAAGACAGGCGCGACTGTTTGAAGTTCCGCATCGTGCATGACCTCTTGAATGGAGCTGCCCGGAATAGACAGACACTGCGGCGCAGTGGCTCGGCAGCTTAGAGGCGTCCTGTACGGACCGGGTAAGCAAATGCTAGGGGCTGAGCCCCCCTCTGGCGATCAGGTGGCCTGCTGGCGTGCCGTGGGCATGACCAGCGCCTCCCCCTCAATCACCACCTTGCCAGCGACCGTGCAGACAGTCGTCAAGCTCACTCGTCGTTTCTCGGGAAACAATTCCTTGACAGTCACGGTGGCTTTGACCGTATCGCCAGGGTGCACTGGAGCCTTGAAACGCAGGCTTTGCGAGAGGTAGATCGTGCCCGGGCCGGGCAACTTGCCGGCAATGGCCGCCGAGATCACGCTGGCCGTGAGCATGCCATGCGCGATGCGGCCCTTGAAAGGCGTGGCACTGGCGAACTCCTCGTTGATGTGCATGGCGTTGTTGTCGCCCGAGGCACCGGCAAACAGGACGATGTCGGCCTCGGTGATGGTCTTGGCAAAGCTGGCACTCATGCCCGCCTGCAGGTCTTCAAAATCATGGCCTTGGAGGTCATTCATGGATGGCTTTCGATGGATAGGAGATCAGAGAACACACCCCGCGCCCGTCAGGCGGCGCGGCGCAGTGGTGCAGGCTGGTTGAACGCGGCAAGCAGACGCGACTGTTCTGCGCGGGCGGCTTCGAGGTTGCGGTGCTTCACATGGCCATAACCACGGATGGCATCAGGCAGTTGCGCCAGCTTCAAGGCCGTGTCGAAGTTGTCCCGACGCAGGCGGCTCAGAACATCCACCATCTGTCGGCAGTAGTCCTCGATGAGTTGCCGCTCCTGACGACGCTCTTCGGTCTTGCCGAAGATATCCAGCACGCCGCCGCGCAGGCCCTTGCAGCGGGCCAGCCATTTGAAGGCGGTCAACACCCAGGGGCCGTAGGCTCGCTTGATCAGATGGCCCGTCACCGGGTCACGCTTGGACAGCAGCGGTGGGGCCAGGTGGAACTGCAGGCGGTGGCCGGGTTTGAACTCGGACTCCAGGCGGGCCAGGAACTCGGGTGCGGTGTGCAGGCGGGCCACCTCGTACTCGTCCTTGTAGGCCATGAGCTTGTAGAGGTTGCGCGCCACGGCCTCGGCGATCAGGGTGCTGCCCGGCAGGGCATGGCGCTCCAGGTCGGCCACCTGGCGCACGAACTGGGTGTATCGGCGGGCATAGGCCTCGTTCTGGTAGTCGATCAGCTCGGGCACCCGGCGCTGCAGCAGGCGCAGCAGCTCGCCATCGGCACCACAGGCATCGACCATCTTCTGGGCGCTTGCACTCAAGCGGGCCGGGCGGTGCAAAGTGACCACGCTGCCCGCAGTTGCCACGGGGTTGAGGCGAGCAATCTCGGCCTCTACCAGATCACGGCGGCTCACGGCCAGACGGCCCCAGCGGAAAGCAGCCAGCCCCATGTCGACGGCCACGCCGGCCTGCACGATGGCCGCCTCGATCGAGGCGGCCTCCAAGGGCAAGGCACCGGCCTGGTAGGCCACGCCCACCATGAAGATGTTGGTGGCCATGCTGTCGGCAAACAGGCCTTCGGCCAGGCCCTGGCCATCCAGGAAGACGTTGTCAGCGGCTCGGCTGACACGCTGGATGCCTTGCATCAAGGGGTCCAGTTCGGGAAACTGGACATGGCGGTCGGACACCATCTGCCCGGTGGGGGTACGGGTGGTCGAGACCACGGCCACCGTGACCTCAGGATGGCACTTGTCCAGGTTCTTGGGGTCGGTGGCGTTCAGGATGTCAAAGCCCAGGTACAGATCGGCACAGCCATCGCTGATCTTGTTGGCGCCCTGGAACGGTGCTGCCGTGATCTTCAGGTCCGAGATCACGGCCCCACCCTTTTGCGCCAGGCCGGTCTGGTCCAGCCCGATCACATGCTTGCCCTCGATGCGGGCCGCGTTGGCGATGGTGGAGGCCACCGTGACCGAGCCGGTTCCGCCAATGCCCATGATGTGCACACCAAAGTCGCCCCGCACCTTGAGTTCGGGTTCGAGCAACGCGTGCTCCATGGCCGGGATGCGACCCTTCTTCTTTTTCTTCACGGGCGCAGCCCCCGCCGCTTCGGGCGCAGGGGTGACGGTCAGGAACGAGGGGCAGAAGCCGTCGACACAGGAAAAGTCCTTGTTGCACGAGCCCTGGTGGATGCGCGTCTTGCGACCGAAGTCCGTCTCGATGGGCTCCACGCTCATGCAGTTGGACTGCTCGCCACAATCGCCACAGCCTTCACACACCCGCTCGTTGATGACCACGCTTTCCGCCGGTTCGGGCCGTTGGCCACGCCCGCGCAGGCGGCGCAATTCGGCAGCGCACTCCTGGTCATGGATCAGAACGGTGGTGCCAGGCACGGCCGCCAGGGTGCGCTGGGCCTCATCCAGGCGATCGCGGTGCCAGACCTCGGTGCCGCCGGGCAAGGCCACGCCGTTGTACTTGGACGGGTCATCGGTGGTGATCAGCACCTGGGTGGCGCCGTTGGCCAGCAACTCGGACACCACGTTGGCCACCGGGTGGCTGCCCTGGATGTCCTGCCCCCCCGTCATGGAGGTGTGGGCGTTGTAGAGCAGCTTGTAGGTGATGTTGACGCCGGCTGCCACGGTGTAGCGCAGGGCCAGGCTACCGGAGTGGAAGTAGGTGCCGTCGCCCATGTTCTGGAAAATGTGCGGCACCTCGGTGAACGGCGCCATGCCGATCCACTGCGCGCCTTCGGCCCCCATGTGGGTGCCCATGACCACGTTGCGGTCCATCCACATGGCCATGGTGTGGCAGCCGATGCCCGCCGACACCACGCTGCCATCCGGGGCCACGGTCGAACTGTTGTGCGGGCAGCCCGAACAGAACCAGGCGGTGCGGCCTGCGGTGTCGGGATCGTCGCGCAGGTGAATCGCATCCAGGCGATGCAGCCACGCCTCGGCCGATTCAATGCGCGCCTTCTGCGACAGGCGCTTGTAGAGCGCGCGGGCGATCACGTCGGATTCGAACTCGCCGCCCGGCGGCAACAAGGGCTGCTCCTGCTCATCGAACTTGCCGACGATGCGAGGGGCACGTGCGCTTCCGTACAGCACGTTCTTGGCAAACATCTCCAGGAACGGACGCTTCTCTTCGATCACGAACAGCTCTTCCAGACCCTCGGCGAACTCGCGCACGATGGTGGGCTCCATGGGGAACAACATGCCCATCTTGAGAATGCGCACGCCGTGCCGCTTCAAGGCCGCCTCGTCCAGCCCCATCTCGCGCAGGGCCTGCATCAGGTCGTTGTAGGTCTTGCCTGCCGTCACGATGCCCAGCCACGCGTCCCGATTGGGCAGCACCACGTTGTTGAGCTTGTTCACCCTCGCGTAGCGCTTGGCCAGCTCCAGGCGCTGCGTGTACAGCGAGTGCTCCATCTCCAGGGCCTCGGCCCGCACGTTCATGCCCAGGTTCATGCGCGGCGTGAAAGGCACGCCATCGAACTCCAGGTCGGGCAGCTGAAAGTTCAGGCGCTCGGGCGAGACTTCGGCACTGCCGCTGCCATCGGCCACGTTGGTGACCATCTTGAGGCCCACCCACAAACCAGACAGGCGCGACATCTGGTAACCATGCAAGCCGAGATCCAGGATGTCCTGCACGGTGCCCGGGTACAACGCAGGCATGCCCAGGTGGAACAACATGGGCTCACTTTGGCTGGGCAATGACGACGACTTGCAACTGGGGTCGTCCCCCACCACGGCCAGCACCCCGCCGTTCTTGCCCATGCCGGTGTAGTTGGCGTGCTTGAGCGCGTCACCGCTGCGATCCACCCCCGGGGCCTTGCCGTACCAGAGGCCGGTGACACCATCGAACTTCTCCTGGCCCACGGCGCCCAGCATCTGGGTCCCCCAGACCGCCGTGGCCGCCAGGTCTTCGTTGAGGCCGTCGACGAAACGGATGTTGTGCTCCAGCAGCAGCTTTTGCCGCTTGATCAACGCGGCGTCCAGCATGCCGACCGGCGAGCCCCGGTAGCCCGACACGAACATGCCGGTGCGCAGGCCGCGGCGCTGGTCGGTGCGAATCTGGTCCAGCGTCAATCGCACCAGGGCGTCAATGCCCCCCAGGTGAACGACGCCTTCTTCTCGGATGAACGGACTGTTGGGGTCTTGCTTCGCAGACATGAATCGACTCTCTAGATGGAACGGGCACACAGGGATGGGATCGGCACAGGGGCCGATGACGCAGCCAAGCTGCTCCGGGCTCACGCAAACAGACACACCCGGGCGACAGCTCTCCGCTGGAGACGTCCGTGCAGGCCCGCACGACCGGCAGCAGCGGTGCGCGGCCACTTTAGCCAGGGCCTTGCGCCCTGAATAATGAAAAACTCCGAGCGATGTATGCCCGTTGTGAATAGCTGATGCCGCCCTGCCTTGGAGCGCTCACAGCCCGCCGCCACCGCTCAGGTGGGGGCTTGCGCCTGCCCAGGCCTACCAGCGTTCCATATAAGGCCGCAGGTCCAATTCAAAGGTCCAGGCATCGCGTGGCTGCTGGTGCAGCAGCCAGTAGTTGTCAGCGATGTGCTCGGGATTGAGGATGCCGTCCTGCGCTTTCAGGGCATAGCGCTCGGGGAAATTGCTGCGGATGAATTCGGTGTCGATCGCGCCATCGACCACCACATGGGCCACATGGATGCCCAGCGGACCCAGCTCACGCGCCATGCTTTGGGCCAGCGCCCGCAAGGCGTGCTTGGCCCCCGCAAAGGCCGCAAAGCCCGCCGCACCGCGCAAGGCGGCGGTGGCACCGGTGAACAAGATGGTGCCACGCCCGCGCGGCACCATGCGGCGCGCGGCGGCTTGCGCGTTCAGGAAGCCGCTAAAACAGGCCATCTCCCAGATCTTGAAGTACTTGCGGGCGGTTTCATCCAGCACACTGCAGGGCACGTTGGCGCCGATGTTGAACACCAGCACCTCGATGGGCCCATGCTCGGCCTCGATGCGTTCAAACAGGGCCTGCACCTCGTCTTCCTTGCGGGCATCGCTGGCATAACCGTGCGCCTGGCCACCGTCGGCACGGATGGCGTCCACCAGAGGCTGCAGCTTGTCAGCCGTGCGGCGCGTGACGCAGCTGATGTAGCCCTCGCGGGCAAAGCGCTTGGCAATGGCGCCGCCTGTGGCGTCGCCCGCACCGATCACCAAGGCCACGCCGCGTGGCTGCTGTGTCTGCGTCATACCGGAATCTCCATGGAGGGTGGGTGCCGTGACCGGCCTGGTAACGATCTTGCCTGCAAGGCCGCCGTGCCGGCAAGCCCGCCGCTGTCACCCAGGCGCGAGACACTCAGGGATGGCCGCCTTGACACCCTGCACCCACCTGCCTACGGTGAGCGATCCGCCCAACCTGACTTCGGAGACAACATGGGTCGCACAGTGGAGTTCTTTTTCGACGTGGGCAGCCCGGCCTCGTACCTGGCCTGGACGCAGCTGCCCACCCTGGCTGCCGAGACCGGCGCCCAACTGCAATGGCGCCCGATGTTGTTGGGCGGCGTGTTCCAGGCCACCGGCAACGCCTCGCCGGCCACCGTGCCGGCCAAGGGGGCTTATGTGTTCCACGACCTGGCGCGCTACGCCCTGCGCTACGGGGTGAGCTTGCAGCGCAACCCATTCTTTCCGATCAACACCCTGATGCTGATGCGGGCGGCCACCGGCTTTGTGATGCACCAGCCCGAACAGCTGCAGGCCTACCTGAAGGCCGTGTTCGAGGGCATCTGGGTGCGGGGCCTGAACCTCGGCCAGGCCGCCGTGGTGGTCGAGCTGCTGTCGGGCGCGGGGCTCGATGCGGATCAGGTGCTGGCCTGGTGCTCGGATGCCGAGGTCAAGGCCCAACTGAAGAACACCACCGACGAGGCTGTGCGACGCGGCGTGTTCGGCGCGCCCACCTGTTTTGTCGGCGAAGAGATGTTCTTCGGACAAGACCGGCTTGAGTTCATCCGGGCGGCCCTGCAGACAGCTCAGGCCTGACCCTCGTCAACGATGGGGGCACCTGGTGCGGCCACCAGCGGATGGGGCTGTTCCGAGGCCACGGCCACCAGCTGCAGCCCCAGCACCCTGGCCATTTCGGCCAAGGTGCTCAGGCGAGGGTCGATGGCGCCCGACTCGATGCGTTGCACCGTCATGCGCGACAGCCCTGCCTGCTCGGCCAGCTCCTGCTGTTTGAGCCCCTGGCGTTTGCGGGCAGCTTGCAGTTCGGCGATCAGGTTCATGGGTGAGCTCCAGCACTCAAATGACAAAGGCTGCGCATTGTGCCGTCATGGGCGATCCCGCTGTACCTCGGGCGAAAAAAAACCCGCCGCAGCGGGTGGGTGTGCCAACGCCTTGCGGCGGGCCATCAGGCGGCCAGCAGGCGGGCCTTGGCCTCGGCGTACTCGCGCTTGAGCTGGGCGACCAGGTCCGCGGTCTTCTGAACCTTGCTGATGGCACCAATGCCCTGGCCACAGCCCCAGATGTCCTTCCAGGCCTTCTTGGCGTCGCCGCCAAAGTTCATCTTGCTGGGGTCGCTCTCGGGCAGGTTGTCGGGGTCCAGGCCGGCGGCACGGATGCTGGGCTTGAGGTAGTTGCCGTGCACACCGGTGAACAGGTTGCTGTAGACGATGTCGTCCGAGTTGCCGTCGACGATGGCCTGTTTGTAGGCTTCGGCCGCGCGCGCCTCTTCGGTGGCGATGAACGCCGAGCCCATGTAGGCGAAATCGGCGCCCATGGCCTGAGCCGCCAGGATGGCCCCGCCCGAGGCGATCGAACCCGACAGCGCCACAGGGCCGTCGAACCACTGGCGGATTTCCTGGATCAGCGCAAATGGGCTCTTGGTACCGGCATGGCCACCGGCACCTGCCGCCACCGCGATCAGGCCGTCAGCGCCCTTCTCGATGGCCTTGTGGGCAAAGGCGTTGTTGATGATGTCGTGCAACACCACACCGCCATAACTGTGGATGGCCTCGTTCACATCGGTGCGGGCCCCCAGCGAGGTGATGATCACCGGCACCTTGTACTTGATGACCATCTCGATGTCGTGATCGAGGCGATCATTGCTCTTGTGCACGATCTGGTTGATGGCGAATGGGGCGGCCGGGTTGTCGGGGTTGGCCTTGTTGTGGGCCGCCAGGGCCTCTGTGATCTCGGCCAGCCACTCGTCCAGTTGGGCGGCTGGGCGGGCATTGAGCGCCGGCATCGAGCCGATCACGCCGGCCTTGCACTGCTCGATGACAAGCTTGGGGTTGCTGATGATGAACAGCGGCGAGCCGATGACCGGGAAAGGCCGGTTGGCGAGCGCCGGAGGCAGTTTCGACATGTGTTTTGTCTCCAGGATGGGTCTGCGCGAATTTTGACGGGCGGGAGGTCGGCCGCACTGTCCGTTTCGGGACAGCGCGGCCCATCCGATCAGAAGGCTTCCGGTGCCAGCGCGGTGACGCTGTCAGCACCTTCCACGATGCTGTCGCGCAGGCCAGAAGCCTTGCTCAGCAGGTGGTCGGCATAGAAGCGGGCTGTGCTGATCTTGCTGCGCATGAAGGCCTCGTCCTGGCCCTGGGCCAGCAGGTCTTGCGCCACCAGCAGCGAACGGGCCAGTTGCCAGCCGGCCACCACATTGCCGGCCAGCATCAGGTAGGGCACCGAGCCGGCAAACACGGCATTGGGCGAGGCCTTGGTGTTGCCCGCCACAAAGTCGACCACGTCCAGGAATGCCAGGCGGGCGGCCTTCAGGCGCTTCGCCACCACGGCAGCCGTGTCGGTGCCGCTGGCCAGCAAGGCGGTCTCGGTCTGCTCGATCTGGGCGGCAATGCCCTTGGCCGTCTGGCCGCCATCGCGCGCGGTCTTGCGCCCCACCAGGTCATTGGCCTGGATGGCGGTGGTGCCTTCATAGATGGTCAGGATCTTGGCATCACGGTAGTACTGGGCCGCGCCGGTCTCTTCGATGAAGCCCATGCCGCCATGCACCTGCACCCCCAGCGAGGTGACCTCCAGGCTCATCTCGGTGCTGTAGCCCTTGACCAGCGGCACCATGAATTCGTAGAAGGCTGCATTCACCTTGCGGGTGTCGGCGTCGGGGTGGTGGTGGGCCGCGTCGTAAGCGGCGGCGGCCACACTGGCCATGGCACGGCAGCCTTCGGTGTAGGCGCGCATGGTCATCAACATGCGCTTCACGTCGGGGTGGTGGATGATGGCGGCGCTGGCGTTGAGGCTGCCGTCCACCGGGCGGCTTTGCACGCGGTCCTTGGCGTATTGCACGGCCTTTTGATAGGCGCGCTCGGCCACCGCAATGCCCTGCATGCCCACGGCATAGCGGGCCGCGTTCATCATGATGAACATGTACTCCAGGCCGCGGTTTTCCTGGCCCACCAGGTAGCCAATGGCGCCGCCGTGGTCTCCGTATTGCAGCACCGCCGTGGGGCTGGCCTTGATGCCCATCTTGTGCTCGATGCTCACGCAATGCACGTCGTTGCGCGCCCCCAGCGAGCCATCGGCATTCACCATGAACTTGGGCACCACGAACAGGCTGATGCCCTTCACGCCTTCAGGTGCGCCCTGCACGCGGGCCAGCACCAGGTGCACGATGTTCTCGGCCATGTCGTGCTCGCCGTAGGTGATGAAGATCTTGGTGCCAAAGATCCTGTACGTGCCATCGGGCAGCGGCTCGGCGCGGGTGCGTACCAGAGCCAGGTCCGAGCCGGCCTGGGGCTCGGTCAGGTTCATGGTGCCGGTCCATTGGCCCGACACCAGCTTTTCAAGGTAGATGGCCTTGAGTTCATCGCTGCCCGCCGTCAGCAGGGCTTCGATCGCGCCATCGGTCAGCAAGGGGCACAGGGCGAAGCTCATGTTGGCCGAGTTGAGGATCTCGGTGCAGGCCGCGCCAATGGTCTTGGGCAGGCCTTGGCCGCCAAAATCGACTGGGTGCTGCAAGCCTTGCCAACCGCCTTCGGCGTATTGCTTGAAGGCCTCCTTGAAGCCCGGGGTGGTGGTGACCACACCGTCCTTCCAGCTCGACGGGTTCTTGTCGCCGTCCCAGTTCAAGGGGGCGATCACGCCCTCGTTGAGCTTGGCACATTCTTCAAGCACGGCCTGGGCCGTTTCCAGGCCGGCCTCCTCGAAACCAGGGATCTGCGAGACTTGTTCGATGTTGGCCAGGTGTTCAATGTTGAACAGCATGTCCTTCAGGGGGGCGGTGTAACTCATGGGGTTCATCTCCGGATATGAAAAGGGCATCGCGAACGATGCCCATTTGGCTTGTTGTCAAAAAGGGCCCTGGGCCTCAGTTCACAGAGCGCTGATCAGTTCAGGCACAGCCACAAACAGATCAGCCTCCAGGCCATAGTCGGCCACGCTGAAGATCGGCGCCTCCGGGTCCTTGTTGATCGCCACGATCACCTTGCTGTCCTTCATCCCCGCCAGGTGCTGGATCGCGCCACTGAT